>URQW01000015.1 GCA_900550105.1 uncultured Pelosinus sp.
AAACAAGAGCATCTACAGCTTTCTGGATGCCTTTTTTAATAATCATTGGGTTAGCGCCAGCAGCAACATTGCGCATGCCTTCATGGATGAAAGCTTGAGCTAAAAGCGTAGCTGTTGTCGTGCCATCACCTGCTACATCATTTGTTTTTGTAGCAACTTCTTTAACGAGCTGAGCGCCCATATTTTCAAATGGGTCTTCCAAATCAATATCGCGAGCGATCGTTACGCCGTCATTAGTAATGGTCGGAGCACCGAATTTTTTATCAAGAACCACGTTGCGGCCTTTTGGTCCAAGAGTTACTTTTACAGCATTTGCTAAAGCATTAACGCCTCTTTCCAGTGCGCGGCGTGCTTCTTCATCAAAAATAATCTGTTTAGCCATTGTATGTATATCCCCCTTTTATTTTCGTTACGTCTCACGCTAGATTATTCGGCAACAGCCAAAATATCTCTTTCGCTGAGAATGATATATTCCTGATCGTTGATCTTTACTTCTGTGCCAGCATATTTCGAGAAAATGATTTTGTCGCCAACTTTCACTTCCAAAGCAACTCTTGTACCATTTTCCAAAAGTTTACCTGTTCCTACGGCAACGATTTCACCTTCTTGAGGTTTTTCCTTCACCGTATCAGGAAGAACGATTCCGCTCTTTGTTTTTTGTTCGGCTTCTAAGGCTTTAATAACAACTCTGTCACCTAATGGCTTAATCATGAAAAAATAACCTCCCTTTAAAAGTGTTCGTTTTTATTATTGTTAGCACTCACTAAGATAGAGTGCTAATTCCATAAATTATGATATATAATTTTGGGCAAAAAATCAAGCGTTTTCCACAAAAAAAGAAGATTTTTTTTACTTTTTTTCTAGTGCAGCAACAAGACGAGGTCCCGCCACCGGCAAGACCTCGCTCTTCAAGTCCATTTTGTTATTTTTTCTTAACGGAATTAATAATAGCCTCTGCTACTTCTCGGATCGATTTTCGCTTCGCCATACTATACTGCTGAATCCGGCGGTATGCTTCACTTTCACTCAGATGATAGGCATCCATTAAAATTCCCTTGGCCCGATCCAAAATTTTCCGCATCTCCAAAGAATTTTTTACATCTTCTAATTCTTTTTCCAGTTCACTGAACTCTCTAAAGCGCGACAAGGCAATTTCGATAGCAGGAAACAGATTCGCTTCTTTGACAGGCTTGACAAGATATGCCAAAACGCCAGAATCCTTTGCTTTATCAACAATCTCCTTCTGACTAAATGCTGTTAATAACAAAACGGGAGCTACTTTATCAGTAGATAAAATGCGCGCCGCCGTAATTCCATCCATTTCCGGCATTTTAATATCCATGATAACAAGATCAGGCTTTAGACGCCGTGCCAAATCGACAGCTTTAGCACCATCAGAGGCTTCGCCAACTACTTCGTGCCCCGCTTCTTCCAGTAGTTCCTTCAAATCCATACGGATGATTGATTCATTATCAGCGATTACAATCCTTAATGCGTCCATCTCTCTTATCCTCCCTCTGTCATCCGGGGTATTGTAATAATAGCTCTTGTTCCGCCTTGCGACTTCAATTCAAACTTCCCGGATAGATCGGATTCAATTAGGGTTGTAACTATTTGAATGCCCAGACTCTTCAATTTATGGGGATCAAAGTTTGGCGGAAGCCCAATGCCGTTATCATAGATTTCTACTTGATAGCAGTCAGGCAGAGCGCGAATATCAATACCAATCAAGCCTTCCTTACAGCCGACAAAACCATGTTCGATCGAATTTTGAATCAGTTCGTTAATTGCCAGCGCCAAGCTGCTAGCATAGTCAGAAGGTAAAATCACGGTTTCGCCGTTAAATACCGTTTGGATATTAAAATCAGGTTCCAGCATATTCTGAATGACTGCATCCATAATATTTTTTGCCACTTCAGCCACATTAATCACTTCTACATCTTGCTGTGACAAAAATTCATGAATGACAGAAATACTAAGAATCCTGTTAATGCATTCTCTTAGCGACGCCTTTACTTCAGGCGATGGCGACCGACGTGCCTGTAACCGCAGTAAGCTGGCAATCGTCTGCAGATTATTTTTAACGCGATGATGAATTTCTTGAATCACCGCTGATTTAACGAGCAATTCTTTCTCTTTTTTCTTAATTTCTGTAATATCGCTGACAATAAATAGTACGCCGCATACAATATCAGCCTTTACTACTGGCAAAGCCCTTTGATTAAAAATCAAATTGCCTGTTTCAAGCTCTTGTTCCTGGGCCCGCTTTTGCTCAATTGCACTTTGTACTAAATTCATGTGAGTGCGGCGGTCCGTAACCCGCCGACCAACAATATGACTCACGCCAAGTACTTTATAAATACTTGTGGCGACGGCATTGGCAAAAATAACCTGACCGGAGTCGTCAACAATCACAATTCCATCACGCGCACTAAGTCGTCGGTACATATCGCCGCCAGACAGAGCTGGACTTGTTGTCGTAAACAGCAAAAAGGCCGTATCCACAAGAATATTATGCGAACCGATGCGGGCCTGCGCCTCTTCAAAGCTGGCTTCAAAACTAGCCACGGCAATGACTTCACCCTGCTCATCTTTTATCGCATAAGTTTTCATTTCCAGCGATTCCATGCCAATTTCCCATTCTCGTTGACCAGAAATATTTTTTCCTGTCGTGAGCGTCCGCCAAACAAGCGGCTCTTCATCAGCTCGCACCGTAGTTCCTAGAAGATGGGGGCGATATTCGATAAAACTCGTGTTGGGCCGCACCTGCGCAATAATGACAAGATACTTGTCAGAGTGCGTTTTTGCATAAATTGTAATCTGAGCATGAGCCAAATCAGCCGCAATTCCCATCAACTTCGCCTGGTTTTCTAAATGCATGATTTGCTGCGATTTTAAACTTGTTGTTTTTCGGCAAATGTCACTAATAACTCCCATAGGCGCCCCCCACGACTTACAGAATTACACTTTTCTTTATTAAAGTACTAACTATTCCACATGAAAGAGAAAAATCCTTGCTTAGAAAAAAAGTATTTTGAAAGGCGCTTTAGCCCAAAGACTGACCTAAACGCATCGTTGGCCTAGCGTTTAAAGTAAGAGGCGAAGTAAAACCGCTCTGAAATTGATAGTAGGCGCGACAACCAATCATTGCCGCATTATCCGTACATAAAATAAGGGGTGGATAAAAAACCTTAGCACCTTGCTTATTAAGAGCCTTGGTTAACTGAAGACGTAACGAAGAGTTTGCCGCTACCCCGCCCGCCAGAACCACTTTAGAAATTCCCGTTTCTTTCACGGCAGCCGCAGTCTTTTCCACGAGAACATCGACCACAGCAGCTTGAAAACTAGCAGCCACGTCGGCTTGATCGTAACTTTCCTGTTTTTGCTTTTTAGCATTTAAATAATTCAGTACTGCCGACTTTAAGCCGCTAAAACTAAAGTCATAGTTGGAATCATGGACAAGCGCCCGCGGAAAAGCAATAGCCGCGGGATTACCGGATTTAGCCAATTCATCAATATGGGGACCGCCAGGATAAGGCAGACCCATGACGCGGGCAATCTTATCAAAAGCCTCGCCTGCGGCATCATCACGCGTTTGTCCCAAAAGTTCAAAGGAATTATAGCCAGTTACTTTCACCAGAGAAGTATGGCCGCCTGACACAACCAATGCTAAAAAAGGTGGCTCTAAGTCACGATGGGCCAATAGATTAGCAAAAATATGTCCCTCTAAATGATGAACTCCCACCAAAGGAACTTTCGCCGCAAAAGCTAAAGCTTTCGCCGCTGCGACTCCTACTAACAGAGCGCCGACGAGACCGGGTCCATAGGTCACGCCAATAGCATCCATGTCGGTAATTTTAAGCCCTGCTTCTGTAAGAGCCTGATCCACAACAGGAATAACTTGTTCAATATGTTTGCGCGAAGCAATTTCCGGCACAACGCCGCCAAATTTTTGATGAACTGGGACCTGCGATGAAATCACATTTGATAAAATGATCCGTCCGTCCTGTATAACTGACGCCGATGTCTCATCGCAACTTGTTTCCAATCCAAGTACAAAAATGGATTTCTTTTCTTTCTCCATAATATTATAATATCCTCCATTACATACCCCAAATAAAAATAAGCAGGACGGTTAGGCGCCGTCCCGTCTACAAGTCAGCACAAACCGACCTGTTATCGCATAGGCTGTAGCACAATCACCCTTAGCCACGAAAGTGGCTTTTTTTCATAGGTCGACCCACATGATGATGGCATCTTCGCCTGTATCGCTATAGTATTTCTTACGAATTCCCTTGGCTTCAAAGCCAAAGTTTTTATAAAGGTTTTGAGCTGCCGTATTAGACGTACGAACTTCTAGTGTCATCCTCACAGCTCCCTGGGCTTTGACTCTTTCAATTAGAGTTTTTAAAATCACAGCTCCTATTCCTTGCTGACGGTACTTTGGCAGTACAGCCACATTCGTTACATGAGCTTCATCAAGAATCAACCAAGTTCCCGCATAAGCGGCAATTTCCCCGTCTTTTTCCACCACCAAATAATAGGCCAGATCATTTTCCGCTACTTCCGCTTCAAAAGCGACTCGCGACCACGGCTCAGAAAAGGATACTTCCTCAATCGCCAGCACACCATCAATATCCTGTTCTGTCATGCTACGCACGTTAAGCTTGTCCATGATGCTCCTTCGTTTGCAACATGGGCATTTGATTTTGCTGGCGTTTTTCCCATAAAACCTCGGCTTCAGAACGGCGGATATAAATCGGCTCAAGCGTCATCGCATCAAAGACCTTGCCTTGCTGATAAAGCTGTCGCGCGGCTGCAGCAATACTGGCGGCTCGCGGCATAAGTAAGTGCGGTGGAGCCACAGTAATCAGCGGATTATTGTCACCAGCTGCCTGTACTACTTGGGCTGACTCACCAAGTAATGTAACTTTTCTTGCTAAGGAAACCAATTTTTCATAAGCTGCCTCGGCTTTTAAAATCGTCACAGGCATTCGTTCCTGAATACCGTCGGCAGTAAACTCATAAAGCGCCATGTAAACATTACCTTTTTGCGCATCTAAGACCGGCGCTAAAATTTGCGTAGAACCAGCCAGATTATAAGCAAGTCCTGCCAAGGTGGGTACGCCAATTAACGGTAGTGAACGAACATAACTCATGGCCTTTGCTGTTGCCAAGCCAATACGCAGGCCCGTAAATGAGCCTGGTCCGATACTCACAGCAATAGCCTCAATGTGTTCTGGCTCCACCGCAGCAAAGCGGCAAAGCGCATCAATCGTCGGTAAAAGCTTCTCCGAGTGGGTTTTTGTCGTTTGCAAAGTAAATTCAGCAAGCAATTTCTCTTCCGTATCTAAAGCAACAGAAGAAACAAGAGTTGCTGTATCAAGAGCTAGGATTAGCAAAATGCTTCAGCTCCTCACACAAAAATTCATAGCGCTTTCCTTGCGGCTGAAACTGAAAAATTCGTTCTTCCTCGCCCGCGCCTTTTTCAATAGTAATCCATAAATAATTGCTAGGTAAAGCCTCACGAAATTGATCAGGCCATTCGATCAAAGAAATGCCATACGTCGTATATTCATAAAAACCGATATCTTCTAGTTCCTCTATTGATTCTAAGCGATACAGATCAAAATGATGAATTTCTACAGTTCCTTCATAAACTTGAAGCACTGTAAAGGTCGGACTTGTCGCCTCGCTGTCTGGCGCTAGCACTTTCGTGATTTGCTGGACAAAAAAAGTTTTACCAGCCCCTAAATCGCCTTCCAGCGCAAGCACATCACCGTCTTTTAGTAAAGAAGCGACAAAGGTGGCGAGATCTTCTGTATCGGCTAAACCATTGCATTGAATTGAAACCATGTATCCTCCTAACGGAAATGATTGTATCCTTTCGGCTCCAGCAAAGTCATATCACCTGCTACCGTCCGCAAAAACACTTCTTTTCCAGCAACAACCTCGCCAACAGCAGTGAGCGCTAAATCAGGATACTGCTCTGTGAGCAAAGCAAAATCACCTTGGCTCATCGTAAAGACAAGCTGATAATCTTCCCCTCCATAGAGGGCGCATTCCACTGCTGACAATTCTAGCAGACGAGCCGCCTGCTTTAACTCATCTGATAAAGGAATCTTTGCCTCATCAAGAATCATGCCCACTTTGCTGGCAGCTGCAATTTCATTTGCTTCACTGGCGAGCCCATCACTAATATCATTCATACTGTGAGCCCCATTTTTCGCTAACAGCTGTCCTAGTTCAACTTGCGGTCGCGGTGTAAGATGGGCGGTTACCAGTGGCCAAGCAAAAGAAATCTCTTCCCACTGCCCTTCTGATAACAAAGTAAAGCCCATGCTCGAATTACCGAGCGTTCCTGTTACAACAACAAGATCACCGACACGAGCGCCGGAACGCCGCACTAAAAAAGATGGATCTACTTCACCAGTTACTGTTACACTAATAACAAGTTTTTCTTTTGACGCTACCGTATCGCCGCCAACAATATTGACGCCATACTCACGACAAATTTCCTTCATGCCTTCATAAAGATTAATTAAAAGTTCTACATCGGTCTGAGGCGGAAGCGCAATAGAAACGACAGCATGATTCGGCTTGCCGCCCATAGCGGCAATATCACTAAAACTCACAGCCATTGATTTATATCCCAGTTGCAACGGCAAGGTTGTTTTCATATCAAAATGAACATTTTCTACAAGCATATCTGTCGTCATCAGTTGCAATCTATGAGGCGTCGGCAAAAGCACAGCCGCATCATCGCCAATCCCAACAACAACTGTGCCAGGATCATGAATCGTATCTTGTTTCAATATATCAATCAGCCCAAATTCACCAAGATCTGTTACATTCATTTTTCCACCTCAATCACTGTCAACAACCTGAACAATTCCTTTATTTCCATCTTCAACTAAATGTTTCCTGCCTTTTCAGTATACCCTTTAGAAAAAAAGTTACACGGAAAACAGGAAAATTCAGCCGTTACAGCAAATTCATACAAAGTCGGATCAGCATGATCTTAACAAACGGTAAAGAAGGAATCCTGAAATGAGACCAACCATTGCGCAAGTAAACCTAAGTTATCTCTCTCACAATCTTAGACAAATTCGTAAACATCTCCCTGCTGCCATTGATATGACAGCTGTCGTCAAAGCTGACGCCTACGGCCACGGCGCAATCCCAGTAAGCAAACGGGCTTTGTTTGAAGGCGCTACGTCTTTGGCTGTTGCGACCGTCCAAGAAGGAATTGAGCTGCGTGAAGCAGGTATAAAAGTTCCTATTCTGATCTTAGGACTTACTTTCCCTGAAGAGGCTAAAGACATCATCAGATACGACTTAACCGTAGCCGCCTGTACGAAAGAACAAATTGACCTGCTTGCTACAACAGCCCGTGCCAAAAGCCAACAGGCGCGGATTATGCTAAAAGTCGATACAGGCATGAGTCGTATTGGTTTTCTACCGCAAGACCTCTTAGAATTTGTCGACTATACCGCATCCTTACCGAATGCCAATCTACGCGGCTGTTTCACCCATTTAGCTACAGCCGATAGCGCTGACAAAGAATACGCGGGAAGGCAAATAGGCGCTTTCAAAAATGCCTTGCAGACTTTGGAAGCCAAACGCATCCAGCTACCCTATATTTCCTTCGCCAATAGCGCCAGCATTATGGACCTAGACTGTACTATTTGCACTCATGCTCGCCCTGGCATCATTTTATATGGCTTGGAACCTTCGAAAGAAATGCAGCAACACCTAAACTTAAAACCAGTTATGTCCTTAAAAACAAAAGTTGCCTATGTAAAACAAATTCCTGCTGGAACGACGGTCGGTTATGGCCGGACCTTTACAGCAGACGAAGATGTTTATGTGGCTACACTGCCAATCGGCTACGCCGATGGCTACCATCGCTTACTTTCTAACAAAGCGCCGATTCTCATTGGGGGAAAACGCCGCCAACTGATTGGCAATATTTGCATGGATCAAATCATGGTCAACTTAGGCAATGATCCTACTGTGCAGGCTGGCGATGAGGCCGTATTATTCGGCCAACAAGGCAAAGAAGAAATCACGTTAGGCGAATTAGCAGATATTGCCCAGACAATTCATTACGAACTAGCTTGTGCTGTAAGCAAGCGAGTACCTCGCCACTATATTGATTAACAGAAAAGCTAAAAACCAGCCACAATGGCTGGTTTTTTTATGCTCATTTTTTAACAATGCTCTCGGACCTGCTTAGTGGAACGGAAAGATCCATATGTCCGTAAAGAGTGTCAATTTTTTTGCCTTCTACTAAAATTTGTACTTTATCCACTGTAGAAAATTCAGTAAGAGTATTTACCAAGGAAGTAACCAGAAGCATTTCCGTGGCAGATCCACCATTCCCCTTCAATAGGGCCTTATTAAAATCCACATAAGCAACGCCGTCTTTGATGGTAAGCTGCCGCAATTTTGTCCCTGCCGGAAACACCTTTGCGGTATGCGGCTGATTAGACCCAGTCAAAAGAGCTTCCACTGCCATATGGGCTGGTTGGTCATTTAACGGAAAAGTTCTTGGTTCCATCACAAGATGGGCGCCATCATCGCTGGGAAAATACAAATTAAACTTGACATAGCTCAGCTTCGAATCAATAGGAGTACCCGCCGCCACTGGTTGGACAGGTGTTTTCGCAGCATCAGTTGAAGCGTTAGCTCCAGACGTTGACGTAGTCGCTGCACTTTGCGAATTGTCACACCCTGTTAAGAGCAACATCGGAAAAATAACAAAAAGCGCCAAAATCAAATACCGCTTCATGAACGATTCCCCCCTCTGCTTGCTGCCTGTAGAAAGAAAGAATCAAGTCCTTGGACAATTCCGTTTGCCATTTTCTGCTGAAATTGACTATTTATCAAATCTTTTTCCTCTTCAGGATTAGAAATAAAAGCAAGTTCTATCAGCGCAGCAGGCATCGTTGTATGTTTTATAACATAAAAATTGGCCTGATACGTGCCTCGGTCCTGAAGATTTGTGGCCTGTACAAAAGAAGTCTGCAACGATTGAGCTAGGAGCGCATCATAATCTGATTTCTCATAATAATATGTAGCCGCTCCATTAACAGCTGGATTGGTAAAAGAGTTTGCATGAATACTTAAAAAGATATCGGCCTTGCGACTGTTTGCAACATCGGCCCTTGCCCCTAGTTCTTCTACGCCGCTTGCATTTGGTCCATAAACATCCACATCAGTGTCACGCGTTAAGATCACTTTAGCGCCAGCTCGTTCCAACATGGCTTTTACTTTCGCAGCCACAGCCAAAGTAACCGTTTTTTCCTGATTTTTCCCCGGACCAATAGCGCCAGGATCACTCCCACCATGACCAGGATCTAAAACAATAGTCTTCTGGGCAAGTCCTGCAGAATAAGAAAAGTTCGCTTTAGCTATTGGCTTACTAATATCTACGACAACACGATAGGGTTTATTATTCTTACTGTCGGAAGGAAGAGTAAACACTTTGAAATTGCTTGCCGTAATGACATCCGCTAAATCAATAACAAGTTTCGCTGCATTAGCGCCAGAAACCACATTGACTTTGCTAGCAATCTTCCCATCAAAACTGACAGGACCTACACGGCCTGCCGCTGCATTTTTTATATCGACAACTAATCGCGGCTGTGCCGTCGATACAATTGTCCCCGCCGCCTGTACTGGGCCTGAGACATCAACAACCATCCGAAATGATAGAGCACCTGTTGCTGCATCGACATGATTGGCCCAACGGATATTTGTTAAAGACGTGGTCCCTGCTCCAGCAAAAACGAACTGAGGAATCAATAAGATTGCCATAAACAATAAGATGGCAATTTTTTGCCGCATTCACCACACCTCCTGTTTCTGCGACATACTTTGTTTTATTTTCGCCGCAAAAAAAATAAATCCTGCAGGACCTATGTCGCAGGCAAACAAAAAAAGCTGAAACCATCATAGAATTCAGCTTTAATGACTATGTTCTTTATTTCATAACTCCATAAGACCAAGGCTAACGCGAATCGCCTCATCGACTTTTTCCATAACCTCTTCGCTTAAATGAGTCACTTTTTCTCGGAGACGCCGTTTATCAATCGTTCGAAGCTGTTCCAGCAAAATAACGGAGTCTTTATCCATTTGAAAGAGTTTCGCGCTAATTTCAATATGAGTTGGCAATTTAGCCTTAGCAATTTGTGAGGTAATTGCCGCCACAATTACAGTTGGACTATATTTATTGCCCACATCATTTTGAATCACTAAAACAGGACGGTGTCCTCCCTGTTCTGAACCGACTACAGGACTTAAATTGGCAAAATAAATGTCTCCGCGTTTTACGACCACCGCTTATTCACGCTCCGCCAGTAAAGTAGGCATCAAATCAGAAGCTTCACAATCGGCAGGCAAACCTTCTTCTGCTAATGCCAAATTAATGACCGCCATTTCCTGATACCCTTTTTTCATCATGTCCCGTACAGCCTTGCGTTTCTTATCCTCGATATACAGCCGCATTGCCTCTCGAACAAATTGACTGCGGCTTAATTTTTCCATGGCAATAATTCCGTCCACTTCCTGTAGTAAACTATTGGGAAGACTAATCATAATCCGTTTTAATTCGGCCACTCTCTCACCCCCGCTGACTCTTGCGGCGCCTACATCTATCAACAGTATATAGAACCATATAGACGAATGTCAACTTTTATCTATCATAAACCAGCTGACAAAATTGCCCTTTGAAAAACCATCCGTTATTTTTCAGAAAGCAGGCCATAAATCGCAGCAGGAATCACTTCCGCTACATCACTTGCCGCCATGCCAATCGGGTTACTTTTTGCAACTAAATCACCAGCTAAACCATGCAAATATACACCAAGCAAAGCTGCTTCATGACTTGAACAGCCTTGAGCAATAAAGGCGGCAATCATACCAGTGAGCACGTCACCCATACCGCCTGTAGCCATACCGGCATTGCCCGTAGAATTAATATAAAGTTCACCGTCAGGAAAAGCGATAATCGTAGCAGCCCCCTTTAACACAACAATACTCTGCCACTTTTCCGCATATTCTTTAGCTACAGTTAAACGATTCTCTTGAATTTCTTTAACGGAAAGCCCAGTCATCGCCGCCATTTCACCAGGGTGAGGCGTCAATACACACAAAGCGGGACTTTCCTGAAACAAATTTTCATCGACTGTTACTGCATAGAGAGCATCGGCATCAATAACAAAGGGTCTGTCTACCTTATGAACTAATTCCCGCACCAAATTCAGCGTCTCTTCCGTTCGTCCCAAACCTGGCCCGATTGCTACAACAGAGACGTTTTCCGCTAATAGTTCAATCCCGGGCAACGAATCAGGTGTCAGTATAGCCCCTGTCCCGCCAGGCAAGGGTGTTACCATGGCTTCGGTTAATTTTGCCGCAAGAATTGGATAGATTGATTCAGCTACACCTAAAGTAACTCGCCCTGTTCCTGCACGAAGCGCCCCAGCTGCCGTCAGCGCTGCAGCGCCAGTGTAGCCTTCAGACCCGCCTAATACTAGCGCCCAACCGCAGTCTCCCTTATGACTTTCTGCGTATCGTAAAGGAATTTTTGTCACCATATCAGTTGCGGTCAGCACATTTTGGCGAATCCGATCTTGGCATAGTAAAGCGGCGGGAATCCCAATATCATCAATAACAACCTGGCCGGCATATTCTGTCCCAGGATAAAGAAACAGACCAGGTTTAGCTAGCCCCAGGGTAATTGTATGATCTGCTTTTACTGCAGTCGATATAACCCGTCCATCATTTGCTTGAACGCCAGAAGGTAAATCAATCGCAAAAGTCAACTTTCCCGCCTTATTTATCGCTTCAATCGCTTGGGAAAATACAGGATATAACTCGCCTGTCATACCCGTTCCTAGCAACGCATCAACAAGGCAATCGGAAAATGACAGAGAAACTTTTAAACGGTCCCAATCACGCTCAGCAGAGATTTCTAAAATGTCAATTCCCATTTGCAACAAAACGTCAAGATGAACTGCCGCATCACCCGCTACATCACCTTGTTCAGAAAAAAGAAAAACCTTAACTTTAGCGCCACGGTTTGCCAAGTAACGAGCGACAACAAAGCCATCGCCGCCATTATTTCCTTTACCAGCTAAAATAGTAATCCGTTTTCCCGTCACATCACCAAGGATTTTTTCCATATATCGAGCAACAGCTGCTCCGGCATTTTCCATTAAGACAACACCAGGAATTCCATACTCTTCTATTGTTTTGCGGTCTATTTCCCGCATTTCTTCCGCCATAGCTATTTTCATATTTTTTTACCTCCCCAACAAATTACCTGTGCTGCCGCATACTTTTTCGCATGCGTCAGTGATATATAAATTTCAGAAATTCCTTTTTCTTCTGCCATCTCAGCAAACCGGCCTGAAAGCGAAAGATGCGGTGCTCCTAGTTCATCAGGCAAAACTTCCATATCAATCCATTTGCCTTCTCTTAGTCCTGTTCCCAAAGCCTTTAAGAAAGCTTCCTTGGCAGCAAATCTCGCTGCAAAAGAAGCCGCGCAGCCTGCCCTGAGACTTTCACAGTACGCTTGCTCCGCAGGAGTAAAAACTCGCTTTACAAAAGAATCTTTTTCTATGGCAGCAGCAATTCGGTCAATTTCAACAATATCAAGTCCAATTCCGATAATCAAGATACTGCCTCCCATCTCAAACAAAACTATGTCAACAGCCTTAGTTTTCTTTTAAGTATACCACAGTCTACAGCCAGAGAAAAAATCAAAAAAAGAGCGCATGGTCTCATGCACTCTTTTACTAAAAAACAATGATTTATTCAGCAGCTCGTTTTCCTAATTCCTTATCAATATATAGGATCGCGCTCCCCTTGTCACCTACAGTTTTAAGGCGTTCCAGTACAGCCGTGGCACTTGCTTCTTCTTCAACTTGCTCCGTAATATACCACTGCAAGAAGATCTGCGCCGCATAGTCTTTTTCTTTTAAAGCGACTTCATAAAGTTTATTGATGCTTTCTGTAATAGATTGTTCATGTTTTACAACTGCTTCAAAAGTTTCTACAGGAGAACCGAAGTCATGTTCAGGCGCCTCAAGCGCTTCTAACAAGACTTTCCCGCCACGTTCAGACAAATAGTCCATAAGTTTCAGAGCATGAGCTCGTTCTTCTTCATACTGAACTTTAAGCCAATGCGCAAATCCCTTTAGATTTTTTTCTTCAGAATAAGCAGACATAGCTAGATAGAGGTAAGCAGAATAAAATTCTTTTTGAATTTGTTTGTTAAAAGCATTTTGCACTTTTTCATTGATCATGATTTACCCGCCCTTTCTTCGTAACAGCTTCGCTTATCAGCTATATTCTAACAAAATATCCTAAAAATGTACAGGAGTTTCTAATTGAAAGCAGAATTTATAAAAAAAGCTTTGTGTAAATTTACTGAAGGAG
This sequence comes from uncultured Pelosinus sp., assembly GCA_900550105.1. GTDB lineage: Bacteria > Bacillota > Negativicutes > UMGS1260 > UMGS1260 > UMGS1260. The sequence continues at coordinate 13,447 of URQW01000015.1, forward strand.
GGTGCTTTATGAACATTTTACTTACAGGTGGCACAGGTTTTATCGGTACAGCTCTCACCAAACAGCTTTTACATAAAGGGCATGCAGTGACACACCTTTTGAAGCAAGAGCCAGCTAACGCTTATAACATTCCCTATATTGTTAGTAAAAATCCGCAGGAACTCTTGCCCGCGGACACTCTTGCTAGATTTGAAGCCATAATTAATTTGGCAGGGTACAACATCGGCAAAGATTTACGCTGGACTAAGGCTATCAAAGATAAAATTCGCGACAGCCGTCTAAGCAGGACAGCCCAAATTGCTAACAGTATCTCATATAACTTCAGCACAGGTCAAAAAACACCGTCTTTGCTTATTAACGCCTCAGCCGTAGGTTACTATGGGACAGCGCCGCTTGGTCCGCTCACCGAGCACTCCCCCTCTGGTACAGGGTTTTTAGCCAAAACCTGCCGTGATTGGGAAGCCACCGCGGAAAAAGCCCGCAATGCCAAAGTAAAAATCGTCAGACTACGCTTTGGCGTGGTGCTAGGCCCCAATGGTGGCATCTTAACAAGGCTCGCCCAGCCTTTCGCCTATGGTTTAGGCGGCATCATTGGCAATGGCCAAAACCATGTCTCTTGGATTCACCTTCATGATCTTATTGCTCTGATTGAATTCTCTTTATCGGGAAAATTAGATGGCCCTTATAACGCCACAGCGCCTCGACCTGTTACTATGCAAGAGTTCGGCGAAACACTCGGCGAAGCGCTTAACAAACATTGCTGGACGCAATTTCCTGCTTGGCTGGCTCGTTGTTGTTTTGGCGAAATGGCTGATGAAGTTCTTCTTTGTAGTCAACAGGCGGTTCCCAGCGCCGCCTTAGCACAAGGATTTACTTTTAAATACCCTACATTAGATAAAGCATTACAACAAATTTATCTAGCAAAACAATGAGAAGGAGGGCTTTTAGCCCTCCTTCTCATTGTTTACAGTATTATATTTATGTATAACACTTCTTTTTTATATAATTATTCTTTAATCGCTAAAACGCGATAGACAAATAAGCAAATCATCGCGATAAACATGCCAAGTCCTAGGAAGTCCGCCGTCGGACCAAAGGCTTTCCCTACAAGTGCTAACGGAGCATCACTACCGCCGCTCGAAACAGAAAAAACAATCACAATGGCAATAATAACCCCCATCAGACTTTCACCAACAATAAGCCCGGAAGCAAATAATACACCGTGACGACTCGCTTTTTCCACATAAGCGTCTACATCTTGAGTCTTACGCTGAACAGCTCGTTTTTGCAAATAGCGGTTTACGACATACCCCATGACCGCCCCAATCACTAAAGGCATTTCTAGCGTAGGCGGCAAGTAGATACCCATGCCAACAGCCAGAGGCGGCAACGTGTATTTAGCGGTATTTTTTTTCAGCATCAGATCAATCACAATAATAACAATTCCTACGGCAATGCCAAATAAAATATAGCTCCAGTCAAGATTATGACTAAAAATACCTTTGGCAATCGTCGTCATCAAGGTAGCTTGAGGCGCTGATAAAACCTGACTTTCGTCCATACCGCTTCGCGGCATAGCGCCAACAAAGCCATAAGCTTGGTACAGCAGATTTAAAACCGGAGCAATGGCAAAAGAGCCAACGAGACAACCGATCAGTAAAGCAACCTGCTGTTTCCAAGGAGTAGCGCCAACAAGGTAGCCAGTTTTCAAGTCCTGCATATTATCATTAGAAATAGCCGCAATGCTAACAATTACACTGGTCATGAAAATGGCCAAAGCAATCGCAAATTTACTACCAAGTTCCGTATCAAATAAACTTACAGCCGAACCAATCAATAAAACAACAAGGGATGAAGTAATGATGCCTAAAATACCAATGCCGGAAATAGGACTAGCCGATGTACCAATCAATCCAGCCATATAACCACAGGCGGCAGCGACAAAGAATCCCATGCAAATCGCAACAAGAACACCAACAATCACAAATACTCCCGTAACGCTTGCTGAAAGATGCGCATCAGAAATAAAAGAATAAAAAGTAGCTAACAAGCCGCACACAACAACGCCTAAAACAGCGCCAGTCGCTTTAGGCGATAAATCGGTATCCATACGATGCAAGGTATGATTCTCACCCGATTGTCGCATAGCAGCAAGCGAGATTTTCATGCCTTCAAGAATCGGTTTTGTTAAAGTAAGCAATGTCCAAATAGCAGCAATACCAATTGTTCCAGCACCAATGAGTCGTACCTTTTGCGCCCAAATCGAAGAAGCAAAGGCACCGATACTTTGCCCATCGGCCGGTGCAGTAATTGAAGTTAAATAAGGAACAAAAACGCCCCATGACAAAATCGTCCCTGTTAATATAGCCATCCCACTGGCTATACCAATCAAATAACCAGCACCAAGCAAAGCGGAAGAAAAACCAAGCGGCAACTGCGAAACCGCCTTGCCAAAAGAAAACCAATAATGAATAGCTGAAGAGAGGATTTGAAAACCATCTGCGCACAGGCTGACAAAACTAGCGACTACCCCGCCAGCTAGAATGTCTTTTATGCCATTTTCTTTTCCCTGTACCGATTGACCACTGCCGACTTTAAGAATCTCAGCAGCTGCCAGGCCTTCGGGATAAGGCAGATCACTGTTAACAATCATGGCGCGGCGCAACGGAATCGTAAATAAAACGCCTAAAGAACCGCCACAGGCGCAGATCATCAGGGTCTGCCAAAAAGCAAAACCTTGCCAATAGCCAAGCATTAATAAACCAGGAACAATAAAAATAACAGCAGAAAGCGTTCCGGCAGCCGATGCTTGGGTCTGTACCATATTATTTTCTAGCACATTAGAATCTTTAAACATTTTTAAAATAGCCATTGAAATAACAGCAGCTGGAATGGAAGAGGAAAAGGTTAGACCGACTTTTAGTCCTAAGTACACATTCGATGCTGTAAAAATAACAGTAATCAGCATTCCTAGTACGATACCGCGAACTGTCAGTTCAGGCACAGTCAGTTTATCGCTTTTAAAATCAAACGCTTGCATACGAAAACCCCTTATCTTATTATTTTTTGTTTCGCAAGAATCTCTGCTTATATCCCCCTTTCACACAATAAAATAGGCTAATAAAACCGACTTTATTTTACCATGTCTCTACTCAGAAGACTTTTTTAAAAAATTCTCGTTTTTCCTGATAATCCCTTTGTAAAAATATGTAAAACGATAAAAAAACAAAAACCTCTCGCATCGTCTACGCAAGAGGCCTTTGTTGATACAGCCGAGTCCAATCAATCGTGCCTGCCAGCAGTTCAACCGCATCAGGCGGAAATAAAATTTTCTTTTTACCGATCGTATCAAATAGCGCTTTGCGCGGATGAACCTCACCGATGATCAGACGATCATAATAGTCCACGATACTAAGCAAGCTTGAAAACTCCGAAATTTGAGTACGACTAAATGAAAAAGGAAAACCGGTACCGTTATAATATTCATGGTGTTGCAAACAAGCAAGGGCAATAACCATATCAACTTGCGGATTTTCACGCAATTTTACGAACCCTAAAAAAGGATGTTCTTTATCTTCGTCGTGAAATTCATCATTCATTCCACAGTCATGCAACAAAGCGCACATAGCTATATATTCTAAATTCAAAGTATCATACTGTTTAATCAGACCTAAATGAACGGCCAAAATTGTCGTACGCAAAGTATGTTGATAAAGAATACTTGTCTTGCTGCAAACTTCAAGAAACTCTTGAATAAAAGATCGCTTTAAAACAGAATAAATGACTGTTTCAATTTTCTCCATGTTATCCTTAACGGTGAGCGCCCTTAACTCATTAATCTGATAAGTAAGATTGATTGTATCAGCAAGTGTTTGTTTGGCAATCACTGTATCAGTCGAGCAGGCCTCAGGCAATTCGTCAGTTTCGTCACAAATTTCGATAAAAGCAACATCAAAATTGCGCAACCGCTGAATCATCGTTTTAGTTAGAACAAGCCCTTTAGCGACAAGAACCATCCCTCGCTTATCGCAAATCGTTTGATCAGAGATCATACCTTCTTTCAGATCTTCGACGGAAATCTTTTTCATTCTACCACATCCTACGACTGCGATTTAAATAATTTAGTCATAGCCTTTACAACAGCTTCTTGGCTAAGAGGTTTTGTAATAACCCCGGCAGCCCCCCATTTTTGACACTCATCTTGCAAAAATTGCTGATTGCCCAAAGTAGTAATCATGAAGATTTTAACTTTCTCATCAATTTGGGAAATAATTTTTAAAACAGCAAGCCCATCAGGCGCTGGAATAATGTAATCAAGAAAAATAATGTCTGGCTGAAAGGATCGTTGTTTTTCTAAAGCATCAATACCATTTACAGCTTCATCAAATTGGACATTTTGGGCCTTTTCAAAAAAAGAGCGTAATTGCGCCCGCGACAAACCAGAATCATCAACAATGAGAATTTTCACGGACTTCCCTCCTGCTTAGACTATTACAAGCCACTTCGCCCTAGCTCACTATTTTGTTCAAAAACTTCAGCAAAAGCGCCATTTATTTCTACAAAAGCATCCACAAGGTCCGGGTCGAATTTTTTCCCCTTGTCATGTACAATGATCGCACAAGTATCTTCATGGGAAAAACCATTTTTATAAGGCCGCTTCGAGCGCAAGGCATCGTAAACATCGGCAATAGCCATAATACGAGCGCATAAAGGAATAAAGGTTCCTTTTAAACCAAAGGGATATCCTGTCCCATCCCAATTTTCATGATGCGACTGAGCAATATCCATAGCCATAGTCAATAAACTATTATCAGGATATTTAGCGACGATCCGCGCAATTGTAATTGCGCCAAGTGTCGTATGAGTTTTCATGACCTCAAATTCTTCTACTGTTAATTTGCCTGGTTTTAGCAAAATCCGATCGGGAATTCCAACCTTCCCGATATCATGCAGCGTCGCTGCATACATAATTACATTAATAAATTTCTCATCAATTTGAGTGCTAAATAAACTTTTTGTTACTAAGTCCTTCGCCAAAATCTGACAGTAATATTTGACCCTGTCTAAATGCGCCCCCGTATCGTTGTCACGACATTCCGACAATTTAGCCAAAGCCACAATCATTGCCGTTTGTGCTTCTGTTACCTTATTTTGTTCTTTCAAGATTTGGCCATACTGTTCCTGCACCAGTTGTTGCAGTTGCTGATTAAAAATATCGACCCGTCGCTGCAACCTAACAATTTTCAGATGAGTACGAACCCTAAGTTCTACTTCGCGTACATCAAAAGGCTTCGTGATATAATCAACAGCACCTACGTCAAAGGCTTGCATTTTATCACGAATTTCAGTGAGTGAACTGATAAAAATAACCGGTATATCCTTAAGCCGAATACTCTCTTTCACTTTTCGGCATACTTCAAATCCATCCATTTCAGGCATCGTTATATCAAGCAGTATCAAATCAGGAGGAGTTTTTTCCGCACTTGCCAACGCTTCCCAACCGCGCGTAAAAGTCATAGCGCAAGCGCCTAATGATTCGAGCATTTTTGTTAAAATAGTAAGATTAAACGGTGTGTCATCTACAATCATAATTTTGGCGCCTTGTATAATTTCTCTCATATAGAAAGACTCCTGCTCTTTAATAAATGACCTGTTTGTTTATATTTCAGTTTTATTATTTGACATTTATTTCTTTTCACCTTCACAAAAAAATATAAAGTGACATTTTTTTCCCATAATATAATTGTTTGAAACAATCTAATTAATTTTACTTTGTAAATTATAAGCCTGCTCAGCATAGAGTTGTGAGTAGCAAGGCGATTCTTCTGCAAAATCCACAATGAACAGTCCCGGATTTTTTGCTAAATCAAGCGAAAAAACACGTTCCGACTGGCCGGGCTCCGCTTGAGACAGAATTCGAACAACCGGCGTCGTCTTATTATGAATATCAACACCAAGAATCAAACCTTCTTGCTGTGTATTAAGCCAGACTTTTTTGCCAATAGGATAAACGACTACATTCTGAACAAAAATCTCCGTTAGACGTGGGTTAAAATAGGTTCCCGCCGCTCGGTTCAAAATAGCGGCTGCATAATATACAGGAGTGGGCAGACGATGCGGCATTCCTACAATCAACCGTTCATACACATCGGCAATACCAATAATCTGACCATACAGCGAAATAGAATCCCCTTTTAAACCCATGGGGTAACCACTGCCATTCCATCGCTCATGATGTTGAAAGCAACCGTTTAAAACATCTACCGACACAGTATGATTTTCCCGCAAGATCTCTAAAGAGTAAAAGGGATGCCGTTTGTATTCTTCCTGCTCTCCTGGCGTTAACCGATCAGGAAACTGCTCCGCCACCTTTGGCGGAAATTTTATTTTTCCTACATCATGAAGCAAAGCGGCTAACCCTAAATCATTAAGCTGCTTTTCTTCATATCCTAGGGCCAAACCTGTCATAATCGACAAAATAGCTGTATTTACTGCGTGGGAAAACATATACCCGGCTTTACGTCCTATATCAAGCAACTTCATCATACTACGCGGATCGTCCGCCAATTGAATAATCCAGTTAGTAACAAAACCCTTCATCTTTGTCAAAGAAATATCTTTTCCTACCTGAAACTGATCTACTAAATCACAGGCAGCCCCAATGGCTGCCTGCTGCTGCTTAAGGCCATATAACATATCGTTTGTAGTTTCCATGACGCTCATCTGTGGCTCTCCCACATAAAGAGTGGTAAAACCGCGATTTTTTAAATACTCTATATAGCGATCTTTCATAACAATGCCTTCATGAAGCAATATAGTCCCGTCATCAGCCAGAAGGGGCTGAGATAAATACATCCCTGGCGCAATTTGGTCTAAACTGATGCTCCGCATAGAAATCCTCCCGCAATCAAAGTACCGTCGCTTTATCTTTCTATTCATTATATCGACAAAGAATCAAAATCCTTAACTTTGGGAAAAATCTATAAAAAAACTGCCTAGCTTTCGCCACGCAGTTTTATTTGTTTAAAAACCCACTTCATAATTTTCACGCAGCCATAAGCGAGTACAATCAAGAAATTTGCGAGCTGCCGGTGAAATATTCTTAAAGGATAAGGCCGCCACGCCTAAGAGGCGATAATCGGCTTCGGCCAGCTCAACAAGTTGTACTCCCTCTGGCACATGTTCTAAAATAAGTTCTGGCAAAATACTAATTCCGAGCCCTCTTTGCACCATGGCTAAAATCGTTCGTTCTTCCATTAGTTCATATTTAATCTGTAAATTCAAATTATGTTCCTTTAAAATCCGCCGAATATTATCGTCACTACCCCACTGCGGCATAATAAAACATTCATCCTGCATCTGCTCATAAGAAATTTTCTTAGCCTCGCGTAAAGGATGCTTCGGCGGTAAAATCACCATGAGTTTATCTTTTTTTAAAGGAATCGTATCAAAAGATTTGGCCATAGGCAAACAAACAAAGCCAAAATCGACTGTCCCGTTAGAAATCCACGTATCCATTTCATCATAACAGCCTAAGTAGGTTTTTACTTCAATATGGGGATACTGTTCACTAAAACTAGCTAAAATCCCCGGAAGCCATTGCTGTGATACGCTTGATAAAGTTCCCAGACGAACAACGCCTGTATCAAGACCTTTAATAGCAGCAATTTCTTGCTTTAAAAGTTCTTCTTCCTTTAAAATACGCCGAATACGCTGTAAAATCCGCTCACCATTAGGTGTTAGACGAATTCCGCCATGGCCTCTCTCTAAAAGAGCCACCCCAAATTCTCCTTCCAAGCTAGACATGGCGTAACTTACGCCAGATTGAGTTAAATGAAGTTTATCGGCAGCCTTGGTTAAACTGCCGACTTCAGCAATAGCGCTAAAAATCTCATACTTTGAAAGCGACAAATAACCAACTCCTCTTTGGGCAGTATCTTATTCACACTATACTACAACCAAGCGGAGCCTGTCATGTTTTTTCATAAAAAAGCCGTTACTCACCAGACGCTTGCTGCGCCGAGAGTAACGACTTCTTTTCATTTACAATCAAAATAAATTTATTCTTCTGTCATGTAAGGATATTCAACGATAGTACGAGGAAGAAGTGTTTCTTTAATCGCTCTTTGGCTCATCCAACGATACAGATTGATTGCGCTACCCGCTTTGTCATTCGTACCAGAACAACGACTGCCGCCAAAAGGCTGCTGACCGACTACCGCACCAGTTGGTTTATCATTAATATAGAAGTTTCCTGCTGCATGACCAAGCGCCTTGGCCATTTTCACAATTATGTTTCTATCCTGAGCAAAGATAGCTCCTGTTAAACCATATTTAGTCGCTTCATCGCACTCTTTTAACATGGCTTCGAATTGGGCATCCTCATAAACATAGACAGTGAGAACCGGTCCGAAAATTTCTTCTACCATTGTTCTAAAGCGAGGCGATTTGGCTAAAATCACTGTAGGTTCAACGAAATAGCCCACGCTGTCATCACAGGTTCCGCCGATAATGACTTCTGCGTCTTTGGACTCCTTAGCATAATCAATATAGCTTTTAATATTATCAAAAGAATTTTGATCAATTACCGCATTAACTAGGTTTGTAAAATCGCTTACATCGCCCATTTTGATTTTAGCGATTCGTTCTTTCAACTGTACCTCTACCTGTGCCCAAAGACTTGCCGGAACATAGGCCCTTGATGCTGCTGAACATTTTTGTCCCTGATATTCAAAAGATCCCATAACCATAGCGCAGGTAAGCGCCGTTACATCAGCTGATGCATGAGCAAAAATAAAGTCCTTGCCGCCTGTTTCTCCCACCAAACGAGGATAGGATATATACTTGTCAAGATTTTGCCCTACGTGCTGCCAAATCTGATTGAAAGTAACCGTGGATCCTGTAAAATGAACACCAGCCATATGAGGGTGATCAATAACGACTTTCGAAAAATCACCACCGCTACAAGGAACAAAATTAATGACGCCAGCAGGCAAGCCTGCTTCCAAAAGAATTTCCATAAAATAATAATTGGAAAGAACTGCCGTGGAAGAAGGTTTCCATAAGACCGTATTGCCAACCATGGCCGGTGCAGTACAAAGGTTGCCGCCAATCGAAGTAAAGTTAAAAGGCGTAATGGCTGCTACAAAACCGTCTAACGGACGATATTCTACGCGGTTCCAGACTCCATCGGTATTCGCTGGCTGCTGTTTATAAATTTCCTGCACATAATAAGGATTAAACCGCAGAAAATCAGCTAATTCGCAAATAATATCAATTTCAGCTTGAAAAGCATTTTTACTTTGGATCAACATACAAGAGGCAGCAATTTTCGCCCGATACTTTCCAGTCAAAAGCTCTGCTGCTTTTAGAAAAATCGAAGCCCGATGTTCCCACGGCATAGCTTCCCATTCGGCCTTTGCCGCTTCTGCAGCTTCAATTGCTAATTTTAGTTCCTCTGGGCCGGCAATAGAATATTCGCCCAAAACCATTTTATGATTATGCGGGCAGATCATTTTCCCCTTTTTCGTTGTGCGGATTTCTTTACCGCCAATAATGATCGGAAGATCTACAGGATTTTCCATTTGCCGCTTCAATTCCGCCTTCAAGGCAATCTTCTCAGGTGATCCTGGCATATAACCTTTAATCGGTTCATTTTTAGGACTCATAATTTGAAAATAAGCATTGTTCACGTTACACTTCCCCCTTGTATTGGTAATAATGTATTGAAATTTGTTTAGTGTGTTTTTTTCTATAGTCTTAGCTTACCGCAATATTAGGCTAAAGTACATTCAGAATCTTTTATGGCAGGTATTAGTTTTTTTGAACTACCTCGATGTTCTGCATAAAAAATGTGAAAACAGGCAAGGACTAACTTCATTACAAACTCTTGATACATCGCTCTTAAGGAGGCTAAAGGAATGCTGGATTGGCTCTTGATGAAATTACTTGATCCCGCCATGGATGAGGTTACAAAAAAAATATTATCTGATGAATATGCTAAAAATCCTTTTCTACTCGTGACAGTCGCTGAAAAACTATCGCCTCGCGCCATTGTCGAGGCGGCACTGCGATCCCAATCAGGCCAAGCCATTTCCCGCCCCTTGGGAAGCCCTGTCGTCTTATCTCCCTGGGATCAGCTACTGTTAAATCCCAAACAGCTTTTTCAGCTTCCCTGGCAAGAAGCTAGCTCCGTTACTACGGAAACCATCATTGGTCCACAAGCAAAAAAGCCTTTGCGCCTGGCCCTGCCCATCTTAATTACCGGTATGTCCTATGGCGGTTCCCTGGCATTGCCAATAAAAATGGCGTTAGCCAAAGGCGCCAGTCTTGCCGGTACAGCAACGAATACCGGTGAATCAGCCGTAACGGCAGAGGAACGTCGCAGCGCCGCTTTATTGATCGGCCAATACCATCGCGGCCATTTTTTAAGCGGACCTGAGCAGCTTAGCCAATTAGACGCTATTGAAATTCAACTTGGCCAAGGAGCATGGGGCGGCGCTGTGGATGAACCGATCCGTGCCGATCAAATTGGCGAACATCTGCGATTAACTTGGCAGCTTGCCAAAGGAGAAGACACGGCTATTCACGGACGTATGCCCGGTAAAACCACCACGAGCGACTACATTACGATGATCAATGAAATGAAGCAACAATATGATGTTCCTATTGGTGTAAAAATTGCTGGTTCTGACTATCTTGAATATGAATTAGAAGTGATTTCTCATACGCAGGCTGATTATATTGTCATTGACGGATCGGAAGGCGGTACAGCTGCATCAAATCCAACGCTGCAAGACCATGTAGGACTCCCGACATTTCATAGTCTGGTTCGCACCGTTGACTGGCTCACACAAAAAAACCTCCGTGGCAAAATCTCCGTAATCGCCGCAGGCGGGCTTGCCACGCCAGGACATTTTTTGAAAGCTCTAGCTTTAGGAGCTGATGCCGTTTATATCGGTACAATTGCGCTTATGGCTGCTCTGCATAGTCAAGTAAGCAAGGTTATGCCGCAAACACCGCCGGTACAACTGGCTCTCTACAGCGGCAAAGAGGCTGATGAGCTTGACATTGATCAAGCGGCGGCGGCTCTAACCAATTTTCTGGCCTCCTGCCTCGAAGAAATGAAGCTGGCCGTACAAGCGGTAGGCAAAGGCTCTTTAAGCGCTTTAGATCGTTCTGATCTTGTAACAGTATCCCCTGAGATTGCGCAGTTTAGCGGCATTCGCTACGGGGGCTCACCGCGTACCAGCCGATAATAAAATACGAAAGGAAACGCTAGAATGGATGAAGAATACCCTGAAGAAATCCTGCTTAAAATCGCCGAAGAATGTCAAAAGTTCGAACATATTATAAATGCTATGGGATATGGTTATTCGCTGCTTAATGTATCGGCACAAGATTTTAAACAGCGCTGCAATGATTGTGTCTATTGGTATCATGGGACATGCAAAATTTTTCGTAAAGAACTGTCACAATGGCGCCCGGTTCACTAATTAAGAATACCAAAAGGGGCTGTACAAAATTTTAATTTTGCACAGCCCCTGCCAATTACCATTTAATTTTATCGATCAGTGACAAAATGACTTCAATGACAATTAATATAATAATCGCCCACTCCAATTTTGTCCCGCGTTTCGCATGGGTTAGATTGGAGAAAGACTCCGTAATATCCATAAGTACCTGCGTTTTGTGATTGACAATATCGCGCCGATCATCAAGCTCAAAGATTTGGCTAAGTTCGGCATAAAGATCCGATGCTGCCTCATTAACCCAAGTGACTTCCGGCTTATCCAACAGCATGATATACGAAATTGTATTGAGCTTAAAACCCAATATTCTTGCCGATATCTTGGCAAGTTTTTCATCAGAGGCCACTAAATTCCCCTCATGAAGTCTCTCTACGGTGACTTCGACGTCATCAAGCAAAGTATCAATATTGGTTTCAATTCGATCAAGGGCTACTGATTTTGCCAGAATCGTTGAAACAATTTCCCGATGATAGTCAGCTTCCGCTGCGGCCAACATATAATCATTTTTTACCATGGGCTCCTGTGAGGCATCAATCTCAATTTTATAGTCATCCATATATTTAAAGGGATCTTTTGTGATAATCCGCTTATCAATGGTCCGCAAATAATTAATCAAGTCAGTCATCTCATGATGGGCACAATTAATAAAAACAACACTGCCAAAATGAAAGAGTCTCACGCGTCGTCCCTGCGTTTCTTTAATAATCCCCTTGAGCGCTTCCTCCTGCAATACTAAGGAATCTTCCCATTTCCATTTTCTGTTAATCCCAAAATGCGCGGCTATACTGTTTAAATCCAATTCATTACATAAAACAACCGCTTTAAATTCTTCACTACTCATAGAACCTCCAAATACTTTCTTACTGCCAGTTTAATCTTAAAACAATATTTTGTAACTAATTATATTTTCCATAGCACAAAAAATGTCCTGCCCAAAAGTAAGTAAAAAAGTCATTGATACGAATCGAAAAAAAAATAACCGGAACATCCGGCTATTTTTTTTCGATTCGTATGGCACAATCAGGACAAACCATTTGACACATACCGCAAACAATACAGCCTTCAATCCGCGGTTCTACGCGAGGCGTCCCATAGACCCCCACTTCCTTTGACCATTCAATGACTTTCGTGGGACATTTTTGTATACACAAACCACACCCCTTGCATAAACCAGGAAATCCAAGCCAAATTCCCCGCGGGTTATCGTAGCGAACTGACTTCCATTGTATCTTTCTTGTAGCGGCGTCCGCCTCTTTAGCCATTTTTGCCTCCTTCCACCAGCGCAGCAAACATTTCATAGCCTTTAGCTAGAGCTTGTTCATTCAATTCCCGCAGCTTAGGATCCTTCTGAAATTTATGGCCGAGTTTTTCTTCCAACGCTCGTTGAACAGCTTCTAAAGGCATAATAGAAGTCGCCGCAAGTAGCGTTCCTAAAATCATAATATTAAAAACACGAGGATGCAGTTCATTCTTGGCCGTATCATTAGCAGCAATGGCAATCACTCGTCCTACCTTGCGAGGAATTTTTCTTTCCTTATTCTCCGCGTTCTCTGCTTCATGAAAGTAAAAACAGCTTCGATTATCGCCTAAATCTTCTGCTGCCGTTTTAATCTCGGCTTGATCGGTCGGACAAGGTGGCGTGCTCTCAAAATACTGCAAACCAATGATCTCATCATTAACTTGCGCTGGCTCAATCAGCGAATTGTCATAAATATACAGAGTTTCTTCTCCGGCATAATGGCGTGTCCTAGCTATCGCTCTGGCGCTTAAGGCGATCAAAATATCAGCCGTCTCAAATTTAGGAGCGCCAATTTTCTCATCTGCTTCGGTAATTTGCAAGTAGGCCATAGAAATGCCACCACGTTGCTCAACACCAAAGTTAGGTATATATAAAGCTTCTTTACCTTCGCGATTTGCTGCTTCGGCAACGATTTCCGCAATAGATTGAATTCCTTGCCCGCCTTCGCCAGCAAGCAAAATTTTAAGGATTTTGTGCATGCTCTTCCCCCTTTGCTTCCGGCAATTTCAATTCGCCCACCTTAAAATAGGCTGTCATATCTTTTTCAACAAATCGCCAGGTTTGTTCGGCATTGGTTTTCCAATTTGTCGGACAGGATGACAGAGCCTCAATAAAAGAAATACCGCGACCAGCCATTTGATTTTCTAACCCCTTGCGGATAAATTTAGTTAACTGCTTAATATTAGAAATTGTACCTCTAGCTACATAAGCGCCTTCTTGACTAATAGCTGCTACCATTTCCGGTCCCAAAAGCGGCGGCCCCGCTTCTTCTACCTTTTTGCCATAGGGACTCGTTTCCGTTACCTGCCCTGGCAAAGTCGTCGGCGCCATCTGTCCTCCGGTCATAGCGTAATTCACATTGTTAACAAGAACAATCGTAATTTTTTCGTTACGTAAAACAGCATTTACTAAATGCTGACTGCCAATGGCGTAGCCACCGCCATCACCCATATAAGCCACGCCCACTAGATCTGGCCTAACCCGCTTAGCACCGGCAATAAAAGGAGTTGTTCGACCGTGATGGGTCTGTACGCAGTCGGCCTGAAAGAAATTCCAGCTAAGCAGGGAACAGCCAATATCACAGCCATAAAGCAGCTTATCTACAATGCCCAGTTCGTCAATTGCTTGTCCTAAGCATTTTAAAACAATCCCATGACCACAGCCAGGACAAAAACTATGAGGTTTAGAAGTTTCCAGCCAAGAAGCAGGGAAAGCAGGCTGAAAAATCTGGTCTTCAATTAATTCCTGCATGGACTCACCCTTTCATATTTCAAGTTTTGCCGTTTCCCGGTAAACCTCTTCCGTCGTAATACCAAGACCGGGGCGAAACACTTTAGTAATTGGCACATTTAGACCATAAAGCGCTTCTGTTACCATCCGATAAAACTGTCCTTCGGCCGATTCGAATAGCAAGAGGTGTTTCGCTTTTTGAACAGCTTGCCGCATTTGCTCAGCGGGAAAAGGTCGTAAGGTAATGGGCCGAAAAAAGCCAATTTTCCGCCCCTCTTGTTGCAGAATTTTAGCGGCGGCCCGACAGGATCGACTTACAATTCCATGGCTTACAAGTATAACATCGGCCTTGTCACAATTCTCCTCTTCCCATTCCACGATTTGTGGCGTCATTTTTTGATAGGCGCTAAGATGCTCTTGCAAAACCTCATAGAGTTCTTCTTCCGTATTGTAGGTATTACGATAATGTTCATAGTCTGACGCCGCGTCCTTCCCCACTAAGGGATAAGGCTTTACAAGTTCCATTCCCGCCTCAGTTGGATCATACACCGTAAGGGATTCGCGCATTTTCCCCTGGTAGCCGTCACCAAGAACATAGGCGGGAAAGCGATATTGCCAAGCTCGGTTAAAAGCTTTAATGGTATAATCAAACAATTCTTGATGACTCGCTGTCGAATAAACAATTCGAAGACCCTCACCATTGCCGCCGAAAGCAGTCAGAGTCGTCTCCTGTTGACCATAAATAACAGTTGCCGTAGAGGGGCCGCCGCGCTGCTGAATTACAAACACAGCAGGAATACGCATCATCTCAGCCATAGCCATCGGTTCCTGCATTAATACGTTTCCTGGTCCAGCTGTACTCGTAAAAGCTTTTTTTCCTGTCATTACAGCGCCAAGCGTGTAATAGCCTGCTGAAAGCTCATCTTCTGTCTGCAAAAAAAGTTTATTAAAATCAGGCGCATACTTTGTCCAATACTGCATGACCTCTGTTTGCGGTGTAATAGGGTAGCCGAACAAGGCATCGGCTTTCGCCGCCAGCGCCGCCAAGGCGATTGCCTGATTGCCAGTAATAAAGCGACGCCCTTTTTCCAATGTTTCTTTAGGCATATCATCCCTCCTATGAACTCCTTACATAGATAGCTTTGACCAATCTCTTAAGTCTATTCATAAGATATAAAAAATCCCCAGCCGCCAACCTTTCAAGCTCCTGACTGAAACACTACACCGCAACAATAAAACAAGCCGGAAAATCCGTTACTGGATTTCCGGCTTGTATATTTCAATTCGATTTAAAAATTTTTCTACTTTACATAAGAAAGATAGGTTCTACCGCCAGATCGCTTAGCTGCATACATAGCATGATCCGCATAAGCAATCAAATCAGCCGCACCTTCGGCGTCATCAGGAAAAAAACTTAGACCAATGCTGATCCCAATTTCTACTTGACTGTCTTCTCGTGTGATCGGCTCTAAACAATAATTTAGCAGTCTATTCGCAATACTATACGCTTCCTCACGTTCAGACAGGTCAGACAGAATGGCAACAAATTCATCGCCAGCTAAGCGCGCGGCAAAATCCTTCGCTCTCAGAGTACGACGAAACCGCTCCGCCAGAACCTGTAATAAAAAATCACCGGTATTGTGACCAAAGCGATCATTTACTTGCTTAAAATCATCAATATCCATAAACAGCACCGCAAAGAAACGTTTATATTTTGTTCCTTCGCCTACGGCTCGCTCCAGCATTGCTTCAAAAAAGCGACGATTTGGCAGGTTAGTTAGCGAATCATAAAAAGCATATTGATACATAAGCTTTTCATTTTTACGTCGTTCGCTAATATCACGCGTAACGCCAATAAATCCCTTGGAGCGTTTTTGCGAATCCAAAAGCGGATTGACTGTCACTTCCAGCCAAAGCGTATACCCTGCCTTATGATAAGCTTCTACTGTATAAATAAAACTTTGCTTATTTCGCTCTTCAAGGGGCAAAGCTTTACGCTCTTCATATTTTTTCTGCACTTTTCTCACCGAATCGGCTGTAAGAAGAGTAAATAAAGAACGTCCAATTAATTCCTCCGTCTGATAACCAAAAACAGGCTGAACCGCAGGGGATACGTAAACAAATCGAAAAGCTTCATCAAGCTGCCAAATCACATCCAGGGAATTTTCCGCTAAAAAGCGATACATCTGTTCGCTTTTCCCTAATTCCTCATTGATTTTTGTTAGCTTGTTACAGCGTCTCTGTAATTTTATGATTTCAATGGATTTCATGGTTTTCCTCCTACAACCTTGTTCCTGCTCTATCTATTAAAGATTCTCTATGATTTTCCATTATATTTTTTTCGAACCTTTTCGACAGTTTCCTGCTATTTTATATCTTTTAAAAAACTTTCTATTTTGTCAGAGTAATAACAGCGCTGTTCATTGCGATTCTTGCCATCTTATGCTACAATAAATGAAAATAAATAGAGTAGGGGAGCTTGTAGTGCAGGCTGAGAAAAAGTAATCAAACTTTGACCCTTAAACCTGATTTGGATAATGCCAACGTAGGAAAAGTTTCGCTTGTACAAACAGGGTAACCGCTTCGGTCTATCCTGTTTTTTGATTTACCGGCAACAAGAAAAGATGACGGAGGAGCGTCCGGCGTCAGAACAAACTGACAACTAAATAGCGAGGGAGCTTGTGTTTCAAGCTGAGAGGAAGCTTTTAAGCTTCGACCGACCTGCAGCACACCGCAGGAGAGCTATTTAGTGTATCAGTATATCCTTTTTTAAGAACTCTCCTGAGCGAGTCGCTGCCGACCAAACTCAAGGAGGTTTTTTTATGCAAAAAAATTCAAAAGTACTAAAATTAGTTATGCTATCGATGCTAGTCGCGCTTGGTGTAGTCATTTCTCCCATTTTACGCATTGAAGGCATGTGTCCTATGGCGCATTTTATCAATATTGTTTGCGCTGTTTTGCTAGGTCCATGGTATGCGCTGCTCTGCGCAACGCTCATCGGTGTCATTCGCATGATGTTTATGGGCATCCCGCCGCTTGCTCTGACAGGTGCGGTCTTTGGCGCTTTCTTATCAGGAGTTTTCTATCGCGTATCAAAAGGCAATCTTTTCGGCGCCGTAGCGGGCGAAGTCATTGGCACAGGCATTATCGGTGCAATCGTATCCTATCCGGTTATGGCTTTTATCTATGGCAAAACTGGCCTTACTTGGCTCTTCTATGTACCGCTTTTTCTGTGCGGCACTTTAATCGGCGGAACAATCGCCTATTTCTTCTTAAATTCACTGAAACGATCTGGTATGCTAGTAAATTTCCAACGCAACTTAGGAGCGAAAATTTATGATAAAGTCCAGGCTTAATGTAGCTGATTTACTTACCATTAGGGAACAAATTCGTCACGAAAAACCATTAATTCACTGTATCACAAATCCTATTTCTATCAATGATTGCGCCAATGCGATCCTCGCCGTAGGCGCTAAACCGATTATGGCCGAACATCCTTTAGAAGTAGAAGCGATTACAACGCTAGCAGGTTCTTTAGCTGTAAATCTGGGCAACATCACTGATGCGCGTATGGCATCCATTCCTCTGGCAGGAAAAAAAGCCTTAGCACTACAGCACCCAATTATTATTGACTTAGTTGGCATTGCCTGCAGCAAACTAAGGCTTCAATTTGCCGAAACTTTCATTACGCAGTGCCGCCCTTCTGTCATAAAAGGCAATATGTCGGAATTAAAAGCTTTAGCAGGCGTAAAGAACACTGCTTTAGGAATTGATGTAGGCATTCAAGATCAAATTACCGAAAATACTTTAATTGCAAATGCCGCCATTGTAGCTGGCCTAGCACAAAAAACAACTTCTGTCGTTGTCGCTTCAGGCGTAATTGATTTACTTTCCGATGGACACCATACCTACGCTGTGAAAAACGGCTGCGAAATGCTGTCCTTAGTGACTGGCACAGGCTGCATGCTAAATGCTCTCATCGGCACTTTTTTAGCAAGTCAAAATATCCTGGGCAGCGCCTTGCTCGCTACAACGCTCTTAGGCGTCTGCGGCGAAACAGCCATTCAAACGAGTGGCCCCGGAACTTTTCGTTCCAGCCTGATTGATCAACTTTATACCCTTACCGACGAAACGTTCCAACATAAAGCAAACTATTTTTTAATATAATAAAAAAACTGCTTTCAGGAATCTCCTAAAAGCAGCGTCACCTAAGACTGCCTTGTTCCAGGCAGTCTTACTATTTTTATTTTGCCTCACAAAAACTAGCCTCATTTAAAACAATGTCTATAGCACTTAAAAGCTTCTCCGCCTGAAGCGGTTTTATAATATAATTCTTAGCCCCTTCCTGCAAAGCCTCAAAGATTACGTGTTTTTGACCTAAGGCACTTACAACAATGACTTTTGCCAAAGGATCTATTTTCATAATTCCCTTTAATGCCCCGATCCCTCCCAATCCGGGCATCGTTAAATCCATTGTAACAATATCCGGGCCGCATCTTGGATATTCTTGTATGGCGTTTTCGCCGTTTACGGCCTCCGCTACTACTTCATGCCCGGCTTTTTCAAAAATCTTTCGCAGCACTGTACGCATCATTAAAGCATCATCTACAATCATTATTCTTGCCATGAGTTTTCTCCTTTATATTATATGTCGTTTATCTGATAGTAAAACCCTCTACGTCGCTCGCTTTTCTATGCGGCAAAAAGAAAACAAATTCAGTTCCCTGTCCAATCGCACTATGAATCTGTACGGTCCCATGAAGTTGCTTTAACTCTGCTAAAACAGCAGAAAGTCCCACACCGCGTCCCGCTAATTCAGTAACTTTGGGAGCGCCGGAAAAGCCCTCAGCAAAAACAAGCTGCAACTTTTTCTGCTCATCCATACCGGCCAATTCTACTGTTGTACAAATTTTTCTTTGCAACGCAATAGAGCTGATTTGCTCTGAATCCATTCCCCTGCCATCATCACGAATATGTAACCGTATGCCCTCAGCATCGTGATGGATCCAACAACGCATATGGCCGATTTCATCTTTCCCTTGCACGATTCTTTCCTCTAAGGACTCTAAGCCATGCACTACAGCATTTCGAAATACATGACCAAGTGATTTAATAAATTCTTGATAAATAATTGGATCGACGAGATTCTCGCCGCCTTCAATAACAAACGGTTTAATCACTTTGCCATTTCGTTCCGCCAATCCTACCGTATACTCAGGATAAGATTGCAATAATTCTTTAAATGGCTTATACCGCAGCTTTCTTAGTTCAGGAAGTAGGAAACGACATTCTTCCGGCGGTAAAAGCTCTTGCACTTTCGCTTCTAGTTCTAATAAACGTTCACTTTCAATAACCAAGCGATTTTCTTGTTCAAAAAAGCTCTCTCCCAATATCTCTTTTAAAATCGTCATATCTTCCTGCAGCCATTCTTGTAAGGTTGCAGGTGGAAAAGCAGCAAGGGTTGCTTGCAAAGCCTGATCGCTTGCTCCGGCTTTATGGGCGCAAAACTTCCCTAACCAATCTTCCATCTCGTGTAGTTTTGCCATCAAGTGCTTCATGCGAAGCTGCCCAAACGTTCCCTTAAAAGTATGGACCGTTCGAAATAAGGCAGAGCAAATATCTGTAGTGGTCTGTTCTTCTTTGAGTTTTTGTCCGATCCCCTCTTGGCAAAAAGAATTATATTGCTTCACAGCAGCAAAAAAGTCATCGGCATGGGTAACAACATGAACCACCATTGATAAAACATCTCGCTCTGCCTGAATTTGCTGTTCCATCGTTTTTTGAAGAGTAAGATCTGTAAGAATCACCATAATTCTTCGATCCCAAAGCTCTTTCTTGCCTTCAATTAGCTTATAGGCAAGCCCAATAGATCGATTTCCTAGCATAATTTCTTCTGGCAAAAGCGAAAGATAAGTTTTTCGCACCATCGTACGTTGTTCTGTAAAGACCTTAGCAAAGAGATTAACTATAAAATCTTGCTCGGTTTCATTATCCGGATAGAGCAATACAGAAATATTCTTACCGCCAATTGGGCCAGAAAAAATCATTTCACATTCAGCGCTGTATTCCTCATTAATTGTAAGATCAGGACCGAAAGAAAGAAATCCTTGTCCAGCATGGTCTAATAGGCTCTGTAATGAGGCAGTTCGTTCTGCAATTTTTTTCTCCAATTCTTTATTCCATTCTTCCATGCAAGCATGAGACCGCTGCACTTCTTCATACATTTTCTGCAAAGAATCAAGCGTAGTGTTAATCGAATTTGTCAGAAAAGCCATTTCATCTTTCGAAAAAAGCCGCCCTCGCACCGCCCAATCGCCCTGACCAACGCGCTGCATAACACCACTCAATTCATAGACAGATCTACGAACTGACAAATCAAATCCTAAGAAAAGATAGCAAACAAGAAATAGTACAGCCCCTGAAAAAACCACTACACCATCACGATATTGACGATAACGGTCTACTCGCTCTGCTAACATTTTTTCTGCAACCTGTAAGGTACTTTTCTCCATGTCTATGGAAGTTTGTATAGCCTGAACGCCTGCGGCGGCAAGTAATTCCGGCGGAATCGGTAATCCCTGCTGCCCTAATAGGTTTTGTTCCACATTCCAAGTAAAAATCGGTACAGAATCAGTCAGTGCCGACTGTAGGGTTTTTAATTCTTTTTCTACTAGCTCATTATGCCGAAATATAAGCTGGATATCATGACTAACCTGCTCTAGTACAGAGCGCTCTAGCCCAACAATCTGCAGTAAACGATTCTTGCTGTCTTCGGAAAAACCACTCTGGGGCCGCTGTACCGCAAGAGCTTTCGTTACAGTCAAATAGTCCATAAGCTGAGGCAGTTTTCTTAAGGTTACATCAATAAGGTAAGATGTAGTAAAGTCTGAATCCATCGTTAAATTAGAAGCATAGCCAACATGTTGCATCAATTCATTGATCTCTTCAATCCAGCGACTATCTAAGTCTAACTCTGTCTGATTCTGGCTTTGCTCTAATTGCGTCGCTGCTTTTCGTTTCCCCCAGTCTTGTTGCACTAACTGTACTTTCCAGTCGGTATCAAATTGATTTCCAAGATGCTTCTCTTCCTCAACTACCT
Organism: uncultured Pelosinus sp.; assembly: GCA_900550105.1. GTDB lineage: Bacteria > Bacillota > Negativicutes > UMGS1260 > UMGS1260 > UMGS1260. The sequence goes on from URQW01000015.1 coordinate 34,826, forward strand.
TGGCCAAAGCTTGATCAACCTTAGCCCTCTCTTGCTGCAAAGCTTGGCTATGTTCATCTGTTTGCGACAAATACTCATAATGAACTGTACGATAAGACTGAGCTGCTGCTAATAAATCAGTTAATACAATTTCATAGTGAATCCCCATACGCTCTTTTTCCGATAATTCGATCGTCCGATTTAACTCGGCTACCAACATATAAATTAACACAAAAGCCTGAATAAAAATAAGAAGCCCAATGATCGTAAATTTATAAGCGTATTTTAGTCGATTCATAAAGCGTATTGCCGGTTCCAATAAACGATTCATTCTTATCACCTGACCGTTTTTTCTCGACTATACCAAAGCACTAGCCTTCAAGTCCTATTTTAGGCTAATATAGCTTAAATCAGGTGAACTTGAGGTTAATTTTTTGTAAAAATTAGCCTTACTTGTCAAGCTATAGTATAATTAAACAGGAAATCGGCCAAGTATACAGAATTCCTCTCTTATCTTCTTTTAAGTTCCACCTAAATATTTTAAAATATATTTAAATAATCCAAATTGGGGTGAAAGTATGAAAACCTTTCCTATTCAGTTTCGCATGACAAGCATCCGTACACGTCTGTTGTTCTTAATTCTTGCGATCATGATCATTTCTTTAAGCGTTCTGACTGGAATCAGTTATTATTTCTCTAAACACTACTTATCTAACAGCGTCAATGAAATTGCCTCTTCCATTGGTGTTGATTATGCACACCGTGTACAATCTTCTACAAATGAACTAATTATCTTTGTCCAGGAACTGGCGAATAATCCTTACATAAAAGCCGGCACAGATCGCCCGCAAATCGTCAGTGCTTTAGCTGACGGAATTAAGCGCAACAATAAGTTTACGGGCTTAAATTATGGCGATTTGCAAGGAAATGTTGTCCGCGCGCAAGGAGATACGGTTTTTTTAGGCGATCGCGAATATTATAAAAAAGCGATTCAAACTAAAAAAATTGCTATATCGGACCCACTCATTGCCAAGGGAACAGGCAAAATTTCTCTGGCCGTTGCCGTTCCGGTCTTCGTTAATGGCAATGTAACCGGCATACTGCAGGCAACTATTCCACTTGACAGTTTAAATGACATGGTAAAAGATATTAAATTTGAAGACAGCGGTTACGGCCTGATTATTGCCAAATCCGGTATGGTCATTGCCAATGGCAAAAGCGCTGACTTCAATGGCAAACTAATGTTAACAGAAAAAAAAGTAGCGACTGAGCTGAATTTACCGATTGCTGAACTAGACGATAAAATTCTCGCTTTATTCAAAGAAACAGTCGAAAACGGCGGGCAACACGAAGGAACTCACAACTTTCTAAATAAAGATACGTCTTATCTCAGTGTACTAACTCCCATTGAGCTTCCTGGCGACCAGCGCTGGGTCATGATGATTACCGCCCCTGCCGCTGAAGCCACACGTGAAGTAGGAACAATGAGCTTGATTCTAATAGGTGCTTCCCTAGTCTGTATTTTACTTGGCTCCATTGCTGTTGTTGCTATCAGTAACAATTTCGCCCGCCCCATTATCAGAATCCGTGATGAATCACTCTTATTAGCCGCAGGCGATTTACGTTCTCGTCCCATTCAAATCAATTCTGATGATGAATTTGGCCAACTAGCCAAAGCCTTTAGCGAAATGGCGGAAAAACTTCGTAAATTCATTACCAATGTACAGTTAAAATCAGAAACCGTTGCTGCTGCCAGCGAAGAAATGACAGCCAGCGCCCAACAATCCGCCGAAGTAACAAATCAGGTCGCCCAGGCAACCTGCCATATTGCCGCAGGTTCTGAATCACAGGCAAAAGCAGTTGATCAAATGGCGACGATTGTTGAAAAAATCTCTGCTGGCATAGAAAACATTACGGTAACAGTTCGAGAAATTTCCTCAATGGCCCAAAAAACAAGTCTTTCTACGGGGCAAGGTCGTGAGGCTATTGAAAAAGCCACCGAACATATGCGTAATATTGGTACTGGCTCTGAAACAGTGCAAAATACGATCGAAAATTTAGCACAAGGCTCACGCGAAATCGGCGAAATTGTAACACTGATTTCCTCCATTGCTGGTCAAACAAATCTTCTAGCTCTTAATGCCGCCATTGAAGCGGCTCGCGCCGGTGAAGCGGGCCGTGGCTTCGCCGTCGTTGCTGACGAAGTTCGCAAACTCGCCGAAGAGTCTAACCAAGCGGCACAAAAGATTACCGCTTTAATTCAACAAAACGAGCTTGCTATGGGGCAGGCGATTACTGCCAGCCACGCTAGCGCCACTGGCGTTCAAACAGGGATCGAAGTAGTTGAATCTGCTGGAGATACCTTTAAAGTAATTGCAGCTACTGTAGAAACCTTATCAAAACAGATGCAAGGCATTATCGAATCCATTGATCAGATTGCCGCTGGCAGCGAAACCCTTGTTCTATCAGTTCAAAATGTCGATAAAATAGCGAATGCAAATGCAACAGAAGCGGAAAGCGTTTCTGCCGCAACAGAAGAACAGGCCGCCGCGATGCAAGAAATTGCCTTCTCCAGCAAATCCTTAGCATCTACAGCAACAGAACTCCAAAGTGCTGTGACTAACTTCCAGGTCAAGTAACCCACCCTCATACGAGTCCAAAAACTAAACATAAAAGGCTGACGCATCCACGTAAAATCTACGTGTAGTACGTCAGCCTTCTTTATTGCTAATTCAACAAAGAATCTTTAAATGGAACCGTCCACCTGGTCACTCTTTACAGAATCTTTTGTACCAATTATAGCTTGAGGAACCTCGACCTTAAACCATGCCGCATACATAGTCGGCAGCACAAGCAAAGTAAGCACGGTAGCGCCAAATAAACCACCGGCAATGGCCACAGCCATGGGGCCCCAAAAGTTACTGATAACCAGCGGTAGCATCCCTAAAATCGCCGCAGCCGCAGTCAACATAATTGGTCGAAATCGCAGAATGGTCGAATCAATAATTGCATCCCATACCGTTTCACCCGCTGCTTTATGCTGCTCAATCTGGTCAATCAAAATAACTGAATTGCGTATAATCATACCACTCAAAGCTAAAATGCCAAGCTCAGCTACAAAACCTAGTGGACGCTGTGTGGCCAGCATGGCCAGACTCACGCCAATGATGCCTAACGGCGCTGTCAGCACAGTCAACAGCATCAGCGATATTTTGCGTAGCTGGAAAATAAGCAGTGTTAAAATCACAAAGATCATGGCAGGCACAGGCTGCAACAAATATTTAATGGATTTTTCGCTATTTTCTAAAGAGCCGCCAATCGTAATGCTATAGCCGGGCGGCAGCTGATTGCGAATTTGGCTTAAAGAGGTATACACTGCTTTAGTCACGTCATTGCCCATTGCCCCAGGAATCACATTGGCCTGCACCGTAATTGTCGGTTTTAAATCGCGCCGCCAGACAAGCCCCTGCTCCCCATCGTAACTAATTTTAGCGATTTGTTCTAAAGGAACAAACTTGCCGCTACCAATATGAATATTGAGATCTTTCATATGCGATAAGTCATAGCGATTCTGATTATTTAAACGAAACACCATATCAACCGTCTTATCTCGCTGACGAAACTCAGCAATAGCTGCACCAGATAGCTGCATTTGTAGGTTATTTGCCAGGGTTTGACTATCAATACCGAGTAATCGAGCCTTATCCTGATCCACTGCCAAATGCATAACTTTGCTTTTTTCATTCCAATCAAAATTCACATCAAGAATGTTTGGGTTATTATTCATAACCTGGCGCACTTCTTCTGCAATGGCTTGCACCTTATCATGATCGTAGCCAGCTACGCGCAGCATCACCGGATACGGTGAAGGCGGCCCTGTCTGAATCAATTTAATATTGCCGCGCACATTGGGAAATTGTTCCGCAAAGAGAGTATCAATTTTCTTGTGAATGATATCGCGCGCCTCAGGACTTTTGGCCACAATAACAAACTGAGCATAATTATTAGCAGGGAGTTTGGGCTCGGTAGTTAAAACAAAACGTGGCGCCCCTTCACCAACGTAGTAGCTATAGTTTTCGATCTGTTCGTCACTAGCTATTTCCTGAGAAAACCGATTGGCTTCGGCCTCTGTAGCCTTCAGTGAAGCCCCTTCGGGCAGTGTCATTTCCACAATAAGTTCCGGCCGGATTGACGGTGGAAAAAACTCTTGCTTGATAAATTGAAACAGACCGATTGCCCCAATAAAAGCACTTAACGTACAAACAAGTACGATTTTGCGATGGGTCAGACACCAAACGAGAACCTTGCGAAACAATCGATAGAACCTAGTATCATACAGGTTATGGTCCGCTTGGTGATCTTTCTTAACTTTAATAAGCAGGCTGCCTAAAAGCGGCGTAACTAAAACAGAAACAAGCCAAGAAATTATTAAGGCAATTGTTATAACCTTGAATAGCGAACTCGTAAATTCGGCAGCATTCCCTTTAGCAAAACCAATCGGAATAAAACCAGCGCACGTAATCAATGTACCTGTCAGCATAGGGAAAGCTGTAGCTGTATAGGCAAAAGATGCAGCCTTAAACGTATCCCAGCCTTGTTCTAGTTTAACGCTCATCATCTCGACCGCAATAATGGCATCATCGACTAATAACCCCAAGGCGATAATTAAAGCGCCCAAAGAAACTTTATGCAAATCAATACCGCCAATCTGCATGCAAACAAAAACTCCCGCAATCACAAGAGGAATACATAAAGCTACCACGATACCAGAGCGAATACCTAGGCTGGCAAAACACACAGCTAGAACGATAAAAATAGCTTCTTTCAAAGATTTTGTAAATTCGCCGATCGATTCTTCAACGACTTTCGGCTGATTCGATACTTGACTTAATTCTAGCCCTGCAGGCAGCTCTTGCTGAATCTCTTTAATTTTTGCCGTTACATTTTCACCCAAAGTGAGGATATTGCCGCCTTTATCCATCGAGATAGCCAGACCAATAGCAGGCTGACCATTAAAGTACATTTTCGGATTGATCGGATCACTATAGCTGCGTTCAATTTTGGCAATATCGCCAAGACGGAAAGTCCGTCCCCCGGCTCGGATCGGCAAATTTTTAATGCTTTCCAAATCATCGAACATTCCCGTAACCCGCAGGTAAACATTATCAGAGGACGTCTCGACCATGCCTGCCGCTGCCGTAGCATTTTGCGTTTTCACTGTATTCATAATCAAATTAGGATCGATTCCAAGCTCAGCCAGCTTTGCACTTTCCATTTCAATGTAAATTTTTTCATCCTGTACGCCAAGTAAGTCTACTTTACGAATATTGGGAATCGCCAGTAGCATCCGACGAATTTTCTCGGCTCTGTCCCGCATTTCTTCATAAGTAAAACCGTCGGCTGTAAGGGCGTAAATGGAACCAAATACATCGTCAAAGCGGTCATTAAATCCGATTCCCGCTACGCCCTGCGGCAGTGTATGGCTGATATCGTTCACCATATCGCGTACTTCCCGCCAGGTTGGGCGAATATCTTTTTCGCTGACTTCGTCTTTTAAATTTACATAAATAACAGCTTGACCAGGCCTTGAATAACTTTTTAAATAATCAAGCCCCGGTGTATCTTGAAGCTTTTTCTCCACTTTATCCGTAACTTGTTCTTCTACCTCGCGCGCACTTGCTCCCGGCCAAGAGACAGAAACAATCATTTGACGGATGACAAAATCAGGGTCTTCCATCCGTCCTAACCGAAAGTAGGAAAAAATCCCCATGATAAACGTAGCAATTATAAAGTAATAAATAATTGGTTTATTATGCAAAGCCCACTCTGTTAAATTGACTCGCTTCACTATTCTTCACCTGCCGTCCTTACTTTCTGTCCGGCCTGCAGCTTATGCACTCCAGCTGTTACGATTCGCTCGCCTGGCTGAAGACCTGACAAAACTTGAATCTGATTATCACCAAAAGTTCCCACACTAATGGGTCGTAGCGTAAGTGCTCCATTTTCAACAACCCAAACATTCGGCTGATTCCCCGACTGATATAATGCGGCCAATGGAATATACACACCAGAACCGTTACCGCCTGATACTCCCTGAGCTACATTGACAGCTGCCGTCATCCCTAATTTTACAGCACTAGGGGGATTTATTAGACGAATCCTGGCCTTATACGTTCGCGAAACGGGGTCTGCCATGGGCGAAATTTCTCTGACTTCACCAGTAACCGTTGTATTGTTTAAAGCCCAAAAAGTAATAGTAAGCTGCGCCGCTTTCTGAAGTGACTCTACCTGATTTTCCGGCACAGAAATTTCTACCTCTCGTTCGCCATCCTGAACGAGAGTAAGAACAGGCTGTCCGGCACTGACGACTTGCCCAGCCTCAACATTGATTGCCGAAACAACACCAGAACTACTCGCTTGCAGCAGAGTATAATTTAATTTATTGATTCCCTGGGAATATTGAGCTGATGCTTGTTGCAGCGCAGCCGCAGCAGCATCATAGGCATTTTGATATTGATCATATTGCGCTCGACTAATAATATCTTGTTCAAGCAGCTGCCGGTAGCGATTCAAATTGCTTTCCGCCAGTTTCAATTGCGATTGAGCTGAGGCGACTTGCGCTGAATTACTGTTTACCAACTGATTAATATCTTTCGGATCAATTTCCATCAGGACATCGCCAGCCTGCACTTGACTGCCTAATTGAACAGACCGTTTGATAATTTTCCCATCCACTTGAAAACTGAGCTGCGTTTCATAGCGACCCCGTACCGCCCCGGAATACACAGCAGACTGGCCCTTATCACTCATCTTAATAACTTCGGTCTGAACTAACGCTGCCTTTTGTTCAACTAAGGGCGCATTACCGCAGCCTGCTAAAAAAATCCAAGCGGACACGAAGCAGCACAGACCTTTATATAAAGATTTTTGCATAAGCTTTCCCCTCCTCCATACAACTCGTTCTAAAAAATAGGGTACTTCTTATTTTTTCACAATACTATGGACAATAAGATCAATTAATACCTCTGTATAATAAGCTTCTTCCCCTTTTCTACCGGAAAACTCCATTGTCCGCATATAACTAAAAGCTTCGAATAACCGAACACCTGCATAAGCAAAAAGTTCTTCATCAACCTCGCGAAATAACCCTCGCTGTTTGCCTTTTCACAGAATATCACTGATGAGAGAAATAACCTCTTCTCGCACCATCGTATTATATTTTTTACTAATAAAGGCGGAAAAAAGCTGATCATCAGCCTTTAACAGGCGAGTTAAAAAGTGATCTTCATTAAAAAACCGAATGGCCGTCCTGATAAGCTGCGTAATCTGTTCTAGCGGATCGTCAATGATAGCAATTTGTTCAAAAAGAACTTTTTGAAAAGCTTGATTTTCCCGGATCATTAAATTTGTAAATAAATCCTCTTTATCGCGAAACAGTTCGTATATAGTCCGCTTAGAAACTTTACAGTCGCGACTTAATTCATCCATCGTTGTTTTCCGATAGCCAAAACGGTCAAATCGCTCTTTAGCCTTATCAAGAATGAGATTTCTTATATCTTCCATGTCTCGCCCTCTTTCCCGATCATAATAAAATCACCACTTAAAAACTATATTAGTGTTTTAGTTTTCTATTGTCAAGAAAATACAGCAAAACTAGTTTGCCCTATTTTCTTGACAACGAAATTTCCCACGCCTATATTTTTGCTTTTCCAGTCATGGCTGTAATATCTAACCGAAAAAACTTTGTTTGCTCAATGGCTTTATCAATATAAACCAATCCTTCTTGATAAAAATCACGACTATATTTCTCGATAAAATAAATCGCTGCTTGTTTTTTTTCTGCTAAATCTTCTACAAGCTGGACTTTACCAAAAACCATGACTGACTTATATTTCGTCGAAAAAGCTGCTGGCAACACTTCTGTGTCAGTTACAACCGTAAAGCATGTATCATCGCGCCAAGCAATATTGTCTAATTTTTGCCCAGTAGTAGCCGAATGAAAATAAATAGCCTGATCGCGATACACAAAACTTAGTGGAACGCCATAGGGCGTACCATCTTCATTAATCGTAGCAAGTATGCCATATTGCGCTGTATTTAAAACCTCCTGTGCCGCCTCTTGGGCCATAGCTCTATCTTTTCTTCTCAGTTCTCTCATAAAAACTGCCTCCCTATAAAAATTTCTGTACAATTAAATCAGCTACACCGCTAAAATCATGAAAAGCAAAAGCCGGCGCGGGAAAAGTTTCTTCCTTAAGATCCGTAATAATTGCAATTAACTCCTTCGGATCTGAAACAATCTGACTGCTGAGTTCACTTCTCACCACTTCAATCTTAGGCATCCTCGCTTGTTTAAATCCTTCGACTAAAATGAGATCGACATCGCGCATCACTGAGACAATTTCATCCAGTTCAGCTTTTTTATCAGTCTTTTGAATGACAGCATACTGACTGTTACCAACAATAGCTGTTACATTAGCGCCAGCCTGGCGAAATCGCCAGGAATCTTTGCCAGGCACATCGACTTCAAAGCCATGGCTGTCACTCTTTACGGCGCCCACACGGTAGCCGCGCTCTACCATTTCTGCAATTATTTTTTCCATAAAAGTTGTTTTCCCCATATTAGAAACAGCTGCCACAATACAAATAACGGGTATCATGGTAATATCACCCGCCTTTCACATTTCTTATATTCCTACTTTAATTTAGAACTCCTGCAAAGAAAGTCTATTAGAAATAATTCTAAATTACTGATATACTTTCACTAGAAAGATTTATCGTAATTTAATTTTTTTGCAAAGTGGTGAATTTATGGAATTAGAAACAGCTCGCGATCTACTTACTCCCTTGCTGCCGAAAAATCCAACAGTGAGAATTCCTTTGGCTGACAGCTTCGGTCGACTTCTGGCAGAACCGATTATAGCTGCGCTTGATTTTCCGCCGTTTGATCGATCCCCGCTTGACGGCTATGCAGTAAGAAGCGCTGACATCCAGGGCGCCTCCGCCGCCGCTCCTAAAACGTTAATACAAACGGATAACATTCCTGCCGGTACCTTTTCCACCAAACCGGTTTGCCCAGGCGAAGCCGCTCGCATTATGACCGGAGCACCGCTACCGCCAGGCGCTGACGGAGTCGTAAGACTAGAAGATACAAACCTTGTCGACGATATTGTAACAATTTATACGGATCAGCAAGCAGCCAAAAACATTTGCCGCCGCGGCGAAGAGATCCACTCTGGTGAAACTTTATTAACGCCAGGAACTTACATCAATGAAGGCGTTCTCGGTCTATTAGCGTTAGTGGGACAAACACAGCCGCTCGTCTATACCAAACCAAGAATCGGCTTATTAGCTACAGGAAGCGAACTAGTGCCGCCTGAAGCTCCGTTAACGCCAGGGAAAATCCGTGATACCAATAGCTTTATGTTGGCTGGAAAAATATTAAAGTGCGGTGGCGAACCGCATTTACTCGGCCTCGTACCAGATCGCCTTGAAGCCATTATCGAAAGTCTTGAAACAGCGCCGCCTTTGCCAATCTATCTCACTACTGGCGGTGCTTCCGTGGGCGACTATGATTTAATGGAACAGCTTTTTCAGCATTTCAAAATTCCCATTCTCTTTAATCGACTAGATATCAAGCCAGGAATGCCAGTCATAGCCGGATTGTGGAAAAACTCCCTGCTCATTGCGCTATCAGGAAATCCGGCGGCAAGCAGCGTATCCTTTGAAGTTCTCCTCCGACCTTTAATCCAAAAACTGGCCGGTTTTTCTTGCTGGGAGCATCAGCGCTCTTTAGTCACCTTAAACAGTGAGTTCACAAAACCGTCGCCAACTCGACGCTTCGTCTGGGCACGCTGTTATAATCACAACGGAAGAATGTATGCAGATCCCCTTTCTAGTCAAGGAAATGGTATGCTAAAAGCGGCGGCATCAGCCAATGCCTTATTAGATATTCCGCCAAATACCCCCGCGCTTACACCAGGCATGCAGTTTGAAGCGCTTCTTCTATAAATTACGCAAGGAGATAATAGTAATGAAAACGATTCATGTTACGGAGGCCATAGGCTCTATTCTCGGTCAAGATCTCACCCGAGTCGTTCCGGGACAGTTTAAAGGCGTAGCTTTTAAAAAGGGGCATAAGATTCAACCCGAAGATATTCCCATTTTACTGAGTATGGGAAAAGATCATGTGTATATCTTAGAACTTAAAGCCGGGGACATCCACGAAAATGATGCCGCTCAAAAGCTTTTCCAACTTGTAGCTGGTTTGAATATTGCTGATGAATCGGCCTCGGAAGGAAAAGTAACCCTGCGTTCAACCTGTAAAGGCTTATTAAAAATCAATGTAGAAAAGCTACAACAAATTAATTCTCTGCCAGGAATTGCCGTGTCGACACTCCACACTGATACACTTGTTCAGGAAAATGAGCTTGTCGCCAGAACTAAAATTATTCCTTTAGCTATCCCTCAGACTACCCTTGCCGCCATTCAAAAGATTTGCGCAGATGGCCCCATCATTCAAGTCATGGCGCTTCCAGCGAAAAAAGTGGGCTTAGTTATCACTGGCAATGAAGTCTTTTACGGACGGATTCCCGATAAATTTGAAAAAGTCATGAAAGCAAAGCTTGCCAGTTTAGGTAGCCAAGTAGTAAAAACGATTTTCACGCCTGATAACCCTGCTGAGATTAGCGCTGCTATTGAAACGCTGGCGCAAACTAACGATCTTGTCTTGGTAACAGGCGGCATGTCCGTAGATCCTGATGACGTAACACCTCTAGCGATTCGCCAAACAGGTGCGGACGTTACAGTCTATGGCACACCCGTTTCACCTGGCTACATGTTTCTCTTAGCTCGTTTGAAGGAAACGCCAATTTTAGGTATTCCAGCCTGCGGCATGTATCATAAAATTACGATCCTTGATGTACTACTACCTAGAATTCTTCTAAATGAAACAATCACGGCCGCCCTGATCGCGGCTATGGGCCATGGCGGACTTTGCTTAAATTGCGAGATCTGTCGTTACCCTCACTGTAATTTTTGCAAATAAAATTGAGCGAGAAATGGGGCAGTGTTGAATATTACTTTCAACACTGCCCCTAGTTTTATACTATGATAACCGCGACTCCCCTATGAAAGCCAGGTCGGTTTTTTGATAAGACCTGCACCGAAACTAACACCTAGTAAGACAAGCAATAGGGCATACAAATGATTCAAGTATAGCTGTTCTCCTAAAAAAAACGCGGAAGCAAATACGCCCACAACAGGCGAAGCATTTTGGAAAAACGAAGCTCTTGAAGCACCCACTTTTTGAATACTCATATTCCATAATAAGGCCCCTAATGCCGTACTAAAAAAACTTGAAAACAGCAGGACAGCGATCACGGAAAAACTTACATCTTTGCCATAAGTCCACTGCGCCTGACTGAAAAGCCCCAAAATATCCAAGCCTACCGCGGCTAAAACATGACTATAAGCAGTCACATGCAGCGGCGAGACATAGGTGGTCGCCTGCTTTACAAAGAGAGACCCAATTACAAAAGTAATTGTTGCAATACAAGTTACACTGTCGCCCCATAAGCTTGCACCACCTTGGGCTTTACCAGCAACAATAAACAATAGCCCGCAAAATCCAATAAGAATTCCTACACCTTTTGTGCCAGTAAAAGCCTCCTTTAAGAATAAGGCCGACAGCAATGTCGTGAATAAAGGACTTAAACCAAGGATAAGCACAGCATGAATTCCGCTTGTGGCACTAATTCCCCAAGTCAAGGCAATTTGGTGCAAAAAGATGCAAAAAAGTGAAATTCCGCTAATTGGCAGCCAAGCAGCGGCAGGTATTTTTACCCAACCATATTGATAAATCACCGTAGGAAAAAGTAAAGCAGCTGCCAAAGTTAAGCGAATGGGCGCTAGTGCTAGCGGAGGAAAAAACTGGGTAAGATACTTAATGGCCACAGAATTGAGTCCCCATAAAACAACAACAATCCCCAGCAGAAAAAAAGCGCTTTTATCACTGCTTTCGTCCGTCTTTCCCCAATCACTTACCATATTCGTTTTGTACAAACTTCTCGAATGCAGCTAGAGAACGTTCCACTTTTTCCGTGTCAATACAGTAGGCCATTCTAAAATAGCCAGGGCAGCCAAAACTATCGCCAGGCACTAAGATCAAATCATACTTTAACGCTTTACGACAAAATACCTTGGCGTCTTCTTCTAAAGCCTTAGGGAAAATGTAGAAAGTGCCGCCTGGTTTCACACAGCTAAAGCCGAGCTCAACTAGTTTTTCGTAAAGCAAATTCATATTTTTCTCGTAAACAGCCATATCAGCAGTTAAATCAACAACCTCCGCTACAGCCAACTGAATAATCGACGAAGGGCAATTATGACCAATCCCACGTGAAATCTGGCCGCACATACTAACAATCAATGCCGCATCAACACAAGTAGGATTGACTGCTACATAGCCAATTCGTTCGCCTGGTAAAGATAGTGATTTCGAGTAAGAGTAGCACGATAAAGTGTTGTGATAAAACTTAGAAATGTAGGGATTTTCCACGCCATTAAACAAAATTTCCCGATAAGGTTCATCAGATATAATAAAAATTTCGTGACCGTATTCCGCTTCTTTTTTAGTCAGTAAATCAGCCAGTCTTTCAATCGTAGCTTTAGAGTAAACTACACCGGAAGGATTATTGGGCGAATTGATCAGTACCGCCGCCACCTTCTCTGTTAGCATTTCTTCAAAAAGAGCAAAATTAATTTGAAAGTCTGCTGTATTAGGCGGAACTACCTTTAAAACTGCCCCAGTCAAATCAATATATGGATGATATTCCGGAAAAAACGGCGCAAAAGTCAACACTTCGTCACCTGGTTCCGTAACACAGCGTACCGCATGGGCTAAAGCGCCAGCCGCGCCGGAAGTCATAAAAATATGATTTGCCGTATAATTCATGGCAAAACGCCGATTTAACGACTCCGCTATTTTTTCTTTCACAGAAGCAATCCCCAGACTAGGACTATAACTATGGAGCTCTACAGGACTCTTTTCGGCAAGCATCGTCTGCATAACTTGTGTAAAGTCACCGGGAACAGGAACCGAAGGATTCCCTAGACTATAATCAAAAACATTTTCGTAGCCGATTTCCTTCCCGCGCGCTGCCGCAAATTCGGCTAACTCACGAATCACAGACTTGCCTTCCAGCATCTTCTTATACTGTTTTGCAATCATAACTTCTCCTCCTAAATAAACATCCAAAGTTTTTATATTTTTCTAGTCCCCTTGCTCACATAGAGTTAGGACATGTAATAAATTAAGTGATAAAAAGAAGCTTGCTGTTTAGAGAGATTTTGATAGCAATGGGGCTGATTGGCAAAATACCGGAGAACGTCGCCTTTTTTTAAGCGATACTCCTGTGCAGCAACACCAATCGTAATTTCGCCTTCCAGTACCATTATATATTCTTCCACACCATCGTCATGGGCCTCTGAGTGATGATTACAGCCAGGTTCGAGCTCCAATAGGAACATTTCAAAACCGCGCATACTGTCAAAGGAAAATTGCGGATAAATTTTTAAAAGGCCCTTGTCCTCGGCTAAAGCTTGTATCGCTGAAAAACCAACAAATTGGCCGCTGCTGCAGTCAGTTTGTTGAATTGGTTCACTCACTAGCGAAGAAAAGGATACTTTTAATCCTGTCGCGATTTTCCACAAAGTATTTAAAGTTGGACTGGATTCGCCTCTTTCGATCTGTCCGAGCATAGTTTTACTCACACCAGTTAATTCGGCCACTTTATCAAGGCTCAAGTGGCGTTTTCTTCGAGTGGCCTTTAGTCTTGCACCAATATTCGGCTGCTTTTCCATGTAATACGCCCCTTAGTTTTTACAGAAAAGATCTGTTATATTGTATACTTTTTTATACGGTTATGCAAATTTTTCTTGTTTTAACCAAAAATAAAAAGAGGCATTTTTACAAACTATGCCTCTTTCTACGCTTATAACTACTTTTTATAAAACAGAAATTACTTTGCCTTCGGTAATCTTCAGCAGATCATCTGGGGTAAGCTGAAAAAGAGCAAAAGGCGTCCCAGCTGCAGCCCAAATCTTTTCATACTGAAACAAGTCTTCATCAATAAAACAATTTAGTTTTTGGCTATGACCGATAGGGGGAATTCCGCCTATGGCATAGCCAGTGTTCGCAAGAACATAGCTGGCATCCGGACGAACAAGGGGTTCGCCAATCAATTCTTTAAATTTCTTTTCATTTACGCGGTTACTGCCACTAGCAATGATCAGCAGCGGCTCTTCACTTTTTTTCCCCTTAAAAATCAAGGATTTCGCAATTTGTCCTACTTGACAGCCAACAGCGTCAGCAGCCTCTTGCGCTGTACGGGTAGAATCTTGCATCTCTACAACTTGTAGATCTAGTCCATACTGATTTAGTGCTGCTTGTACACGACAAGCGCTTTCTTTTACCAAATGTTGCATAGCGTAATCCCTCCCGTTTTGTGCGTTATAACGTCTATAGAAATCATTATACCTTTGTGCGCAATAAAGCACAACAAGATAATAAGACTATTGCATCAGAATTGAAAATAATGTACCATTTCTTTACACTACATTCATTCGTTTCAACTAAGGAGATATAAGCTATGATCTATTACTTATTTGCTTTGCTGGCAGGATTCGCCGCAACGCTGCAAGCAGGAATTAACGGAAAACTCCAAGTCTTTCTTGGCAGTCCGCTACTCACTTCTTTTGTCAGTTTTTTAGTCGGCTCTGTCGGCTTAGGCGCGGCCTATTTGGCAACCGTTTTCTATCAAGCTCAGCCAATTCCGTCTTTCGCGAGTCTCACTCAGACAAGCATTTGGATGTGGAGCGGCGGCTTATTAGGCGCTTTTTTTGTCTTTACAACGATCTTCTGTCTACCTAAAATTGGTTTTGCCAACCTATTTAGCCTGATTGTCGCCGGACAACTCTTGCTGGCCATATTTTTTGATCATTATGGTCTGCTAGGCAACACGCTGCATCTGCTTAATCCCTATCGCCTTTTAGGGGTTGCTTTACTTGTCACTGGCGTCTACCTGATCCAAACACACTGAATCCATTCACTCGCCGATTTTTAGTTGATAAATTCGATTGGCATTGTCAAAAAATACTTTTTCGTGATGTTTCTCGGGAATAATCTGTGCTACGAACTCAATATAATCAGTTAAATTTGCTAAAGGCCAGTCTGTACCAAACATAAATTGATCATAATCATCTAGGTATTCGAGCCAAGTTTTAAAGAGTTCTATATACCCGTGCTTTTTCGCAAAAAACTTGGGCAAACTGGCTATTTTCCCTTCTAAAATTCCTGAAAGATCGGCCGCTACATTTTTATTTTTCTCCATAACCGCAATGGCATCAACAAGCCAAGGATTTCCCAAATGGCACATAACAAACTGCACCTCAGGATAACGGACTGCCGCCTCATCCAAAACCATGGGATGGCTATATTTTAATAAGGCATTACTTGTAGCAGTTAATCCCGTATGAACCGCCACCGGCTTTCTATAGGCCCTCGCCAATTCGTAAAAAGGATCCACAATTGTATCGTAAATATAAAAATGATTATAGCCAGGATAGAGCTTAATACCGACACAATTTTCTCGTTGTAAGTGTTTTTCCACTAAATCCGCTTGCGCTTTCACTTCTTTCGGATTAAAACAATTGCTATCAAGGCCAATGCAGTAGCGAAGATAGCTGGGATAATGATGCTCCGTCAATTCTAAGCTGCGGTTTCCCATGACAACACCGCAAACAATATTGTTTTTTATGTATTGTTCTTGTA
>URQW01000016.1 GCA_900550105.1 uncultured Pelosinus sp.
CACACTAACGGATCAGGAATATATCCTCCAACTAAGACGCCAGTCAAGGTAGACAAGCCCCACGTCACATACATACTAAGGCTGGCGCCCAGATGATACGCCGAGCTATAGCCACTTTGATAGATACGGCTGATCGTTACTGCATAAGCTTCATCGGTCAGCAAAAAAGATAATATAAGCTGCCGTGAAAGCGGCTGTTTCACTAGATATTTTGCCAAAGAAGCGCCCATTAGCATATGGCGTAAATTGACTAGCAATGTGGTTAAGGTAATCACGCTCCAACTAGATAATCCCGCCCCTAGCATGGTGATTGCAATAAACTGACTAGCGCCGGCAAATACCAAGAGCGACATCAAAACTGTTTCTACTGGCGTAAGCCCTGCTGTGAGTCCCATAATCCCGCAGGTAATACCAAAAGGAATTACGCCAAGTAAAATAGGGCCACTAGCAATAACGCCGCGACGAAAATCAGGATCAAGGATTAGATAGTTAGATGGCAATACGGCATTTTTACTATTCATTTGGTCACCCTCGCTTTTTGCTTTCTTTTACAGAATTGTAACATTGTAAGGAGATACATACAATGTTATAATTGTATGCAAAACAATTTAAAAGCGAGTGAATAATATGCCAGTGAATTCTTTTGATAATTATCCCATGAGCTGGAAGCCGGAATTCAATGAAAAAATAGGCCCACTCTATAAAGCAATTGCCGAAAAATTAGAAACTGATATTAGAAGCGGGCTACTGACGCCGGGAACAAAATTGCCGCCGCAACGTGAACTAGCTGATTTTCTCGATATTAATGTAAGCACCATTTCGCGCGCCTTCAAACTTTGCGAACAAAAGGGAATCATTTGTTCTACTATTGGTAACGGAACCTTTGTTTCTTCTGATGCTGCGGCGAATCCTTTTTTGCTACACGACGAGGACTCTTTAGAGGTTATTGAAATGGGTCCGGTCTTCCCGGCGAAAAGTGCCAACCGACCGATTGTAACCCAGCTGAAAAAAATGATTACAGAACCGGATTTTGGCGAACTGTTTCAATATGGTAAATCAGGCGGAACACTCTGGCAAAAAGAAACAGCAGCCAAACTGATAGGAAAAGCAGGCTATAAGGTACCTTCTGAACAACTACTATTATCGAATGGCGGGCAAAATGCAATCACTGCTGTATTAGCAGGTCTCTTTCAACCAGGAGATCGTATTGGTACAAATGAATTTACCTATCCCGGCATTAAAACAGCCGCCAATATGCTGGGGATCCGCTTAATCCCCATTCAACAAAACAATAATGAAATGACAGCTGACGGAATTTTATATGCTTGCAAAAATGAAAATATTAAAGGTCTCTACATCATACCTGATTTTCATAACCCAACAACTCATACCTTGTCAGACACAGGTCGAAAAACTATTGCCGCCCTCGCCAAACAAGAGGACCTCATTATCATTGAAGATGCCATTCATAGTCTCCTAACAGAAAAGCCTTGTCCCCCCGTTGCCGCTTATGCTCCTGAACACGTCATTTATATTTCCAGTCTTGCCAAAGTCGTTTCACCAGGACTCAGAATCGCGTTTCTTGCTGTACCAGAAATGTATAAGCAAAAACTAACCGAAGCGCTCTATAATATGAATATCTCTGTAGCTCCCATGATGGCCGAACTTGTCTGCCGTATGATCATTTCCGGCGATTTAGAAAAAATCATCGAAAAACATCGCTTAGTAAATAAGCAAAGAAATGAAATTGTTGATACCTATTTAAAAAATCATAAAGTTTGGGGAAGTCCCGAGGGCATTATGCGCTGGCTTCTTTTGCCGAAAAAGATGACCGGCGAAGAATTTGCCGCCAATGCCTATCAGTTAGGAGTCCGAGTCTACGGCGCTGAGCGCTTTGCCGTAGGAAATCCAAAAGCCGTAAATGCGGTGAGACTTGCCATTGCCGCCCCAGAGAATGATGCCCAGTTAGAGAAGGCTATAAAAATCATTAAGAATCTATTAGAACAAAAAAGCAGCCACTAATCTATATTCAAAGTTTGAATAACAAATCAGTAGCTGCTATTTTACGATAAGATTATTACGATGCGGTTACGATACAATCAAGCTTAGCCATTAAAAAGTAAATGTTTTAGGAGGCTCTCCCGAAGAATCAGCAGGTAAGGCTGTGATCATGTCGAATTTGAAAACAATAACAAAAATAGGGGGAGTTTATGCAATGAAAAAAGCCAAATTACTCGGACTTATTCTATGTATCACCGTATTATTCGTTAATACTTGTTATGCAAGATCTGTTGATGAAGCGAGAAGTCTTCTTTTGCAATCACGGATTGATTTTAACGAGCAAAACTTTTTTGCAAAAATTCGCCAGAAAGATAACTTCATGGTTTCTTTATTTATTGATGCCGGAATTGACATTAATTATAAAACAGAGTATGGAACAACTCCGCTACAAACAGCTACAATATATAATAATTCCGGTGCGGTAAAATTGCTCTTATCACAACCTAATATTGATATAACCATCAAGGATAATACTGATAAAACCCCTTTAGATATTGCTTCTACTATGGGCTATACTGAAATTATAGATTTACTCAAAGATAAAGGAATTCAACAAAGTATTCAAATACCTATTACTTTAAATGACTTTCAAATTAACTCCGCTTTATCGGTAGGTAAATCAATTGCTAGTAGCAAAAAAGATATTGTGTATGCTGAAAAAGATACTGATAAAACCTATGGCGGTTTTTTAGGCGGCGACATGCAAACAGCTGGAAGAACCTATTGGATAACCCCCTATTGTAATATAGCGAATGAAAGTTTAACCACAACGAAAAAATACACGAATGTGAATAGCGATGTAATAAAAAGATTATCCAATTCCTATCAGTGTCGAGTGGTTTTAAGCCTAACAAATGCGAATGCTAACTATTGGAACAATCTTAAGATTATAGCCTTGCAAAATGGAAAAATAATAACCCCATACAATGTATCTGCCGCCACACCCCAAGTTACACAGGAAGGAAACTTTTTCGGACCAGGAATTGTCTGGTATCGAAGCGGCTTTATAGCAGATTTTATTGCTAACGATATTACACCAAATGTACCATTGGAAGTAAAGGTAATTAGCAATGCTTCTAAAGAGCTAACTTTTCATTTCAAAAACTCAAGCCCAATCGATTTCCATCACGAAGAGTCTGACGAATTCAAATGGTAAAAAACAAGGCTGTCGCAATTAGCGTCTTTTACGCTAGCGACAGCCTTCATTTTATATAGCTAATTATCAATACTTACTTAGCTCATTTACGGCAGATAATTGTACCATTATTTTCAGTGACTGCCTGGTAGGCATTCTCTAACGATGTGATAATAGCTTCCCTGCCTGATCCAGATTTAACAAATTTAACAGCCGCCTCAACTTTAGGCAACATAGACCCGGGAGCAAAGTGTCCTTCTCCCATATATTTTTCGGCTTCTTCCACAGTAATACGTTCTAGCCACTTTTGATCAGGCTTGCCAAAGTTAACAGCAACACGGGGCACTGCCGTTAGAATAATGAGTGTATCGGCATAAATAACATCTGCCAACTTTGCTGCCGCTTTATCTTTGTCAATCACTGCATCAACACTATGAAGCAGGCCATTTTCCCGATATACAGGGATACCTCCGCCACCACAGGCAATCACAACATCGCCATTTTCCATGAGACAACGAATCGTTCCCTTTTCTTTAATATCAACAGGATCGGGTGAAGGAACAACGCGCCGAAAACCTCTGCCTGAATCTTCAACAAAGGTGTAACCACGTTCTTCGCCGATCTCTTTTGCTGCCTCTTCTGAGTAAAACAGTCCAACGGGCTTAGTTGGGCACTGAAACGCTGAATCTTTGGGATCGACAATAACCTGGGTAATCGCTGTAGATACGTGTGTTGTCATGCCCTGCTGCACAAAGGTATTCTGCAAAGCATTTTGCAAATGAAATCCAATATATCCCTGGCTCATAGCATTACATTCAGCAAAGGGCATGGCGGAAACATTGGAATTTTGCGTATAGGCCAGTTCAAAAGCCAAATTAATCATGCCGACTTGCGGCCCATTCCCATGAACAATAACGATTTTATAGCCATCCTTGACGAGGTTCACAATGTGACTAGCGGCAACCAGAACGGCTTGTTTCTGTTCTTCAGGAGTATTGCCTAGAGCATTCCCGCCTAAAGCGATAACTAATTGTTTGTCCATTTTTATTCTCCTCTTTACAGTATCACATCACGATTGCAATCTTTGGAATAAACATAGGCAAAGTTCTCGTCGCGCCCCACAGCATAGCAGGCTTGCAAACAATAGGCGCCCATAAAAATATAATCTCCTTTTTGAACAGGAATCCAGTCATTATTCAGATTATACATTCCCTGTCCGCTCAAACAATACGCGCCATGTTCTTGCACATGTGTTTCCACATAGCCATGGGATGCGCCAGGTTTGAAACTAAGAATATGGAAATTACAATCAAAGTCCAAGTCTTTTGGCAAGAAGTCTTTCACTAAAACATCTTCCATGCCTTCATAATTAACCCATTCCATAGATTCCGTATTGCCTGTAACGATATAAGGCTCATAACCATCTAGTGGCGTATAAACACGTTTATACATGAATGCTTTTACTACTTCACCGCTTTTGTTCTGAAAATAGAGTTTCGTTCCGGGAGGACAATAAACAAATCCACCCTTTGTTAAAGAATAAGCTTCTTCTCCAGCTTTAACAGCTAGACTGCCTTCTAACACATAAAATAAAGTTTCAATTCCCGCTTCGCCAAAACCGAGTTCATTTTTGCCATCGGCGCAAATCGTAACAAGATAGTCAACAAAACTAGCACCTAGCTTGGGAGAGCTAAGAATCGTGATATCGCAATTTTCAAAACCTGGAAGAGTATTTTTAACTAAACCATCCGGTTCAATCAGTGCATAGTTGTCTTTCTTGATCACTGATCGATTTATTAAAAGGTCTTTTCTGTATCCTGTAACATTATTAAGATAGCTCATAACGAATCTCCTTATCTATTTTTTTTACTTTTTACACGGTAGTACTGGCAACTGATGAATTAAAAATTTCAGTCCTAAGAAAAAGCCAAACAATGTATCATTGCCTGAAGTATGACCAAATGACTGTACTGCTTTGACTGTTTTTTCTATCTCAGCAGACGCTGCATCATCAAGCAATTCTACTAGTTTTATAAAGTACTCGCTTACATACCCTTGCAGTAACGCGTTAAGATAAGCCACGCTGACCAGCGTTGTTCTTTCCTTAGTAACTTCTGCTGCAAGAACTTGTTGCCATTCCCAGTAATGATCAAAGCTTAGAAGCGCCAATGTAAAACCGAGAAGGATATCATCACCGCTTGGCGTCAATCCTTTCCCCCTGCCAACAAAAAATTTTATAATTGTAGAATTTAATTTCATATCAGTTTTATCGGAATATAACAACAATTCTACTTGTTTGCGAGTTCTTTCATCTAAATAGAGCCCTATATTTTTCGCTAAATCCATATTTGTCAAATACTTATACAGCTTAGTATCAACAAGTTCTTTTATCGTACATTTTACTTTTGGAAGCCTTAGATCTATTTCTTCTAGATCTTTATAATCAATCACGATTACGCCATCAACGCTATAAAAAAGTAATCGATTCCCTTTGTTTACGACCATATCTTCACTTTTTACAGAGTTGAGTATATTTTTAATCTGCCCCTCATCTACATTCAGCCCAAGAACAGATAGAGGGGTGCCAGTGCAGCCAACATATAGTAAAAAGTCATCAAATTGTACGTTGAGACCCTGATTAAATTTGCTGTGCACCTTACCCACTCTATGTTTTTTCAGATAGAGTGGCAAAAGATTGCTCCTCGCCGCTCTATCTTTTTTACATTGTTCTTTACTCAATTTCTATCCCTAGTTTTTTCGCATAAGCAACGATCGCTTTTTCAAAGCAGGCCAGCGGCGCACGCACTGTTCCAGCTCCAATCTGACCGACTCCTGCGTTTTTATGAGCGATGCCCGTATTGATTAGCGGCGTAATATTGGTTTCCACTACTTTTCTAGCATCAATTCCCAGACACGCCCCCTTGAAATCCCAAGTAGGAATACTCCAGTTGGAGTTATGGGAAATGCAGATTTTTTCCATTTCATTGGAAACTTTAAGTGCATCATGGAAACCGCCTGCTCCGACAAATCTGGTAACGCCAGGAGCAGCAATCATAGCCATGCCGCCAACGCCCACGGTTTCAGTGATGGCACTGTCGCCAATATCGGGATTTGCGTCAGCTTCTGAATAGCCGGTAAAGTACAGCCCATTTGGTGTATTTACTGGTGCAGTAAACCATTCGTCACCCATACCGCTTATTTTTACGCCGAAATCCTGACCGTTTCTAGCCATTGTGGTAACGACTGTTCCACTCGTAGTTTTTCTGGCACAATCTACAATGGATTTACTTGCTGCCATCATGATGTTTAAGAAAAACTGATCCGTATCTGCTAAAAACTTAATTACGGTATATTTTTCTTTTTGGTCAATGTCAAGCTCCGTAATCAGCGGTGCTAGTTCTTTCTGGAAGATCAGAGAAGCCGCAATATTTCTTTGGTGGAACTCATCTCCCATAGTAATAGCCTTCGCAATAAGTACATTTAGGTTTAAGCCTTCTTCTTTTTGCCGCAAAGCTTTCGATAATACAGGTCCTAAAGAATCACGCATCCATCTTAATCTTGTTAAAACTTCTTCGGAATAAGCGCCAAAACGAAGTACTTTTCCGATGCCTTCATTCATAATGCAGTAACCAATGGATCCATCCAGTTTATTTTTGACGACCAATACAGGCATGTTGCCTGATGTAATTCCGCCCATAGGCCCGACTGCATTTACATGGTGACAAGGTGTGAATTTCACGCCACCCTGTTCTAGTAACTCTCTGGCGCTCGTTTCGTCAGCTGCCCAGCCTTCGAATAATACCGCCCCAATACAAGACCCCTGCATTGGACCTGTCATGTTTTTATATTCAATCGGCGGCCCTGCATGCAGTAATACTTTATCGTTTAAGATTTCAATCACTGATTTTGCTGGCACTACATCTACCAAAAAGGGCTGTGAGTTTTTCATCTTGCCAATGACTTCCTGATTGGCTGTTTCAATTTCCTCAATTTTGGCAAGCTGATTTAATATTTTGATCAACTTTTTATTACCGCCTGCCGCCGGTCTCCAATCATACTGCACGGAACTGCCGCCATAGGCCATAATTGATTCGGTAAAGCTGGCAAGGCCGATATTGATAATCCGCGGTTTAGAATTTAAAAGATCGATAATACTATCGCTGATTTCAGGTAGTGCTTTTTTGGCAACGGTACTTGCTACTACGTGCTTATCCGCTTCTTTCAAATCAATTCCTTTTAATTTAAGCGCAAGTCTTATGGCCTTGGCATTGCTCTCTTCTACTAGTACACCGCAGCCCTTCAAAGTATCGATAGCGTCCTGATAGCTTTGAGGATCCTGCTGTGTGCCGCAGACAGAACCGACGAAGTAGAGCTCCCGACCATCTGCTTTTGCTGTTGCAATCGCTGCTTTGATCGCCTCTGATAACGCTCCAGCCATATCAGGATGTGAACCATACCCTAACACGCAGTCAAGCAGTATAATCCCAGTATTTTTATCGGCTGCATATTCTCTGATTTTATTAATTCTAACCTCTGGGTCGATCATCGGATGCGGTTTCCCTTGTGTGTAGATATCATCGCCCAAATCCATCACTTCGTAGCCATTAGCATTAAGGATATATCCCTCTTTTTTGATCAATTTACCAAGTCCTAAAGCCTCAGTAATCAGCATTGCTGCTTCAGCCGCCAGTGTGCCGCCGGAATATAAACCTTTTACTGTCTTATCATTTGCCAGCGGCGTTTTCACTTCATATTTTATGTCTTCCATATAATTCGGCTTTACCGGTCTGTTCTTAGCAAGATCTACAGCAATCATCGCCGTTTCTTCCAGCGTATGAGCCAAATATACATTGCCCTCATAGTGGTCTGGTTTTTCGCCTAAGAAAATAGCGACTACAGGTTTTGTAAGACTATGTAGCAATTCTACAATCTCATCTCTAACTTTCGGCGCTGGCGGTTTCGAAATAACCACAATAACATCGGTAGGATCATGAAGTTCCAGTCCAAGTATTGCATCGCGAACAGTTACCGCATTAACCTCTTCACTCAAATCTCGTCCACCTGTGCCAATAGCATGTACGACACCACCGCCAAGACGGTCAATAATCGTCGTCACTTCCTGTATCCCCGTTCCAGAAGCTCCTACTATACCAATATTTCCAGGTCTTACCACATTCGTAAAAGCGATAGGAATACTAGAAATAATTCCGGTACCGCAGTCAGGCCCCATCAATAAAAGTCCTTTTTCATGAGCTTTATTTTTAAGTCGCACTTCATCTTCTAATGAAATATTATCAGTGAACGAAAAAACATTCAGACCCTTATCAAGTGCTTTTTCGATTTCATCAGCTGCATATTCCCCTGGAATAGAAAAGAGAGCTAAGTTTGCGTCAGGCATTTCTTCTAGTGCTGCATCAATGCTTGTTACGCTTACAGCCGTATTGGCTTTGCGTTTAACAGCAAGATCATTTAAAAATTTATCACTTTCACTCAGAACACGATCAACAATCGTTTCGTCTTCTGTCTCGACGGCAATAATCATATCACTGGGAGCTGCACTTTCTGCTTCAACGGTAAGAAGTCCACTATTTCTAAGGATATCTTTATTGGCATCAGTCCCCATCATAATTGAGCATTTTGTGATACCATCAAGAGTATTTATCGAATTCGTGAGTAACATAAGATTGATAGAATCTTGATAACTATTTTTCTTAATTACTGTATATAGCATTTCCAATTCTCCTTTACTGTGTTAATATTGTGTTAATATTTTGTCAAATGAATTACCGTTATTATATCATTATTTTTTTGCATTATCATTGGTATAAAATCGTAAAAATCACGTTTTTTTTATACTTAAAGGATAAAGGAGTAGCAAATTGAATATCAAAGACATATTAAGAGTAAAATCGCTTTGTGGCGCACAATTAATAGCTGGCAAAAACGGAATTTCCAACGAAATAAATGGCGTCAATATCTTAGAGGCAACCGACATCGCCAATTGGGGACGTGCCGGTGAGGTAATTCTTACTAGTTTTTTTGCCCTGCAAAATTTGAACGATAGTGAATTAGACGTATTCTTTGAAAAACTCCATAATATCGGCATCAGCGCAATCATCATGAAAATTGATCGACTCGTTCCGCAAATCCCTAATAAGATCATTGAACTTTGCGACAAACATTTAATCCCCTTAATCCAAATTGGCAAAAATGTGAAGTATGACACTATCATCCTTGAGATATTAGGTCCCATTGTAAACAAGAACTTAAATTTGTTAAATAAGTATTATGAGGTACATAGCGAACTCACTAGTCTTGCGCTGAAAATGCCTTCCATGGATAAGATCCTCTGTGAATTTAAAAAAATGATCTTACGCGATGTGAGTCTCATTGATTCTACCAAGGGAACTGAAATCAGTACAAATCCCAAACTTTGCAATGTAACAGTTATTGGCACAAGTGAGGTTTCCACAGAAAAATACGTCCATTTTAAATATGAGCGCAAAGAAGTAGTCTATAATAACTTGGAGCCTAAATTAGTAGGTAAACAAATTCGTGTCCGTATACCTTATCTCGGCTATGATGACTACGAGCTAGTGATTCACGAGCTACTCGATCAAATCAGTTCAGAAGATTTCATGATCATCGAAAATGGCGTAAAGTTTCTACAAATGGAGTTACTAAAGAATTATGTAATCTCACAAAATCTCTTTCAGCAAAAAAACAATATCCTAAGCGACTTACTCAATGATAGACTCTATGAAGAAAAAGCAATTGATGAGGTATTAGAATCCCTTAATATACATAAACACCCCTACTACCAAGTAATTCTCATAAAACTCTATCAGCAAGATGAAACCAAAAATATAAACAAGCCGCTCATGGCGCAAACCTTAAGAAAGATCCGTCTCAAATTCAAAGCCAGTTTTAAAGATATTGTTTTTCTAGAAAAGCAAGATCGAGTCGTTTTTATTCTCAACTTTAGTAGTTCGCATTCTGGTCTTACTGCGGCTGTCATCGAAAAGATTATGGATTCTTTCGTTGAAAATAATCTATTTAAAGAATTTCATTACTACGCAAGTATCAGCTCTAGAGTAGAAAAATCAAAAATTCCCAAGGCCAATCGAGAGGTTGTCGATACCCAAAAGGTGCTACGCCTATTCCATAATTCCAATAAAATACTCCCCTATGAAGAACTGGGAATTTACAAGTTATTTTTGGACTCAAATAATTTAGGCGATCTGAAAAAGTTTATTTCTCCTCGAATCGCTAATTTCAGATCTGAATCCCCCCTACTGTTCGAGACTTTAAAGACCTTTCTGGACACTAACCAAAGCTATAACCTCACTGCTGAAAAGCTGTTTCTTCATCCCAAAACAGTGCGGTATCGAATTGACAAAATAAAAAATGTGTTGGGAATCGACTTTGCAAATCCAGAGGAACTACTACAAATTCAAATCGCTTCAAGATTATTTAAACTGATTGATGGGAGAAAAACGGATGAGTAAACCAGAAATATTTGACTTTACAACCAAGCAAAATATTAAATTAGCGATAAATCTCTATCGAGCCAAAAACGATAGAAAAAACATAACCATATTATATTTTCATGGTGGCGGCCTGCTTTACGGTGTAAGAGATGATCTACCGCAAATATATATCGATAAATTTCTAAATTCAGGCTATGATTTGTTAACCTTTGATTATCCCTTAGCCCCGGAATCAAAATTAGATATCATTTTAAATTCCACTTTCGAACTGCTCGACTTTTATCTAAATAACCGTGATGAAGTATTCGATTTGAAAAATAATCAATACGTGCTATTTGGTCGATCTGCTGGCGCATATCTCGCTTTTATGATGTGTGACCGTTTAATAAAAGCTAACGTCTTACGTCCCTGCGCTCTTATCAGCCTATACGGTTATGCTCGCCTTGACGAAGCCGCTTTCGCCACCCCCAGCAAATATTACAATAAACTAGCAGCCGTCTCAGACGAAAGCATCGAAAAAATCATTTCGGACACCCCGGTGGTCTATGGGCCTATGAATGTAAGATTTTCTCTTTATATAAAAGCAAGACAAGATGGAACGTGGATAAAATCCCTCTGCGGCGAAGAAAATCCAGCTGCCTATTCATTAACTGAAGAAATTCTGCAAGAATTCCCACCGACAATCTTGGCGGCAGCAACCCTAGACCCTGACGTTCCCTATCGAATGACAAAAACATTAAGCAGGCAAATTCCCCAGGCCCAGCTCATAACCGTCTACCAAGAAGCTCACGATTTCGATCGAGATATAAGTGACCCATCAGGAAAAACAACGTATGACGCAATCCTTGAATGGTTACATAATCAAATCGGATAACCCAAAAGGGTCTGTCACACTACATAGCGCGGCAGACCCTTCATTCCTGTTTAATCTAACGTGTCAGAAGCAAAAGCGCTTTTTCCTTCATAACGGTTGTAATGAATATCATCACTGACAAGATAATCGTAAATTTCTTTTACAATAGGAATTCCCTTGCGTTCATAGTTTTGGGCCTTCTTTTCTGAAGACTCGCCAGGAACCAGCACTTGGTCAAAACCAGCAGCTGGACGAAGCACATGAAGCTCATCTACCATTTTACTTACATTATTTTTAAAAGTATCAATGGAGGAAAAGTAATCCGGATTGATTACCAAATGGATTTGTCCCAATTCCCGACCGGCAGAAAGATCAGCATACATAGAGCTTACATGCTGCCCGAAGGGAACGCCTAGTAAGGAACCGCACAAAATATCAACCATCATCATCAAGCCATAGCCTTTAGAACCAGCAATAGCTAAAAGACCGCCAACAGCAAAAGGATCTGTCGTAGGATGTCCTTTCGTATCTACCGCCCACGTATCAGGGATCGGATTGTTTTTGGCCCTAGCATCTAATATTTTGCCCCAAGCGCCTACAGTAGTAGCCATATCAAATACAATCGGAGGACGGCCCGCACAAGGAGCGGCAAAACCAATAGGGTTTGTCCCAAAGTATGGATCGGCCGAGCCATAGGGCACTACCATCGGGTCGGACTGACACATCGATAGGGCAATCATATTTTCATCAGTTGCCATTCTCAGAAAATAAGAAAGAGTACCGCAATGTCCGAGTTCACGCATGCCGACAAAACCAATACCGTTTTCTTTAGCCATTTTTATGGCTTCAAGCATACCATTTCTGGCCACGACCATTCCTATGGCATTATCCCCTTCATAGATCCCAGTGCAAGGACCGGTTTTTCGGAAGGAAAATTTAGGATTTGTATTGCTGCCGCCTTTGGCGATTCGCTCTGAATAGTATTCAACACGCACAGCGCCATGAGAATGTACCCCGCGGCTATCGGCATAGGTCAAATGATTCGCTAACTCCTGAGCATGGTCTTCAGGCAAACCAGCTTTCATCACTTTATTCTTAATCAACTGGTGCAATTCCGTTTTACTTACTAATACCATTTCTTGATCACTCACAATAAAACACTCCTTTTAGTCTGATTACGTCAGAATTTTCAGGATCCTTTACATTCATTGTACTTTTCTTTCTTTCCTTTTTCATCATCCATACAGGATAAATTGTCCAGTAAATTTTATCATTTTTTAGCAAATAAGTAGTAACCATCATAAAATACTCCCCTGAAAGGGCCAAACAAAAACAGAAGTAACTGTAAACTGAATCAGTTAACTTCTGTTTTTTGCTGTTTTATTGAAACCTAATAATTATTTTTCAAAGATTGTACCATGTTTGAATTTCGAATCTTTAAAGGCAGTCTTCATTAGAATGTAATAAGAAATGCCTGCCACAACAAAACCAATGATCCAGGCTAGCTCCACTTTCATGAAAGCAGCACCGGCGCCAATAAGCATGGCAATGATCGCACAAGGATTATAGCCGGCAAAAGAGCCTTCTTCCTTATACAAATCGATAATGTCGATTTTTTGCTTTCTCAAAATATAGTATTCAACTAATAAAATAGACACAATAGGCCCTAAAAAGGCTGAATATATAAGGATAAACATGCCAAGCCCTTCTGCCGAAGAATCTTTTACAAGAATCCAAGGGCATGTAGCTAAAGCAAGTAGTCCCGATATGGTAACTGCAGCTTTATATTTTAATTTTGTAATCAATGTAATGACATAGGTTGGCGGAATAATATTGGCAACCATATTTACAGCAACAGCGCCCATAACAATAAAGGACGATACAAAGAAGGTAATATACGAGTTATTTATCACGATGGCAAAAGCTTTTACAGGATTAGAAATTCCTGTTGTGGCAGCAAGCATTGCACCAATGCACAGTACGAAACCGTAGGCTAGTACAATTGGTAAGAAGTACAAAAAGCCACGTTTGGTGCTTGAAATTCCGGTCTTTAGTTCTCTTGAGTAATCTGCAGCGCTTAAAAAAATAGCTGCATAATTTCCCATAAACATCATAATAAAAGCAAAGAACGGTAAGCCCCAAGTACCACTTGCATGAACCCACTTTTCGGCAATCACATCACTATGAGATGTAATCAAGATGCTAAATACATAGAGCAGCGCCAGCATAATAACGGTAGATATAATAGACTCTACCCATTTAATCGCATGGAAGCCATACATAGAAAGCACGATCTGCACCAATTGAAGCACGATAAAACAAATCGCTATATTGTCAAAGCTACCGCCTGTAACAATTTTGGCAATTTCATTTAAGGCCGTACCACCAATCCAACTCTGAAATCCATACCAAATAATAGCAGGAATACCACGTAAAAGTGATGATACAATGCAACCTTTAATCCCAAAAGACATTCTAAGCTGTACAACATAAGGTATGCCGGTTTTGTAACCCAGCCGATCGTTTAAGGTAAACACCGTAGAAATAATGCCAATTGCTATAATGGCTGCCGCAAAGGTTTGAAAAATATTTAATGTTGCTACGCCTGCTACAACCAAACTAGATCCAAGCGTCATATTGCCTAAATTGACGCCGTCACCAAGCCACATAAACATATAGTCTATGGGACCTACTGTCCTATTTGCATCCGCTTTCGGATTTAGTGACTCATCCACGCCCATATTGGCTTGAACCGGCGTCGTTTCCGTGCCACTTTTTTCTAATATAGTAGACATACGCACCCCAACTCCTTTTTAATGTTTGCCCTATTTCTAATAATATATTGGGTTATAAGTTAGGTCTTAAATGTTTACCTATCGGTTTTGCTACAATTTTTCCCTCTTTAAAGATTGTTGTCCCTCTAAGAATGGTTTGTGTCACTGTAGCCAAGAAGGTATCGCCAACATACGGACTTACCTTGTGTTTATAGAAAAGATCCTCTGCCTTTAATGTCACTTGTTTATTCAAGTCTACTAAAGCAAAATCTGCATCGTAGCCGACTGCAATTTTGCCTTTCCCTGAAATTTTAAAGATCTCATTGACATTTTGCGAAGTCAATTTGGCAATATCATCAAGCGAGACTTTTCTGCCATAATAAGCATGCGTAAGCATTGCGGAAAGAGTCGTCTGACAAGCTGAGATGCCGCCCCAAACTTTTAAAAATTCTCCATCCTTTAACTTAGGATCACAGGGAGAATGGTCAGAAGAGACAAAATCAATTTCGCTATTTAACAGTTTTGCCCACATTTTCGCTTGATTTTTAGCATCACGAATCGGCGGCGAACATTTTGCCACGGTTCCCATCCGTTCTACATCATCATCGGTAAGAATTAAATAATGGCCAATTGTTTCGCAGTATACGTCAACCCCTCTATTTCTTGCCTGAGTAACAAGCTCAACAGCTTTTGCTGTGCTAATATGGGCAATAATGAGTTTACAGCCGGTCTCTTCGGCAAAAGAAATCATGCGCGAAACATTTTCAATTTCCGTAATCGGCGGACGAGCGGCAAAATAATCTCTTACGGTTGTTTGATTATTCGCAAGCGCCAGTGCTGTTAAGTCTCTCGTAATTTCAGCATTTTCACAATGCACCATCAGCGGTAGGCCTAGCTTCGCTAATTTTTCCATGCCGACAAGGGCCGTATAATCATCGGCTCTCTCAAATTCATCAATACCGCTAAAGCAAGAGAATGCTTTAAATCCAATTACGCCGCACTCGGCAAGCTCTTCAAATTCATTTAAATTTTTAGGAGTAAAGCCACCCCAAAAGCCATAGTCAACTAACGAGTCTCTTTGCGCCACAGCAAGCTTTGCATTAAAGTTTTTTGCGTCAAGTGTACAGGGACTACAATTAAGCGGCATATCAAAATAGGCAACACCGCCACCTGCTGCAAGAGCACTACTGCCTGTTGCGATTGTTTCCCACTCTGTTCTGCCGGGATCATTAAAATGTACATGCCCATCAGTCGTTCCAGGGAATACATATTTTCCGGCTGCATCAATAATTTCTGTTGCGTCACCAGCGATCTCTTCGGCAATTTCTACAATCTTCTCATCACAAACAGCAATATCTGCTTTTTTTACCTGATCAGGACAAACAACATTTCCATTTCGAATGATTACATCATAACGCTTACTCAAGAGAATCCTCTCCTCATCTACTAATATTTGCATTCTTAATCATAAACTTATCACTTATGATAAATAAGCTGCTTCTTAGCTAGAACGCGTACTTTTCTGTAATTTTTTCACGAAACTTCCAAAGCCTTTCTGACCAACGACTTTGCCATTTTCGGCCACAACCTGTCCTCTAACCAACGTGCATACAGGAAGTCCGACCCCTTTCAAGCCGATAAATGCAGAAATTTGATTCACATAATAAAGTGATTCGGGTGTAATTTCCCATTCCTTTTTCGGATCGAGAATTACTAAATCCGCATCAAAGCCAACTTCAATTGCGCCCTTCTTACCATATATTCCGAATGCCTTTGCCGGTCCTTCACTTAGCGCTCTTGCAAGTATGGTCGGACTATAGCCGCGCTTGGCGACACCTTCACTAAATACGACCTGCATGGTATTTTGAATGCCGCTAATTCCGCCCCAGGCACCAAATACGCCATGCTTTTCTTCGCTTTTTTCACTGAGTTCGCAAGGCGAATGATCCGAACCAATACAACTCAATGTGCCATTATCTACATATTCCCACATTTCTTCTATCGCTGCAGTTTCTCTCAGTGGCGGTGCGCATTTAAATAAGCTGCCATTTTTAATCACATCGTCTTCCGAAAAGGTAAGATAATGACCACAAGTTTCACCAGTAACGTCAACACCGTCAAGTTGGGCATCTCTGATAATCTTCGCCACTTGCGGATGACTTACATGACAAATATGAACCTTAGCGCCAATTTCCTTGGCAAGACTGATAATATTTTGAGTTGCAATGAGCTCCGCTATAACGGGCCTTGAATTCAAAAAATCTCTCCAGTCATTTTTCGCCTTCCGTTTTGCTCTTTCCTCTTCCCATTTAATAATTGAGTAATCTTCACAATGAAAACCGGCACGAGCATCAACGCTTTTTAAAATCTCCAAAGCTTCTTTTGCTTGTCCAATAGAAAGAGATACATAATCAGGCGAAACGGGACCAATGAATGACTTGAAAGCAACACAGCCTTTAGCATCAAGTTCTTTTAAGCTTGCAAAATTATAATCTACAAGTCCGCCCCAAAAGCAATAGTCCACATAAGCATTGGAAGAAACATGGGCAAGCTTCTTTGCTAGAATCTTTTCATCAGTAAGTGCAGGTTCATTCTGCAGCGGCATATCTACAATGGTAGTAAACCCGCCCACTCCCGCAGCGGCTGTACCATGGGCATAATCTTCCCGCCAGTTGTACCCTGGATCGTTCAGATGTGCATGACTGTCGATGGCGCCAGGGAATACATAATTCCCCTTAGCGTCAATTACCTCAGTTGCTTCGACAGCAACACTTGGTTCAACGATTGCGGCTATTTTGCCGTCATTAATACATATACTTGCCACAAAAATTCGCTCTGATGTTACCACCTTGCCGTTTTTAATAACTAGATTAAACATTATAAGCCCCCCTCTTATTAACATGCTCAATCTTAAACCGTATTGATCACTGCGCTTTCTCTAGTAAAGCACTTTGATTCCCCCTACTCCTTTCTACATGTTTATCGGATTTTCCTTATGCCGATTTTTCCGCATCTATATTTGTTACCTTTACATGTTAATTATACTGATTTTTTCGATTTTTCCACCAGTGCATAATTTGCAAATAAACACAAAACAACTATGCGTATTGCACACTCTGACGACCATTTATTGCACAATTGCGAATTACTATTTTCGTCGGAATCGCAATTGTGCACACTAAAACTACACGGTATGTAAAAGGTACACAAAAAAGGAACTGCAGATCGGTTTCCCTTTCTGGCAGTTCCTCTCATAGAACTCTTTATTTAATTATTACATAAGCCACCTATTACTTTAATGCTCGTTTTATCAATGGCCCCGCCATACCTAAAAGCAATACGAGGATTCCAGCTATAGAACACAAACTATTACTAGACTGACCACCGTAATACAACATAGGAAAGGCTATAACAAGAAGGATCGGTAAATACACTACCAACTGCTGCACTGCTATCACCACCCCAATTGATAAGATACAAAAATAATCACGCCAAAGATCCCACATAACAACATGGCTCTTAGTAAAAACGCATTAATAACATCGCCCTCTTTACCAAGAATACCAGCTGCCGTTGTACCAAGCAGGACCTTACTCGGAGCAATAATGCTACCAATCGAACCACCAACCGTTTGCACTGCCAACAGTTGGGCTTTATCTACATGTAACATTCTTCCCACTTGCTCCTGAAAACTACCGAAAAGAATATTCGATGACAAATTACTACTGGTCATAAAGGTACCAAGCAATCCAATAAACGGCGAAAGAATTGGATATGCTCCGCCAGTTACGGCAGCAACCCCTTGCGCCAATACGGTTGTCTGTCCTGTCTCATCCATGACTTTCGACATAGCAATCAGACCAATGACGGCAATGGCAGAAGGTATCGTTTTCTTTAAAGCATTCGTCGTAATCCGTTGTAATCCGCCGCTTTTTATATATCCGACACTTTGATAGGTTCCGTAGCCAACGACAGCAGCTAGTAATAAAAAGAATCCCGAATTCAACAGGGGCACTAGCGGTGCATAGGCTGCATAATCATGCGTTGCAAAGCCAAGCATCGTTGTTTTGCCAACGAAAGGCAACGATAGCTGCCACTGTCCAAACAAACTCTTAATCGAACTATTTAGTAGTACCACAACAGCTATAACTACTAAAAAAACATACGGAATAAAAGCTTGTTTAATGCTCATAGCATGAGTAGACGAACTATCTTCGCGCCGTTGCTCAATCGGATCATGAAGTTCTACAGCTTGACGATAATAAGGAATTTTTCCAATGAAAAAAATTAACCCTAACGAAACAGATGCTACAACAAAATTAGAAAGCATTGGATTTAAGAGAGCCAACCACATTTGCCCGCCACTTTGGAAAAGTGCTAAGAGAATTACCATGACGGCATTTCGTTTAACGCCTTTATATCCACCTGCTAAACCAGCAATAACCAGCCCTGATATAACATTAACAACGCCAAGCATCCCTGTAGTCCAGAGAATGGTATGTTTCAGAGTCACCGGATCGCTTAAATCCACTTGGCTGACAAGACCATCCCAAGCAATTCCCAGTGTACCAAAGGTATTACCCCAAGCCTGTCCTAGTAGGGTAATGAGTACTGCGGTGATCGGCCTTACACCCATACCAATCAGCAGCGGAGCACACACTACAACAGGAACACCAAAACCTGTAATCCCTTGCAAAAATCCAACAAAAATCCAGCCTACAG
This sequence comes from uncultured Pelosinus sp., assembly GCA_900550105.1. GTDB lineage: Bacteria > Bacillota > Negativicutes > UMGS1260 > UMGS1260 > UMGS1260. The sequence goes on from URQW01000016.1 coordinate 19,036, forward strand.
CGAGAACTTGCAAAACTTTGTCGGGCGTAAAAGTTTGCATTCCTTCCCGAATAACAATAAAAGCTCCCGACTCGCGAGAAACCTCATAAATAAGCAATGCGGGAAATACCACCATAATGATCGCAATGGAATACCACATTCCCTTGGCAACAGCCAGGGCAAGCATATCCATTCCACCACCAAATACAAAAAAACCAATCAGTATGGAAATAATTAATCCACCTGATGCTGCCTCATCGCCACCCCATTTACATTTCAATAACAGAAATAGCAAAAATGCAATCGGCAAAGCAGCGGCAAACCATTGTATCGCACTATTTGACATCATACATGACCTACTCTACTTAGTTTTTAGCAAACGCTATGAACACTTGATTCAATTCCAAAATGAAGAACAACATTCCATGTTCACATATATATTATATCGTATAATATATCACCTGCCTTAGTTCAATTATATAGAATTTTCGAACTTCACGTATAGTGCATCGGTACCAAATAAATAAACCGCTCCTATGCACTATGCATAATAAGTGCCACCATCTCGATATTGGAGCGGTGGCATTTATTATGTATGATTCACTTTCATAACTTATGAATTTGAACCTTATTTCTTATAAGCTAACTCATACAAGGCTCCCACTAACGCCTTAACGCCTTCTCCCAAATCTCGCGGATCAGTATATTCTAATGGAGAATGACTAATCCCTTTATGGCTTGGCACAAACAACATTGCCGTAGGTACAAAAGTTGCGATAATCTGTGAATCATGCCCTGCCCCGCTATGCATCATTTTATAGTTAAGCCCCGCATTTTCACAGTGTTCTTTTAAGACTTTTACGATTTTTACATCCATAGGAACAGGAGCAGCATCCATCCACATATCAATATGGATACCAACGCCCGTTTTTTGAGCAATTTCTTTTATCTTAGTAGTTATTTCTTCCGTAAAAGCAACTAGTACGTCTTTATGGGTATGACGAGTATCTAATGTAAATAAAGCTTTACCTGGCACAACGTTTACAATATTAGGGGTTATTTCTACTTTCCCAACAGTAGCTACTAAAGGATCTCCATATTGATTGGCCGTATCAATAATCGAGCAAATCATGCTACTTGCTGCATACCCAGCATCGCGTCGATAGCCCATTGGCGTTGTTCCGGCATGATTTGCTTCACCGGTAACTTCAATGGTAAAACGGCGTTGCCCAACAATATGCTCGACAATACCTACGGATTTTTGTTCGCGCTCCAGTACGCCGCCTTGTTCCACATGGACTTCTAAAAAGGCCTTTAAATCATTACGAACTGGCGTAATTGCTTCTCTAAAAGCAAAACCGGCTTTTCTCATAGCCTCAGTAAAAGGAATTCCTTCAAAATCCACCATAGCTTCTACATCTTCTCGTTTACCAAGACCAAATATGTTTTTCACTCCCCAAAACACATAAGGAAAGCGACTGCCTTCTTCTTCAGCCATTGATACCACTTCGATATTACGCAAGGGCGCGCCATAAGTTTCCTTTAAATATTTAAGAGCAATGATGCCAGCGATGATGCCGAATTGCCCGTCATAGAGACCGCCATTTTTTACAGTGTCAACATGGGAACCGGTTAAAATCGTTTCATCTTTATATAAAGTACCTTCCAATCTGCCAAATAAATTACCTACCTCATCATATTTGGCAATCAAACCTTCCTCGTTCATAAGCTTTGCCAATGCATTCTGTGCATCTACCCACTCGGGTTTATAAAGGAAACGAGACACTCCGCCATTTGGGTCTTTGCCGAATTCTCCTAGCCATTGCAATAGTTTCTCTGTTTCTTTACCAAAATCAAACCCCTTCATGTTTTACCTCCCTCAATACACTCTATTTTTCTTCATTTTACTGAATAGCTTGGCTATATACGTCTCAAAATTGACCATCTTTCACTTCTATTAGAATGTTCTATTTAAAACATTTACAAGAACATCTAATTTTTTCAGAAGACATCTTCAAGTTCACATGGTACTATCAAGTATTTTTTACTCATTTTCATCTAAATACTACGTCCCAATTATACTGAATATTTGATCTTTCATCCAGTGCAGCAATCGTAAAGAAGCAACGGATAAATGTGCAACATGCACATTTATCTATTACTTCAGAAATAAAACTACAATTAACAAGGAAGTTATAACTGTTTAGCGAATTTACTCTTCAATAATAGTTAAATCATGAAATTTATGCAAATTTGAGGAGAATGACTATGCACCTCACAATTAAAGATATTTTTCAATTTTTCCCAGATAAAACCTTATCTTTGGTGACTGGCTCTGCCGGCCTAGACAATATTATTCTATCTGTAAATATAATGGATGCTCCTGACATCTGGAATTGGGTAAAACCAAGTGATTTAATATTAACCACTGCCTACACCATCAAAGACGATCTAGTTTTACAGGAACGCCTTATCAAAGAACTTTCTGCCTCTGGCTGTGCTGGTCTCGGAATCAAAACAAAGCGATTTCTGCCAGAAATTCCTCCTTTAATGATCGAATTAGCAAAAAAGCTGAATTTCCCCATTATTGAACTTCCCCTGCAGCTATCACTCGCAGAAATTAGCAATCCGATTATAAATAGCATCGCAGCACGACAATCCTATTTATTACATCGTTCCAATGAAATTCATAAGACATTAACAACGGTGGCTATTAAAGGTGGCGGCTTACATTCTATCATTACTTGTTTAGGTGAGCTTACCAACTGCCCAGTGGGCTGCTATAGTAATAACGGCTTGCTTCTTAGTTATTGGTTTCCAGAAACAATGCCAGGAGTAAGCGCCAAAGCGAACCTTCAACTAAACCTTCTTATCACAAAAAAAACGATTTTAAATGACTACTCGCAAGAAATTTTAGCACAACCTAAAGTTCCCCACACTAAATGGTTACTTATTGAAGATCATAAATTTCTCGTAATTTCTCTGGCCATCATGTCTAACAATGAGTACTTTGGTCATATCTCTATATTCCAATCTACTACAACCTTCTTAGACATAAATCAGATGGCCTTAGAACATACCTGTACAGTAGCAACACTCGATTTCTTGAAACAAAAAGCAATCGCTGAAAGTCACCGACTTTATTCGCGAGATATGCTAGAACATATTCTCTTTGGCGACCTAAGCAACCAAAACACAACTGAAATCATCTCTAAATTTGAACTAATGCAGGGAAATTTCTTTGAGTGCTCAATTATCGAATTGGATGAAAACGATCAAGAAACAAATATTGCTGCTATCTCGGCTCGCCTCTATAAAACAACCCAACAAGTTGTTACAGAAAAATATCCCTTATCACTCATCTCGGAACAAGCGGGCAAAGTAATAGCCCTTGTCGCATCGACCAGACCATTAAGTACACAGGAATCAGATCTATATAACAAACTACAAACGGCTTTTACCTACATGTTCCCAACCTTAAAAATTTCCATTGGCATTGGCACACTCGCTTCGGATATCAATTCCGTTCGTCAGAGCTATTATAATGCCCTATCGTGTCTACAATTTGGCCGGACTTTAAAAGGAAATGGCCATGTTACTTCTCCCCACGAAGTGGCCAGCTATGCCTTGTTAGCGAATTCTGACACTTCGTCCATGCTTACTTATGTTTGTAATTCCATCCTTTCCAAATTAGAAAATGCTGATACTCATCATAAAACGGAACTATTAACAACCTTAGAAAAATATCTTGAATGTGATAAAGTCCTAACCGATACAGCAAAGGAATTATACATTCACAGAAACACACTGACCAATCGCCTCGAAAAAATCACTGACATCACCGGCTTAGATTTCGGTAACAAGGAGCTACTATTCAATTTACGCCTATCTTTCCGCCAGAAAAAAATCTTGAATGCCAAAAATAATTTCTTTAAAGCCTCCGAATGAAAAAATCTATCATTAAATAATGTAAAAATCAAAGGGTACACAAAAATAACAATTATTTTTGTGTACCCTTGTTTACTGTAACACTATACATATTTTATTGCTCTAGCAGCTATACATAGACCGAACTTACTTTCCAGCCTGTTTATACACTTTCAAAGCAGCTTGGACGGCACTGCCTACCTGAATCTTGGCTCCATGCCAAATTAAAGTGGCTTCTAAAGCCCCCAGAACATGCAAAATATTTTTCTTACGACAACTATATCCCATCGTTCCAATGCGCCAGATCTTTCCTTTTAACGGACCAAAGGAGCTAGCAATTTCTATTTGGAACTCTTCTAAAAGCATGTACCGAACGGCTTCCCCATCAATTCCCTCAGGAATCGAAACAGAAGTAACAACTGGTACTTTACAGCTTGGATCGCCATATAACTGAAGTCCCATAGCACTAAGCCCTTCTGTTAAGGCTGCTTCATGTAGTTTATGCCGTGCAAAGCGAGCTTCAAGCCCTTCTTCTAAAACAATCCGTAAGCCTTCCCGCAATGCATAGACCATGGTAGTTGCTTCCGTATGATGATTCAACCGTGCCGGACCCCAATAATCCATTAACTGGCTCAAATCGAAATAATTACTGCGGATCATACGTGACTGATTGGCTTTGTACATACTGGAATCAGCCAGCCCACGTTCAATCCTCTTGCGTTCTAGCAATACCGCTTCAACACGAGAGTTGAAAGTAATAGGCGCCATTCCCGATGGAACTGACAAACATTTTTGCGTACCGCCAATCGCTGCATCAATTTTCCACTCATCAACTTTGACATCGACACCGCCAATTGTTGCTACAACATCCACAACAAACAGTATATCAAGCTCACGACAAGCTTCGCCAATTTCTTTCAACGGTTGCATACAACCAGTGGAAGTTTCGCCGTGAACCATCGCTACAATCTTAGGCTTCACTCGGCGAATTTCTGCAATCACTGTTTCAGGGTCAAAAACAGTACCCCACTCAGTTTCTAAATTGACAACTTCAGCACCATAGCGCTCGGCGATTTCTGTTAGCAAGTGACCAAATCTACCATAGATCGGAATCAAGACAGAGTCACCTGTTTCAATTAGACTGCTTAATACTGCTTCAATCCCGGCTCGTGAAGTTCCGTCTATTGGAAATGCCCATTTGTTTTTTGTTTGAAAAAGTTCTCTTAGCATTTCCATAGTCTCATTCATGATCTGAGTGAATTCCGGATCAAATTGTCCCAGTATGGGCGTTCCCATTGCTCTGAGCACTCTAGGCTCTGCTTCAACTGGTCCTGGCGTCATAATTGTACGCAATGAAGTATTCAGTTCTTTGTACATAGTATCAGTTTCTCCTTTACGAATCCGTCAAATTGAATTTATAATCTTCTATTTATTCCTCCATAAAAGAACTTGCTGTTATCATTATAATAAATTTTCCCAATAGAATCATTGGTTATTTTGAACATTTTAACTGCCGTTTTCTGTGCAAAATGAACTTCCTGACTTATATATTCCTTTTATAAAAGCAAAATCCTACCTTTTCTCAATGATTAATAAATTGTAGACTGATGTAAATACAGTTGTTAGAGTTTATCCTCTTATTATAACTTCACGCAAAATGCACCATGCACTCGATTGGCATTGCGATATTGATTCGGTGTCATTTCAACCGTCTGCTTAAAGATCCGAATAAAATAACTCGCATCTTTGTAGCCAATAGCTGTAGCAATTCGCACAGTCGTATCATTAGAATTTCGCAACATCTTCTTAGCTGTTTCGATCCTTACTTTTGTCAAAAAATCAACAAAATTATAGCCTCGTTCTTGTTTGAATAAGCGACAAAAATAAGAAGGACTTAAATGAACTACTTGTGATACTTCTTCCAGTGAAATATTTTTAGAATAATTCTTAATGATATATTGGCAAGCCTGCTCAATGGCATACCGATTCATCGTCCCTTTATACTCTTTCATACGACCCATAATCCGATGAAAAACACGGCTTATCCAGGATATAATCATTTTTTCATCATAACAGGCCTGCAGATCTTCCAAACAGGCGCAATCAAGAAGAGTGATCTGTTCAAACTCTGCTCCCCCTTCAATAGCCGCGCGCGATGCAACAATAACCAGCTCGAGCAGACACATTTTTATAAGTTCTAAATGGATAGGTTGAGAAAGGATTTCTTTCAGTAATATCGCTAGGATTTCCTGCCCTTTTTCCCATTCACCGCAACGAATGTGTTCCAAAAGCATACTTTCATAGCGAAAAGGATACTGAATTGCATTTTCTGAAAGTGACAAAGTTTTTGTTGTTTTAATAGATGTTACTTGTCTGGTTAAACTAGCATGAAGCCATTCATACCCATAAATTCGTTTTTTTCTTTGCTTTACTTGTTCACGAGCCTCTTTAATCAGTGGAAGAACATCGGCAGCACATCCTGGTTTTGGCACATGCCTTAGAAAATTTCTTTTCTTGACTAGACTTTTAGTAAAAAAAGTATCGCAGGCCGCAAAAATAACGAACCAGAGCTCCGGACAAAGCGAAATGATCTTTTTCACAGTCTGATTCGCTTCTAAAGTTAATGTTTGTATGTCAAGCAGAACAATATCAGGTCTGTACTTTAAAACAAGCTCACAGGCTAAAACTTCATCACCAACTTCCGCTATAACTTCTATATGGGAATCATACATTTCAATCATTTGTTTCATAAATTCTTTTTCGATTTTTTCATCAGCAATAAGCAGCAAGGTTTCCATTGTATACTCTCCTAAGCTTATCATGTAAGTACTCAACGATCTGAAAAAAGCCCAACGTAGCATTATTACTATACGTTGGGCTTAGAATAAAAAGCGATTTCCAATTATCTGAATAACCCCGTTGTTCAAAGAGGGGACTTTTTACTTTTTACAGCCTCCAATGCTATTTTTACAGCTGATAGTTCACCTAAAACGGCAATCAAGGTAATATGCTGCGGACAAGATCCTGCAATCTCTGAAACAATCACATTAGCAGCTTTTTCGGCAATATCAGCAGCTGCAATAATTGGTGCAACAGGGCCTTGAATAAGGCCAACTGCCTCTGCCGGTTTGTCGGCCAGTAAATTAGCAGCTATCTTATCGCAGGCTTTTCGCTGTAAAATAGCGAGAGCACTCTTTGAAGGACGACTGATTAGCTCATAGGTTAACAGAAGCGTTCACTCCCTGTGGGTTTCATCCGCCAATTTGACAATTCAATCCCGAATATTTGGCAACCTCCAACAGTTCCTCCATCATGACTGGTTGCAGGGGCTCTATACCAGAAAAGGCATAGTTTTTACCTAGACCATTATATTTGCTTTCCCCTAAGCGATGATACGGAAGCAGATGTAACTGCTTAACCCCTGGAATCGTGGCAGCATACAAAGCGATTCTTGAAATTTCATCTTTTGTACTGTTAAAGCCCGGCACAACGGGAACACGAATCACGATACTCGTTCCAGAAAGACCAATCTTACGAAGATTTTCCAGTATCATATCGTTAGGCCGCCCGGTATATTGGAGATGTTTTAAGCCATCAACATGCTTCAAATCACACATAGCCAAGTCAATCCATGGCAGCAACTCGCGAATCACCTCAAATGAGGCAAATGCAGTTGTTTCTATGGCCGTGTGGATACTTTCGGCTTTACAGGCCTGCAAAAATTGCTTAGCAAACTGTGGCTGAAACAAAACTTCGCCACCAGAAAGTGTCACACCACCGCCGGAACGGCGATAATAAATCATATCCTTGCGAATCACTTGCATGAGCTCTTCCACCGTATATTCTCGGCCAATTACTTTCTCCACACCCTGAACCATCATAGTCTGAGGCTCTCGTTGAATATTTTCGGGGTTACAACACCATTGGCAGGAAAGAGGACATCCTTTGAAAAATACCAGTGTTCTGATTCCTGGACCATCATGGACAGAAAATCTCTGAATATCAGAAATAATTCCTTTTCCACTATATATTGTCTCCATAAAAGCCTCCGCTCAATTGCCTTTAACAGAAAAATTACAGCTATTAAAACATCTGCTCGGTACGACTGATAATATCATCTTGCAGACTTTTATCAAGTGACACAAAGTGTGCGCTATAGCCAGCAACGCGTACTACGAGATTCTTATACTGATCCGGGTTCTTTTGGGCATCAAGCAAAGTTTCCCGACCAACAACATTGTATTGAACATGCATTCCTTTTTGGTCAAAATAGCCTCGAACAAGAGCGGCGAGTTTTTCTAAACCTTCCCGTCCACTAAGAGCTGATGGATGAAATTTTTGGTTAAACAACGTACCATTTGAGGCAATAGCGTGATCAAGAGCCGCAACCGAGTTTGCCGCAGCAGTCGGACCATTCGTATCACGGCCAGACACAGGGGAAACACCATCGGCTAGAGCTTCCCCTTTTTTTCTGCCATCAGGCGTAGCGCCTGTCTGTGATCCCATCGGAACATTAGCCGATACAGGATACAACCCCGGTTGGAAAAGACCGCCACGAGGATTTTTATATTTTTCGACTTCACGGCAATATACGCTGGCGGCATACCGCGCCATTTCATCGGCTTCTGCTATATCATTACCGAATTTAGGAACCGATTCAATAGCCTGTAATAAACTGTCATAACCGCCAGCAGCAGTACTAGTTGCTATTACGCCATTTTTCATTAAAGCCTGCAGCTTATTAAGTTGTTCGACTGTAATTGTTTTGCCTTCCGTCAACATCCGCCGTACCACTTCTTCAATAACCTCATTGGGAATTGCAGTAGTAACACTTCCGCCAAAATTATGTTCAACTGCTTCTTTGATTTGAGCCAAAGTAAAGGTTTTACGATCAAATACCAATTCTTCAATTGTTTTGAGTGAATCACCCACATTGGCTACACCAACACCTTGCGGGCCAGTAAAGTTATAATGAGCTCCTCCCTCCTGAATGGATTTACCGCGTTGAATGCAGTCATCGACCATAGATGAAACAAAAGGTAATGGTGCTCTTTCCGCATGAGCAATATCAACAGAGTTATCGGCATTTATCAAAAGACTAACGCAATAGGCCATTTGCTTGCTATAAGCAGTTTTCAATTCTTCAAAAGAAGCAAAGGACGTAAACTCACCCGTTTTCGGTCCAACTTGAACACCGTCAAGCATACCATTATAAATAACCAATTCCAAAACTTTGGCAATGTTGAAAAATGCTGCATCATGCCAGCCTTCTGTCTTACCGCCTTTTTGCGGTTCAACACAACCGATAATCCCATAATCACGAGCATCTTCCAGCGTTAAGCCACGATTTACTAATGCAGGAATAATTACTTCATCATTATAGTAAGCAGGCATACCTAAGCCAAGACGCGATACTTCTGCTGCTTTAATTAAAAATTCATTAGGTGATTTATTCCATACGCGAATCGAAATAGAAGGCTGTGGCAATTTCGTATGAGCGCTAGCTTCGAGGCAAGCAATCGTAAGTTCATTCGTAACATCGATTCCTTCGGAATTTTGTCCGCCTACAATTAAATTCTGGAACATGGGGTACCCGCCGAAAGCCTTGGTCGAATCGGCATCTCTGACTTTATTTACATCATTAAATTTAACCCACAGGCAATCAAGTATTTCCTGGGCGCTTTCGCGTGTCAAACGTCCACTTAAAATATCGGTTTGATAATAAGGATACATATATTGGTCAAAACGCATCGGCGAAATTGAATGGCCATTGGATTCAATTTGAATAATAGCCTGCACAAACCAAAACGCTTGTACAGCTTCATAAAAATTACTAGCGGGATTAGCTGGGACTTTGCGACAATTCGCTGCAATGGCGCGTAATTCCAATTCTCGTTTACTATTTTTCGGTTCATTGGCAGCAAGTTGTTCCGCCAATTGAGCAAAACGATTAGCAAAACGAATCGTTGCCTTTGATGTAATCATTACGCTTTCTAAAAACTGTCTTTTCTTAATAAAATCAGGGCAAGTCTGATCCGCACTGGCTAGAGCCGCTTCGGCTTCCTGCAGAATTCCATTAAAGCCTTTTTCCAATACTTTTTTGTAATCAACACTAATATGACCTACGCCATTAAAATAGTAGTTACCAACAGTAAAAACGCCGCGCCCCATAGCTTCCTTTGTTTCCGGATACATATATTCAGTAGCTAATTCGTTAACCGTTTTCCCATCCCAATAAGGAAGCACTTGTGAGAGCTTTTGTTTCACCTCATCACTAATTGTAAAAACATCGCCAGTCCGTTTCGCCAAAGTTTCAAACTCGCCCATGATCCACTTATAGGAAAACTCTGGAAAGATCTGCGTGGAACGTGGCGCCGTCGTCAAATTGCCTACGACGAGTTCATCATTACGGATCACAATTGTCATGTTATCTAAAATATGTTCTACGGCTTTAGCGCGACGTAATACAATCGGTAAAGCCTTAGTTTTTTCATAAGACTCGGTAATAAGACTGGCCCGCTCTGCCTCTACGGCCGGCGGATTGGCATACAATGCGTCAATAAGCTTTTGAATCCTGGGGCTTGTTGGTACCGTAGAAATATCGAATACTTTACTCATGCTAAAAACCTCCTATTATTTTAGTGGTTGCCATATACACGATAAAACAACTGTTCCAAATCACCGATTGTCGGCTGAACTGGATTCGTTTCTGTACATTTATCAGCAAGTGCAGTTTGACACAACACTGCCATTTTTTCCTTAAATGCACCATGATCTACTTTCAGCTCGCTTAACGTACCTGGAATACCCGTGTTTTTAAGAAGGGTACGAACTGCTAACAGTAAAAGCTGTACGCCTTCCTCTACAGTGGCCGGAGAAAATCCAATCAGGCGGGCCAAACGGCTGTATCGCTTAGCCGTTTCCGGATCTGAGGAATTATACTCGAGAATCAAAGGCAATAACATTGCATTAGCTCGTCCATGGGGAATATGGAAAGCTCCGCCCAAGGTATGCGCCATAGAATGGTTAATTCCTAAAGAAGCATTAGTAAAGGCAATACCAGCTATACAGGAGGCATCATGCATACTCATCCTTGCTTCTTTATCTTTTCCGTCCTTTACCGCACGAGGCAGATAGGAGAAAACCAAAGAAACCGCTTTTTCAGCTAGGGCATCGGAATAATTTGACGCCCTTGTCGATACATAGGCTTCAATGGCATGAGTCAAAACATCAACACCGGTATCAGCGGTAACTGTCGACGGAACCGATTCGGTAAAAGCAGCGTCAATAATAGCAATATCGGGTAATAGCGTGTCATCTACAATGGGAATCTTTTTCCCATCCATAGTAATAACCGAAAAATTTGTCACTTCCGAACCAGTCCCACTTGTTGTCGGAATCGCAATAAAGGTCATTTTTTTCTGTTCATGCTTCATCGATCCTGTGCAATATAAAATACTTTTAGCAGCATCAATCGTTGATCCGCCCCCAAAGGCAATAACCAAATCAGGCATCCAGGACAAAAAAGCTTTTACGCCTGCTGAAACCAAGGCGGTATCGGGATCAGGATAAATATCAGAAAAAATATGATAGGATTCTTGGTCTCGCAATTGCCCGAGAAGCTGCTGTAGCATAGCACTTGATTTCATGAAAGGATCTGTAATAATCAGAGCCCGCTCGTAGGAAATCGTGCTAATCACATTCGCAGCATTGATCCCATAATGAATAGCTGGTTTTAACTGAAAAGTACTCTGCTTCATAAAATTCGCACCTCATTCAAACTCAATGCGGTCAACAATGCCAACAATAGACATGTCGCCTACCATACGGCAATCATTATCAACACTTCCGCCCCAGTCCACCAGAACACAATCCCCTACACCAGCGCCTACACTATCTACCGCAACGTATAATGGTTCATTGTCAACAGTATTCTGGTCTGTATCTATGGCTCTAATAACCAATAATTTGCCGCCTACTAATTTATCAATCTTTTGTGTCGCAACAACCTTCGCAATCACTTTAGCTAAATGCACACCTTACACATCCTTTATCGCGTGCCATTTAAAATATTTCTTACAATTGCTTCAATATCAAAAGGATCCGCTATCGGTTCTTGTGGCGCTGGTACATCTGTTGTCAGATCAGCCAGTTCGCAACTTCCATAAGCCACTCGGCGAATATTGATGAGATTCATCGGATTGACATTATCAGAGGTTGAACTTCCGCCTACAGCGCCACATCCTAAGGTTAAGGCTGGCGACAACTGCGTCGTTGCACCGATACCGCCCAAGGCGGCAGAAGTATTCACAAGCAAACGAGATACATTTTTCTTAAGAGCAAACTCACGAATAATTGCTTCGTTTTGTGAATGAATTGTCATCGTATGCCCTTTGCCTTCATTATTCAAAATTTCAAGACAACGCAAGCAAGCTTGTTCCCAATCAGCCTCTGTATAAAAAGCCAGTACAGTTGTCAATTTTTCACGGCTATAAGGGTTATTATGGGAAACCGTATTTTGATAAGAAACTAAAACTTTCGCATCAGCAGGAACTGAAATACCCGCAAGAATTGCTAACTCCTGTGCATTTTTCCCAACGATCACCGGATTCATCGTCTTATTCGGTCGCAATAATAGCCTTCCTAATTTTTCTGAATCAGCTTCATTCAGAAAATAGAATCCTTGGCGCTGCATTTCAGCCACAACAGTTTCTTTCATACACTCTTCAACTACGACAGACTGCTCAGACGCACAAATAACGCCATTATCAAACGTCTTACTTTCCAGAATCTGTCTAACAGCTTTTGGTACATCAGCAGAACGTTCGATAAATGCCGGGCCATTACCAGGTCCAACGCCAATCGCTGGTGTTCCTGAGCTATAGGCTGCACGTACCATCGCTTCGCCGCCTGTAGCTAAGATAAGATCCACGTCCTTGTGGGTCATTAATTCGTGCGTCCCTTCCATCGTAGGAACATCAAGACAATTTATAAGCCCATCAGGCGCACCACTTCGCATCGCCGCCGCCTGTAAAATCCGGACAGTTTCACGAATACACGCTACTGCGCTAGGATGAGGCGAAAAAATAATAGAGTTTCCTGCTTTAATAGCGATTAAAGCTTTGAAAATAACAGTAGACGTAGGATTCGTCGATGGAATTAATCCCGCAATAACTCCAACAGGAACTCCGACTTCCATAATCTTTCTGGTCGGGTCATCGCAAAGAATACCAACGGTTTTCATGTTTTTGATGGATTCATAAACCGTTTTTGCGGCAAAAGTATTCTTAATGACTTTATCCTGCCACTTACCAAAACCAGTTTCTTCTTTTGCCATTTTAGCCAAGGAAACAGCATTCTCCAAGGCTGTCTGACACATAGCGGCAACGACTGCATCGATCCGCTCCTGGGAAAATTCCCGGAATTGTTCCTGCGCTCGTTTTGCTAGACTTACCTTATTTCTCACTTCTTGTATACTCTGAAGATCTTTATCAAACTGATTCATTGTCCTGACCTCACTATCTGGATTTTACTACTGCTACTCATAGCGTAGTGTCATATGCTGCTTAGTAATATACTCCTGAGCCAAAGGTGTAATCACAACTCTGCCGCTGATCGTAATACCTGTACCTTTCGGAAGATGCTGCAATTCCCGACAGGTAATCACTGTACCATTGCCGAAATATACGTCTCCAGTCTGACAACTTTCTGCTTTTGAAAGTAAAGAATCTCCAAATACACCGGGATATAAAGTCCGTTTCATTGTATCCGAAAACTCTGCGCTATCAACAAGTATTGCGCCTAATTCAATTAAGTTCTGTTCATACTGCAACAGCATTTTATTATAGCGACTGTTGGCGGCATATCCCTTGCTTCGTGTATGTTCACTATCGGGATGATAATTTTCCCGCACTCCAACAATGGGAATACAGCGCATAAGCGCCATGGCAATTCCATTTGTCACAAGACTATCTTGAATACCTAAAGAAGCTTTGATCATTGTATTTCGTGTCAAAACAGGTACTACCACAAGATCCGCATTGGTTAAAAAAGCTCGCATCGCCTCGTCATGAAACAAAGTTCGAGCTTGAATTTTCTGCAGAAACTCATCATTGGCGATTCTTTGAAAAGCAGTTGAAAAAGCAATTTTTGCTTCAGTGGCCAATACTTGATCAACCACCTTCAATAAAGCTTCCCCATCTGCTGCTCCGCCTGTAAATAAAATCAGTGTTTTCTTATTGAGAACAGGCAAAAGGCTTTGCATAATTTGTCTTACTAATTCGCCATTCATTATTTTGTCATCCAAGATTTCACATCCTCCGTAACCAAGATCGGCGTTGCTAATACTCTCGGTTCAGATAAAACCACAAATCGCTTTCCCCTGTTTATAAAATCTGTACCTTCATTCCATTTTTCAGGTCGGCAGCATTCGCTTCATCGGTATCTATATGCATTTCTAATACAGCAGTCGGGCTTACTCGTACCACTACATTGTGAAAAGAACATTGTTGTTCTCCGTTGCTAATTACAGAAACACACTGACCATCCGATAAATTAAGGCGCTCGGCATCACTTGGCGACATATGAATATGACGTTTAGCAATAATCACATTTTCTTTTAAAATAAGCGTTCCCACTGGTCCAATCACACAGATTGACGCAGCTCCCTTTAAGGCGCCTGAAATTCGAACAGGCGCTTTTATGCCTAAAGTAAACGCATCAGTGCGACTAATCTCTACTTGGCTTTCAGTCCGTACCGGTCCGAGAATGCGCACATTAGTCAAGCACCCCTTAGGCCCGGCAATGCACACCGTTTCCTTAGCGGCAAACTGTCCTGTCTGACTTAACGGTTTGAGCAGTGACAAAGCATAGTTACTGCCAAAGAGAACAGCAAGGTCCTGAGCACTTAAATGAATATGCCGATTCGAAACACCGATAGGAACCGCCTTATCCTGTTCAACATTTGTCAGACAGAATAAAATATCTGAAATCATTTGCTCGTTATGAAAGCTCATGACGAACCTCACTTTCTGTTCCTATGGATGCAAAAATCAAGCGCCTGTCGCTTTTGTATTTTTTCTTCTGCTAGAATTTTTTTTTGATACTTCTGGTTCCGTCACTGAAATAGGCTGTTCAGCAGTTTCCCGTTCCGCTGTTTCCGCTCTTTTGGAAAATACCTCTGGAGAGATCTCAGAAACAGTCTCTGTAGCAGTCTCTGGAGCGGTCTCTGGAACAGTCTCTATAGCAATTTCCGAATCAGTTTCTATAGCTGTTTCTGTAGCTGTTTCCTGAATCATCGCAATTGCCGACTCTCTTCCTGCTTCAATAACGGACTCATTCCCCTGTGTGATTACAGGCTCCTCCGTAATTTGATTCGAATCGGCCACAGCATCTTCCGATGAAGAATCAGTTCCCTGGACGCCACAGCTCAACATAGGAGCGATGCCCAAAGCAGGTCGCGGCAAAACAAGAGTTGCAACAATCGTGCCTCCGATTTGAATAACCCGTGCCTTTGCAGCTTCTATGGCCGCTTTGACGGCGCCGACATCACCACAAAACTTTACGGTGATGAGGGCGCCAGTCGCATTTTCACTTCCAAGCAATTGAACATTTGCCGCTTTCATACCGGCATCAGCCGCTTCAATTGAAGCGACTCTGCCTACTACTTCCAGTAAACCAATTGCATTTCCATCCATAATCCATTACCCTCTTCCTGTACAATCGAATTACAGCACAGGTTTTGATAGCGATACAGGATTTTGTCCCATGCCGCGCAAAACACCAAGACCTACATCACGGGCGGCAAGAACGGACTGACGAACAGCTCCTGAATCACCGCTGAAAGTTACAATAATTTCATTGGAATAACAGGTCCCCACTGAAGGACTAGCGTAAGTCACCACATCGACATTTGCTGTTTTTAAAGCAATATCAGCCATAAGCAATCCAACAGCAGCTGGCGCTCCAACAGTAATTCCAAACGCTTTACCTACAGGCGCAGAAAAGGCTTTTGCCAAAGCATGGCTCGCTCTGGCGGTATAATGCAACTCAATATGACCTGCATCACAGCCATAGACATCGCCAAAGCCTCTTTCTAAACCGGCAAGTAGGATTTCTACCGCTCTTCTGGCATCAGAAACATCTTCAGCCGCAAAAATAATCGTACTGCCGTGGCCTGCGCCGCCTTTCGTATCACGGCAAAATTCTACTGACACAACCTCAGTGTTCGTCGCTTTCACTGCTTCATCAGCTGCCATTACATGAGGAGCCCCACCAGTACGGGAACTTACAATTCCAATGGAACGATATTTGGGATCAAGCTTTATGCTCGCAAGAAGATGGCTATCTAAATTAGCAATAACCAGACCAACTGTATCTCCCATTCCAGTCCCAACAAACTCCGTAATATTAATGCTTTCAAGATTTACAGAACACTTTTTTTCTGTGGGATTCGCACTTTTAGTACTGTCCGAACTCCCCATTTTCTCCATAATCTGTTTTAAAAGTTCCGTATCCATTATTGGGTCCTCCTTTTATTATGCATTAACAAATTTAGGCAGCATTTTTTCCACATCGGTATGAGGACGAGGAATCACGTGGATCGAAACAACCTCTCCTACTCGTTTTGCCGCCGACGCACCGGCATCAGTTGCAGCCTTAACAGCACCAACATCGCCACGTACCATAACCGTTACCAACCCGGATCCGATTTTCTCATAGCCGATTAAAGAAACATTCGCAGCCTTTACCATTGCGTCAGCTGCTTCAATAGCGCCCACCAATCCTTTTGTTTCAATCATTCCCAACGCTTCTTGTCCCATGTTCTTACCTCCAGGTGTTTTTTTATTTCAATATACAGAACAATCTGCATATATCCATCGGCTTAAGTAGATTAAGTTATTTAAATTATACGAAAAATCAGTCTTGGTGCATGGGATTTAGAAAACCAATAAAAGTAAATTTCCCACATAGAAAATAGTAGTTTGGTAAGATTGCGAAGGCGAAAATTCACCATAATACATTGGCAATTTACTTTAAAGCGCAAAAAAGCAGCTGCCAATTTGGCAACTGCTTTAAATAAAGGATCTTACTTATGTAGTTTGTGTTTTTGACGGAACTGACTAGGAGTGATCTTTTCATGTTTCTGAAAAACCTTAATAAAATATGAGGAATCTGAAAAATTCAAATCAATCGCGATTTTATAAATCGGTACAGTTGTATAAAGCAAAAGGCTTTTTGCCCGGTTGATACGCTGCAGGTTTAAATAGTCTGTAAACGAATAACCTGTCTGCATTTTAAAATAGCGACTAAAGTATTTCTCACTTAAGCCAACTCTTTCCGCCACATCTGATAATTGCATGGTATCAAGATAATGTTCGTCAATATAACTCAATGCTTCCTTAATTCGCGACTTCTCTTCTAAGCTCTGTTCCTCAAAAGAACGTTTGCCTGAAGTAGTTTCAAGCAGTACTTTATCAATACAGGAATACAGCATAGCTGGGGAAAAAGGTTTTAATAAATAATCATAGATTTTATATTTTATTGCTTCATGGGCATAGGAAAAGTTATCATGGGCCGTAATAATAATCGTTTTAATCTGAGGATGAAATTTCAATATTTCTTTTTGAGCTAATAAACCACTCATTTCCGGCATTTTTATGTCCATTAAAATAAGCGTGGGCATATAGAGTTTTGCTTTACGAATCGCTTCCGTTCCGGTCTTTGCTTCCTCCAAAACCTGCATAGTAGGATAATTCCGCTCTAACATCTTGCGAAGAGCAAGTCTTTCCAATTCTTCATCTTCACAGATTAGTACGGTATGCATCACAATCTCCTCCTTACTGCTTAGGAATTTTAATACTTACACAAGAATAGCAGTTTGGTTCACTTTCAATAAACAATCCATAATGATTGCCATATAAACGTCGAATCTGATCATGCGTATTCATCAATCCTAACCCAAGACGCGATGAGCTCATAACCCCCTGTTCTTTAAATAAAGCTAAAATCTCTCTTGGAAATCCAACCCCATTATCGGTAACAGTAAGCAGCATCTCTTGACCATCAGAAATTTTCATACCACGAATTTCAACAACTCCACCTTTTTCACGATCTTCAATCCCATGAATAATCGCATTTTCCACAATCGGCTGTAATGTCATTGATGGGATATGCCAGTCAAGTAAATCTGGTTCTATATCAATTAAAAAATCCATTCGGTCACCATAGCGTGTTTTCTGGATTGATAAATAATGGTGAAGATTTTCCAACTCCAAACACAATTTGGGATTTTGATCATTATGTTTAATACTATATCGCAAATACTTCGATAAATCATAAATCAAATGTTCTGTACGAGCAGCCTCTTCCTGAATGGCAATACGAGCAATCGAATTTAACGCATTAAACAGAAAATGAGGATTCATCTGTGCTTTCATTCGTTGCAATTCCTGTTCTTTAGCAATTCTTTGCAAATGCAATCTTTCTTTTGTTTCATTCGCCAATTTTTCCTGGATGATTTTTTTTATACCTGTTTCCGCAAAATAATTAGCCATAAAACTATAAAATTGCAAGCAACGATGCAAATATTCCTCTGTTTCAACTTTAACTTCGAGTAAAGTTTGTGACAATTCCTGTTGGGAAAGCTGAAATTTTTCTGATAACTCCGCTACATTCACTTTGAGTCGATCTTCTTCTTTAATGAGTACTTGACCGCCCAATACGCTCCCTACATGAACACCATTTACAATAATTGGAGCAGTGCAGTCCTTGAGGCCGCAATGGCATGTATACAGTAAAGGTCGTCCGACCTTAAGCGATTGAATACTGGCTTTTCTGTCACATTCTATACACCCCTGATAGCCTTTGGGTGATGAACGTATGAGTTCGCAAAATGATGTGAAATTGCTTAAACCGCCTAATGGAACACCATGGATATCAACAGTTACAACAGAAAAGTCCACGAGTTTCGCCAATTCATTGTGAATCGTATTAAATTCATTAATATCAATTACATTCTCTAATGTTACATCCATTAAATGATCCATCTGTTACAGCCCTCCTCAAATGACATTCTTATATTCGTCTCAATAAAATCGTCAATGTATTGCATAAGCTAACAGTTCTTTCTATGATTACAAAAACATTATACTATATTTTCAGAATATAAATTATTTTTAATTCATAAACAAAATCAATCAAATTGTGCTAAAAAATTTCATATTATAACCGCAGAGTTGCCTTTTAAGCAAAATAAAAAGAAGTCCGGAAGATATTAAAAATATCTCCCAGACTGTTGTCTTTCTATACACACAACCAACAAAAAAACTTATGACCCCCTAAGAACTAAGAATCATACGATTTTTGCATAGTACTGATGTTGTTCCATCAGTTGTTCAATAAACTGAATTTGCTCGTGATCCGCTGTTTCTAATTCTAAGTCCACATTCGCGTGACCTAATGGCACGTGGCGATTTTCTCTTTGATGGGTCACATTTAAAACATTAGCGCCTGTTTCGGCAATCAATTTTAACAACTGCCACAATTCCCCGGGTTTATCCGGAATAATAATATTAAAGACAACCTTACGACCTGATTTTGCCATCCCTTTATTAATGATGCGTGACATCATCGTTACATCAATATTGCCGCCGCTCACAATCGCAGCAATTTTACGATCTTTATAGTGGCTCAATCGATGAATTACAGCAGTGGCAGCAGCAGCTCCCGCTCCCTCCGTAATCGTTTTAACACGTTCTAACAGCAACAAGATCGTGCTGGCAATTTCTTCTTCATCCACTGTCACAAGTTCATCTACATACTGCTGGATAAGCGAAAAAGTTACATCACCAGGCGTTTTTACAGCAATCCCATCAGCAATCGTCGGCTTCCCATTATAAGTAATAATTTTCTTTTGAGCGATTGATTCTACCATAGAAGGCATATTTTGAGTCTGCACGCCAATAATTTTGATCTTCGGATTCACTTGTTTTACGGCTGAAGCAACCCCGGCAATTAAGCCGCCGCCCCCCACAGGAACAACAATCGCTTCTACGTCAGGCATATCTTCTAAGATTTCCAAACCAATCGTTCCCTGACCGGCAATTACTTGTGGATCATTAAAAGGATGAATAAAGGTCAAATGATTCTCCGCTTGAATACGCTGCGCTGCCGCAAAAGCTTCATCATAAACAGTTCCTTCCAGTACCACTTTGGCTCCATATCCCCGTGTAGCATTCACCTTAGATAAAGGAGCTGTTTTCGGCATAACTACAGTTGAAGGAATCCCCAAAAGAGTGCCGGCCAAGGCGGTTCCTTGCGCATGATTTCCCGCCGAAGAGGCAATAATGCCATGGCTGCGTTCTTCCGCGCTCAAATTTGCAATTTTATTATAAGCGCCTCTCAGTTTAAAAGAACCTGTGCGCTGTTGGTTTTCCATTTTTAAATAAACACGATTGCCTGTCAAATCACTTAGTGTATTCGTATAAGCTAACTCAGTCCGTACGGCAATTCCCTGCAGCGTTTCCTTAGCCTTTTGAATCGCTTCTAATGAAACAGTCATTGTACCCTCTCCCTATTTTTTATGACTTCCGGCTATTAATTCTATTTCAACCAAGACGCCTTTAGGTAAAGTAGCGACACCAACACAAGAACGAGCTGGCAATTTTGCGTTAAAATAGCGGCCATACACAGCATTCACAGCAGCAAAATCGCTCATATTCGTAAGAAAAACAGTCGTTTTCAACACATCATCAAAGTTCATTTCAGCGGCTGCCAGTACCTGTTTTAGATTTTCTAGCACCTGAACTGTTTGCGCCTCAACATCGCCACTAACAACCTCACCCGTTTCAGGCTGAATCGCAATCTGTCCTGAAGTAAACAAAAAATCGCCAAACCGTCTAGCTTGTGAGTAAGGGCCAATCGCCTGTGGTGCTTTTTCTGTTGCAATAATTTCTTTCATTGTATCCTCCCTATAATCATAAGTAATTTTATTTTATAAGATGAAAGCATCTTATAACTTCTATCCAATAAAAAATTATTATAATAAAAAATTTTTACTACTATTTTGTAAAAAAAATACGCTACGCCGGAACCAAAACACTTCTGGCATGATTTGACTTCTAACACTATTTTGCTGCCAAATACCGATAAACCGTGCTTTCCGACACTTGCAGCCTGCCAGCCACTTTACTAATAGCACCTTTTATTTTAAAAATACCATTCATATTCAATTTTTGCACAATAGTAACTTTTTCTTCTATAGACATCCGATCCATAGGAATATCATAAGTATTAATAATTTTATCGACAGCAGATTCTACTACATTTTCTATAGAAGAATGCAGCGACTCTACAATTTTTTCATTTTCGTGAACAAAGTTGTGCTCTTGTACCATCGTCTCACTGCCTTGATTTCCCAGTAGCGTTTTAATCACACGATCTGTCATATCTTTTACACTGGGTTGATCGGAGGAAATTAAAATATTGACACATAACATACCAATCAATGCACCATTGATATCTTTTAAAAAATAGGTAGACGAGCGTAGCTTTTCGCCACTATCAGTACAACTCAGATAATTCACAACAGCATTTTGCTTCAGATACGCCTTGCTTTCCAGCATTTCCAGACCAAAATCTGTCAGTGGACACCCCAAATAACGACCACTTATATATCCATTGCGAACGGCAACTACTGAATTTTGTACGTCTCCCGTATCGTGAAGCAACACTTCACAGTGAGGACCGATAATATCAGCTATAAAATTCACCAATGGAATGTACATATCAATTTGTTTATTTGATTGCATCATATTCGCTCCAATTTAACCACATTTTAGAATTTTATTCCATAGAACTCTATTCTAAGAGAACATTATTCTATTCTAAGATGAAATAACCCTCCTTGCAACGAAAATGTGTTGTGCAAAAAAACAAATATTTTCACCAATGCTTATAGTAGAAGAAAGCAGAGTTGCAGCCTCACTGCAAAATCAAGTCACGAGCCCCGTTTTACTAAAACCAAAGCTGCAACTCTGCCAAAATCAAGAAATCGCTGTATATTGCTACTTATTTTTCAACAGTTTGTACTTTGATTTCGCCTCGTTCAGGAACTTGGCGCTTGCCAATTCCCAGGCCAAAATAGAAAGCAGTCATGATTGTACAGAACACCAGACCAGCAATCAAGCCGCCTCGTGTATCATTATTGATCCACATGCCCACAAGAACTAAGCATAAGAAGGCAATAGTCACATAATTACTGATAGGAAATAATGGCGATTTAAAAGGATGCGACCCCATTTCTTTCGCCCATTTTTTTCTAAACTTCAACTGACTGATACAAAGAACAATCCATGGAGCCATACCCGGCAGAATACTGGCGCTGTAAATATAGACAAACAATTTAGAGTTAGGATAAACATAGTTAAACAATACACCAAGTAACAAACAAGCAATCGTAATTTTGATACTATTAGCAGGTACACCGCTTGGCGACACCTTTTTCAAAAATTGTGGCGCTTGGCCATTTTCCGCCAAGACATATAACATACGGCTCGCACTGTAAATACCACTATTACAGCCAGATGCAGCAGCTGTGAGTACAACAAAATTAATAAGACCGGCGGCAGCTGTAATACCAATTTTAGCAAAGGTAACAACAAAGGGACTACCGATTGTTCCAATCTGATTCCAAGGATAGATGCAGACAATAACAAAAATTGCACCTACGTAGAAAATTAAAATTCGCCAAATAATATTTTTTATGGCACTTCGTAACGTTTTTTGCGGATTTTCGGCTTCGCCAGCCGTAATGCCAACAAGTTCTACACCCTGATAAGCTGCAGTTACTAAACATAAAGCAAATAAAAATCCTTCCAAACCGCCTGGGAAGAATCCACCATTATCAAATAAATTACTAATCCCAATTGCTTGCCCGGCATTGCCAAAGCCAAAGAAGATCATACCAAAACCAATGACTAACATAACAACAATCGTTACTACTTTGATAATAGCAAACCAAAATTCAAACTCACCATAAAACTTAACAGCCGCCAGATTTGCTCCAGCTACAATAGCGACACCGACTAAAGCAGGTATCCACTGTGGCAAGTCAGGAAACCAATAATTCATATAAATACCAAAAGCTGTTACCTCAGACATCCCGACTGTAACCCAGAGAAACCAGTAACACCAAGCCGTAATATAGCCAGCCCAGGGACCAATATACTTATGACCATACGTCGCAAAGGATCCGGTAACAGGTTCTAAGTACAGCATTTCTCCCATGATCCTCATAACCACAAACATAGCAAGACCAGCTAATGCATAGGCCAATAGTACTGATGGACCGGCCCATTTAATCGTGCTAGCAGACCCCATGAACAAACCGACTCCGATTGTTCCCCCTAGTGCGATTAATTCAATGTGGCGCGCCTTTAGCCCCCTGGTTAGCTCTTTTTCTTCCATTGCTTTTCCTCCCATACAATTAGTTAACCTAAAATTTCCTTTAGGTTTTTATATTTGCGATATGGTAGTATCGCGAAATATCGCTTAAAAACAGCTTTTTATGTGTTACTTCGTAAATTATTTTCAGAATACATTTTATATTTAAAATAATTCTATTAGTATGATAAAACTCCTCTTCCTATAATAAGAAATTTTTATCATTTTGGCAAGTGTAAGAAAAAATAAGAAAAATCCTCTCAAAAATTGCTGAGAGGATTTGTTTTATTAAGCGCACCTAGCAGGAATCAAGCCTTGCAATCTAAGCTTATATTTTAAACTTAGAAACCATGAATTGCAAGCCACTGGCCATTTTAGCAAGCGACTCGGACGCGTCAGCAATTTCTTTCATTGAAACTGTAACCGCCTCGCTAGCCGCTGCTGTTGTCTGCACACCAGCATTTGACTCTCTAGCAATCGCAGCAACACGTTCAGCGCTGCGCACCATTTCCTGCATGCCTTGCCGCTGTTGAACACTGTCAGTATTGATCTCGCGGATCATACTTACACTATCGTTAATTTTACCGAGAATATTTTGCAATGCCTCACCAGCAGTCGTAATAACTTCAACACCTTCATTAACTCTTGCGCTGCCGTTATTCATCACCTGTATTGCTTTAGTACTCTGGCTCTGAATCTCACGGACAATTTGTGCAATCTGCTTGGTAGCATCCTGCGACTGTTCGGCAAGTTTGCGAACTTCTTCGGCAACTACGGCAAAACCGCGCCCCTGTTCCCCTGCTCTAGCAGCCTCTATAGCAGCGTTCAGCGCCAAAAGATTTGTCTGTCCGGCAATACCACTGATAACATCAAGAATCCGGCCAATCTGATTGCTCTTTTCACCGAGTGCACCAATAACCATAGCTGTTGCCACAGTTACTTCCTTAATCTCTTCGATCTTATTCACGGCATTACAAGCGGCTTTATCACCAGTTTCAGCAGCAGCAGCCATTTCAATCGACATATTCGCTGCCGATTGCGCTTTGTGTACCATCGACTGGGATACTTCTGTTAGATGATTAACCATCTGCAAGGTTTCGTTCATTTCCTCCGCCTGTTTATGCGACCCAGCAGCAAAATCAGTCAGAGTTTTAGCAATCTGACTAACAGATCGTTCCGCTTCGTTCGAAGTTGCGGAAAGCTCCTCAGAAGACGCAGCTACCTGTTCAGCCGTTCCAACTATTTTTTTGATAAGTTCTTGAAGATTATCTACCATTGTATTGAAAGTTAGCGCCAGTTGGCCTAACTCATCTGTGGTCATAACTTTGGCTTTGACTGTCAAATCGCCTTCAGATATTTTCGTTGTAGCCGCTACCAGTTCTCTCACAGGTTTTATTAAAATTCCAGCAGCAACTACCCCCACCAACACCGCTGCTAGAACGGCAATTATTGTAATTATTATACCCGTCCAACGAATCTTGTTGGCGCCAGCCATGGCTTCACTCATAGACTGCTGAGTTATAACGCCCCAGCCGCCATGATTCACCTTACTATAGCCAGCCAGCTTTTTTTCACCTTCATATCCATAAGAAGTTACACCCGTTTTTCCATCCATAGTTTCCTGCACAGGCTCTAAATTACTTACATCAGCCATGTCTTGTACAAGCTTCTTATCGGGATGAGCCAAAATCTTGCCTGTGCTGTCCACTAAAAAAGCGTAACCTGTTTCGCCGATCTTGGTGTCACCAAGACTTTTACTGATAACATTAAGATTGAGAATGCCAAGTATCGTTCCTTTTAGCTGTTTTTTATCATCCTTAATGGGGACACATACAATGACGGCCGCCTTACCCGTACCCTTTGAAATTAACGCCTCCGATATTGAATACTCTGCACCTTTTTTGACCTGTTTAAAATATTCTCGATCAGCAATACTGGCTAAATTCCCTTCGTTTCGTACTAATTCCATCCCTTGGCTGTCAGTGACAATGACTCCACTAATATCTTTATAGGACTTACTCACCGACAATAAAAGCGGCAATTGCCGAGCCGTATCCATCGATTGAATATCTGATGAGTCTGCCAATGCTTTTAATAGCTCTACTTTTTCAACCACTCGATTGTCCATTTCTTTGGCAAGATCGGCGGCTATCATACGGTTATTGTCGTACACCGAATTCATCAATGCTGTTTGGCTAAAATATGTAGTAATAATACTAATCAATATGACTGGAATCGTCGCAATCAAAATAAAGCCGCTAACCAGCTTCTTCTTCATACTCGCCCCTCGCCCTAGTTGAATAACATAATTTATCATATATTACTATCCCCCTAAAAAAACGAGGACAGAACAAGATTTCCTGCTCTATCCCAGTTCAATAACCTTACATTAGCTTTCGCTAAACTAATGAAAAGGTACATCAATAATAATATAATTTGCGTTACTTTATTAAACTAATCCCAACCAATGCCAGTAAGTAAAGATAAACAAAACAAGTACGCCTAACGAAATAATAGTAAGGGGAATCCCTACTTTCGCCATATCTTTTACTTCAAACGTATTTGTGGCGTAAGGAATCATTGCCTGAGGAGAATTAACTGGGAGAATAAAGGCAAAGTATACGGTATATGTTGCGATCAAAGTCATTCCCCACATCGGCAGAGAAGGATTATTCAGACTGACTAAAAATCCTAATACAGTAGGCACAAGCGCTGCTGCTGACGATGTGATACTAGCAAAAGCAAACCGAATCACAAGTAAAGCAATTGCTATAATGACCATCATAACCGTCGGCGCTAACGAACCTAATCCTAATCCGCCTAAACAAGTTTTCGCCAGCCAAATGGCCGAACCAGACTTTAACATAGCCTCGCCTAGCGAAATTCCAGCACCAAAGAGTAAAATCGTTCCCCAGTCAACCTTTGCAGCTACTTCCTTCCAATTTGTCACACCAATACTAGGAAACATCATAAGAAATACTGCTAAAATAGAAACCGTATTGGCATCTATCTTATGGAAAGATTCAGTAGCCCATAAGAGAATGGTAATAAAAAAGATCACAGATATTTTTTTCTCTTTCTGGCTCATCGGGCCAAGATCTTGCAAAGCTTTTTCGATAGCCGTACTGCCGCCAGGTATTTCATCAAATTCATATTTATTTAATCGCGTAATAAGGAAATACAAAACAATTAATAAAACGATGCAAAATGGCATTCCATAGATTAACCATTCTCCCCATGAAACTGGGTGTTTTAACACACCAGCAATAAAAGAAAGAGCGACTGGATTTGGTGCACCAGCTGTTAACACGCCAATCCCGGAAATAGAAGAAGATATAGCAATGCAAACGAGTAGATTCCTCGCAAAGACGCTTTTCGGATCAACACCAAAAGCAGAAATCAACCCCATGGCAATCGGAGTCATTGTTGCCGCCCTCGCAGTAATTGAAGGAATGAGAAAATCCAAAACTAACATAACTATGATCATGCCAGCAAAAACATTATTCGTCTTACTTCCCACAATCTTCAGAATATTTAAGGCAATCCTTTTTTCCAATCCAGTAGACAAAATAGAGCCGGCAATAAACAGCCCAGCAGCGACCAAAACCCAGCCTGGATTTACAAAACCGCTCAAAGCAATGGGAATCGCTTTCGCTGTACCTAATAAGGGTCCTTCTACTCCCTTAACTGGAGAAAACCCTAAAAAGAAAAGCAAAAATAAAATAATCCCGACTGCACTAACTGGATAAGAAACTGCTTCGGTAACCCACATAATAACAGCAAAAGCCAGTACACCTAAAACACGTTGCCCCGCCGTCGACAATCCCGCGGCAACGGGAGAAAAAACAATTCCAAGCATCACTGCAAACCCGATACATAACCAAAGTAACCGTTTCATTGTGATTTGATCATTACCAATTTTTGCACTTTTCTCTGTCAGATTTTGAGCCACATAAACTCCTCCATTTAATAGAATAGATAGTCCCCATAATAATCCAGTCTGTTTTCACCTTCCTACGTGGGAAAAATTTAAAATTGCTAGTCTTTAATGCAGGATAATTTTCCGGTTCTATGGAACTAGCAAACTAATAAATCTTTTCCGTGTTAGTTTGAATTTCCAATACTACATTTCTCCACAAAACAAACAACTCCTTCTATGTTATTGTTGTTTGTTTAAAATTTTATTTTTGCAGAGGATGATAAATCATGAAAAGGTCAAATGAAGCAACCTATAAAGTCATTGCTCTGGATATTGCTAAAAAGATCATGACTGGCGAATATCCTATCGGAACTAAAATTTCCGGGCGTTCTATCCTGTCTAGCCAATATAACGTTTCACCTGAAACAATTCGCCGGGCAATTATTCTACTCAAAACTGAAAAAATCGTAGATGTGTCGCGTGGTAAAGAAATTATCGTTACCTCATCAGATAATTGTTCATCCTTTATCGAACAACATCACACCCAAACATCCACGGTTTCGCTTTATCAAAAACTTGATACTACCTTCAAGAAAAAACAACTGGTTGACCAGGAATTAAAAGATACCTTAGATCAAATAGCATCCTACTTGAAGTACATGAAATACTCTGATCTGTTAAATCCAGTTGAAGTCACGATTCCGTTTCGCTCCCCTATCATTGGCAAAACAATTCAAGATTTAAATTTTTGGAAACACACCCAAGGAACCATTGTAGCCGTTGTACAAAATAATATCGCCACGACTTCGCCTGATCCCGATTTGATCTTACATGCAGGTGATAGCATCGTCGCTATTGGCCCAGGAAATTTAAAAGAAGTGATTTCTGCTTTTATTTCCCCACCGCCTAAATCGAAACAAACTTACCTGAAGAAAGCATTTTCTGTTCTCAGTACTGCTTTATTAGTAACCGAAGAGACAGCTCTCCTCGGAATAGATTTTGGGGAATTTGGCAGTCTATCTTGTCGGTTGATCAGCGGCTTTATCTCTTAAAACCTAGTCCTATTTATTAAATTCACTTTATAGAAAGCTTCACGCAAAATTGCGTGAAGCTTTCTTGTTTTGTATAAATATTTACAGGAATCAACTGCAATATCACGAACTATTGCTTTATATAAGGCTTCAGATCACAATAACTTAATGTCAGTCTGATTCAAAGAAACGAGGTCGAACTGTTATGACATCTCGAAAAATTCGCAGTGATCTTTTTTTGCAAATCGCTTTTGGCGTTGTAACAGCTATTCTACTATTTTCCTGGGCAATATATCAGTTTATTATCCTCCCGTCCTCGGCGCATCTCGCCAATACTGAAATGCGGCTGGCCGCCAATACTGTGCAGCTAGCGGTGGAAAGTTTTTTTGCCGACACGGAAAAACAACTTTTGCTTGTTCGCGATATTGCGCAACAAGACAACATCAATCCAGAAGATGCTTCATCAACAAAACGCTTATTCTTGCCGGTTATGCAGCGCAATCCCCAAATCTCTTCGATCATGCTGGCAAATGAAAATGCTCAAGAGCTCATTATATTTAAAGATACTAACGGTTGGCGTACCCGGATCACCAATCCACAGGATCATCGCGGTAAGGCCCATTGGCTATACTGGAATAAGGCTGTCGCCTTCCAAACCGAATAAATATCCACCCGCATAGCGGGTGGTTTTT
>URQW01000017.1 GCA_900550105.1 uncultured Pelosinus sp.
TTTTTAATGTAAAAGAAGTTAAATACCGTTATTTTTTAAGCTTTAATACATGTTAAACAGTTGTCTACTAAAAATAAATAATGAACAAAAAAATTAGAAATACCATTTTTACGCTGCTTCCCCTTGTTATAATCTGGCTCACCCCGACGCCGGATGGATTGAAGCCACAGGCATGGCATTTATTTGCGATCTTTATGTCTACTGTAGTTGGTTTTATTTTGCAGCCAATTGCCAATGGCGCCATTGCTTTGATTAGTTTGATGATTGCTGTGCTTTCAGGGGTTCTAAATTTAAAACAGGCCTTATCGGTTTTCTCTAACAGCACTGTATGGCTCATTGTATCAGCATTCTTATTTGCTCGCGGGTTTATTTTAACAGGCCTTGGCCAAAGGATTGCTTTTGTTATCACTCGTTCTTTTGGTGACAGTACCTTGAAATTAGCTTATTCGCTGACCTTAAGTGATGTAATTATTGGACCAGCTACGCCATCGAATACAGCTCGCGCTGGTGGTGTGTTATTTCCAATTGTGTCGAGTCTCTGTGCGTCCTTTAACTCGCAACCTGGACCGACGGCAAAACGACTCGGCAACTTTTTGATGCTAGCCATGTTCCATGTAGATATTGTCGTATCAGCCATGTTTCTCACGGCAATGGCCGCAAATCCCTTGGCGATGGAACTGGCAAGAAAAACAGTCGGCGTCGATGTAACCTGGGGAACCTGGTTCTTGGCTGCTGTTGTCCCCGGTGTTGTTGGTCTTATTGTAGTACCGTTAGTTGTTTACAAAATGTGTCCGCCTGAATTGAAAAAAACGCCGGAAGCAAAAGAATTTGCCCGGCAGGAACTGATTAAAATGGGTCCTATGACGATTCAGGAAAAAATCATGCTTGGCGTATTTATTATGGCGCTAGTACTGTGGGCAACTTCCAGCTTTACGCACTTGGAAGCAACGACAGTTGCGCTCTTAGGAATTTGTATTTTGCTTGCCACCGAGGTATTGAAATGGAAACAAGTTATTGAAGAAAGTAAAGCTTGGGATTCACTCGTTTGGGTTG
This sequence comes from uncultured Pelosinus sp., assembly GCA_900550105.1. Classification (GTDB taxonomy): domain Bacteria; phylum Bacillota; class Negativicutes; order UMGS1260; family UMGS1260; genus UMGS1260. Next base: position 1,054 of record URQW01000017.1, read on the forward strand.
GCGCTGTAGTTGGTTTGGCTGGCTTCTTGAATTCCGCTGGTTTTATTGCTTGGTTTGCTAAAGGCGTAGCCCACGGTTTAGCCGGAACGAATTGGGTCGTTGCGCTTGTGGTAGCTGCCTTAACTTATCTTTATTCCCACTATGCTTTTGCGAGTATGACGGCGCACGTAACCGCTATGTATGCAGCTCTTGTTGCGGTAGCTGTGGCGGCAGGCGCTCCCGTTATGGTTACTGTATTGGCAATTGCCTTCATGGCGAATGTCTGCGGTTGTCTCACCCATTTTGGTACAGGTCCGGCGCCGATCTATTTTGGCGCTGGCTATGTCGATCAAAAAGAATGGTGGAAAATGGGCTTTGTAATGTCTATCGTCCATGTCGTTGTTTGGCTTGGTATTGGCGGTATTTGGTGGAAAGTACTTGGTTTCTGGTAAAATAGGATTTTTCATGGTGAGCAGCGAACAATAGGTAGAAAAGATAGCAAGGAAGTGGAATGTTATTTTGCGTTTTTTACATCGCTTGCCGATTCAATACCATATTATGTTGCTCACCATTTCGCTTGTTTGTTTGGTACTATTCATGGCTGGATATTTTACGGTTTCTAGTATTCAGCAGCAGGTGCAACAAGAAAAAGTAGAACAAGCTCTGGACCTGGGTCATTTATTGGCGCAGGATAGCCGAGTGATTCAAGGGATGGAATCAGAGAATCCATCGGCTTATTTACAGCCTTTTGTCGAGCGGTGGCGCACGACTACGGGCGCCAATTTTATTGTAATTGGCAATATGGATCAGATTCGCATTACCCATCCAATTCCCGAGTTAATTGGAACTCCCCTCACGGACTTATACCGTGAACCAGTGCTTCGTGGTGAAGATTATGTGTATTTGGGAAAAGGAGCACTTGAATCATCCCTGCGGGCCAATGTACCGATCTTTAACCTGCAAGGGCGACAAATTGGTTTTATTTCTATCGGGTTTGCTTTATCTGATATTCATGAAGAAATCGCCCAAGATATTGATAAACTTCTGCCAGGCATTATTGCCGCGTTGCTTTTAAGTGTGATTGGTTCCATCTGGCTTTCCACAAAAATTAAGCAGACGATTTACGGCTTAGAGCCTTATCAGATTGCCGGGCTTATGCAAGAACGCGAAGCCACATTGTCGGCGGTTCATGAAGGGCTTATATCGGTAAATCGTCACTTAGAAATTACGCTTTTAAATGAAGAAGCGGCTGTGACTTTTGCCGTTTCACGCGAACAAAGCCAGGGAATGGCTTTTGATAGACTCTTATCGCGCCATCATTTACAAGCGGTGATCCAAACTGGTCAGGCCATGTATAATGAAGAATATCGTGTCAATGATAGCATTATTGTGGGGAACAGTGTGCCAATTTGGGTAGAAGGACAGGTTGTCGGCGCAGTATTTACCTTTCGGGATCGTACCGAAATGACGCGCTTAGCCGAAGAGATGACCGGAATTCATCGGCTTGTGGATGTACTCAGAGCGCAAAACCATGAGTTTAAGAATAAAATGCATACTGTAGCTGGCTTAGTGCAATTAGGCTGCTATGACCAAGCCGTTGACTTTATCGTAGAAAATACGTCCAATCAAGAGGGCGATTTTGAAAAACTACGCGGTCAAATCAAAGACTCTGTAACTTTTGGTTTGCTTTTAGGTAAGTGCAGCAGAGCGCAAGAATTAGGAATTTCACTGGTTATTGATGACGCAACGTCATTAGGCAATCTGCCAGGAAATTTGACCAGTGGCGATCTTGTTATTATTTTAGGTAATCTCATCGAAAATGCTTTTGAAGCTGTCAGTGAAACAATAGAAAAAAGGGTACGCGTGAAGATTTGCGAAGTACCAGCAGGACTTATTATTGAAGTGGAAAATAGTGGTCCGGCCATCGCCGCAGAATTAGGCGACAGTATTTTTGCGCGAGGTATTTCGACAAAAGGGAAAGGCCGCGGCTTAGGTCTAGCTTTAGTACAGGAAAAGGTCTTGATTCATGGCGGCCGAATTTCTTATTGCAATCTCCCGCAAGGTGGGGTATTATTTGCTTTGAATATTCCGGCGGGATAGGGTGAAATGATGAATGCATTAAAAGTTCTTATAGTAGAAGATGATCCGCTTGTTGCCGATATTAATCGACGTTTTACCGAAGCGGTAGAGGGGTTTGCCATTGTCGGGATTGCTAGCGACGGGAAGCAAGCTTTAGACATGATTGCCGCAGAAAAACCGGATTTGATTCTGCTTGATGTATATATGCCTCATATTGATGGCGTCGAAGTATTGACCTTGATTCGCAAACAGGAGGTTCCTGTTGATGTAATCTTAATTACCGCTGCCAGTGACGGCGATACAATTAGCAAAATTATTCGCTCTGGTGTTGTCGATTATTTAATCAAACCCTTCAAATTTGAACGCTTTCGAACGGCCTTGGAATCTTATCGCGATTTTCAGATATCTGTACAGGGCAAACAGGCTTTTAGCCAAAAAGAACTGGACAAATTTTTAGTGCCGAAAGTGATCGGGAAAGATGTACTACTGCCGAAAAATTTGCAGCAGCAGACATTAAAATCCATTGAAGAATTTTTGATCAGTCAGCATGAACCCCAATCAGCCGAAGATGTGGCTGAAAAAGTAGGGATTTCCCGTGTTACAGCACGGCGCTATCTTGAATATTTTGTGCAGGAAGGAAGGGTTAGCATGATATTGGACTATTTGCCATTAGGCCGTCCGATTCATCGCTATCAGATTCGATGACACTGATTACAGGAACAACAACCAATTTAGAGGCCATGCTTTTGGCCAAAGAAAATCGTTATAATCGCCAGCTTTCCTGGCTTGATCGCTGGCAGAAAACACTTGTGAGCATTACGATCAATATGCCTGGTTCAATAAAAGATAGCTGGTATAGTAAAGAGCTTCTGGACTTTGCTGTAGCGAAGGTCACCGAACAAGCGCCAGTGCTTGCGGCTGAGACGGTCTATTTAGCAACAGGACCTGAAGCCTTACTCTCTGTTGATGCGCCAGGGGCTAGCGTGAAAGAAATTTGCGCTACCATTGAAGGGGCGAGTTCTTTTGGACGGTTGCTCGATATTGACGTTTTTACAGCCGAGGGAGAATTGCTGTCAGCGCGGGAACAACGTGGTCTTAGACGTTGCTTTGTTTGTAACGAACCAGCTCTTTTCTGTATGCGCGAGGCCAGTCACAGTCAAGCAGACATTCGACAAGGAGTGGAAAAGCTTCTATATGCTTTTCTAGCGGAGCGTTCGAAGAAGTTTCGCGTTCAAACGGCTGAAATTGGCGCTTTAGCGGTAGAAGCGATGTTGTATGAGGTATCATGTACACCATCGCCAGGCTTAGTCAATCGGTATCATAGCGGTGCACACCAAGATATGGATTTTTATACTTTTATGGCTAGCAGTGCGGCCTTGTCTTCCTACATGACTCGTTTTGCCGAAGCTGGCTGGCAGTTTCCTGGTGAACTTTCGCAGCTCTTGCCAGTATTGCGTTTGATTGGCATCGAAGCGGAGCAAGCCATGTTTCGATCTACTCAAGGCGTCAATACGCAAAAAGGCTTGATTTTTTCTTTAGGGATTGTTGCCGCCGCCGCTGGCTATTTGCAGCGTCAGGGGAAAAACTGTGAAGAGTTTCTGTACAAAGCTGTTGCTACTGTGACCCAAGGGCTTGTGGCAAAAGAATTAGCTGGTCGGATTACCCGGCCGGAAGAAAAGCTCACGGCTGGTGAACGACTTTATAAAGAGTATCAAGTGGCGGGAATTCGCGGTGAAATGGAAGCCGGATTGCCTGCAATTAGGCAGCATGCTATGCCGCAGCTCAAGCAGTCTTTGGACAAGGGGTTATCACTCAATGACGCTTTAGGCGAGACTTTGCTTTGTCTGATGACTTGTGTGGATGATACGACCGTGATGAACCGCCATTCGCCTGAGGTCATGCGCTGTTGGGTAAAAGAACAGGTTGAACCGATTTTTACGGCAGGCGGTCTGGCAACCAAAGCGGGAAAAGTGCAATACCAAGCAATGGAAGATTTATTTGTGAAGAAAAATATTAGTCCAGGCGGAGCGGCTGATTTATTAGCTGTAACCTGGTTTTTATATCAGTTATTTCAAAAAAAATCATAAATATTTTGCAAAATCTGCGAAAAGTAGTAAAAATTTAGCTGGGAATTTGGTATACTGTATACTGATATGGTTTTCGTTTTGTTGTTTAGCTGACTAGAACAATGAAGATTCCAAAAGTAATCGAAAGTGTTTTTGTCAGACTAAAGATAAGTTACTAAGTTAAGCAAAAAAGTATATGGAGGGATCGAAGTGAGTCAAATTGTACAAATGGCGGTTGCCGGCACGATGGAGTCCAATGATATTTATATCACGGTAGCGCCAGCGACGGCAGGAGCAGGTCTCGCAATTGAATTGACCAGTCCGGTATTGAAACAGTATGGTAAACAGATCAAAGCGGTCATTGAAGCCGTACTTGCCGAAAATGGTGTTACAGAAGCAATCATTAAAGCCAGTGATAAAGGCGCTTTGGATTGCACAATACGGGCACGACTGAAAACAGCTCTTAATAGAGCAATGAAGTGAGGTGCGAATAGTGGAAAAACTGAGAAGAACAATGATGTTTGTCCCTGGCAACAATCCAGGAATGCTGCAAAATGCTGATATTTATGGCGCCGATACGATTATTCTTGATTGTGAAGACGCAGTCTCGATTGCCGAAAAAGATTCGGCACGTAATTTAGTGTACCATGCCATTAAAGAAATGAATTATCAAACGGAAGTCGCTGTCCGTATTAATCATATTTCGACGCCTTACGGCTGGGATGACCTGGAACTGATTTTGGGAGCAAAACCTGATTTGATTCGTCTGCCTATGGCGCAAGATGCTGACGAAATTAAGCAAATTGATGCATTTATTACGAAAGCCGAAGAAAAACATGGTTTTGAGCATGGTTCGATTCGGATGATGGCAGCGATTGAAACGCCGCGCGGTTTGCGCAATGCCTATGATATTGCTTCGGCTAGCCCGCGTATGGTGGCCATTGCCATTGGCGCGGAAGACTTTATTGCCAACTTAAAAACATCCCGCAGCGCTTCTGGTCGAGAACTGGTAGTCGCTCGTGGTCAATTGATTCTTGCCGCGCGTGAAGCAGGAATTCAGTGCATTGATACCGTGTACTCTGATGTCAATAATGAAGAAGGCTTTAAAAATGAGCTGCAGCTCATTAAAGAATTGGGTTTTGACGGCAAATCGGTCATTAATCCGCGTCAGGTTCCGATTGTGCATCAATTCTTTACGCCGACGGAAAAAGAAATTGACTATGCAGAACGGGTTCTTGCCGCTTATAAAGAAGCGCTAGCCAAGAATTCTGGCGTAATTTCGCTCAATGGTAAAATGATTGACTTACCGATTGTAGCCAGAGCCGAGCGGACGCTCGCTTATGCCCAGGCTGCGTCTGGACAAGGAGGCAAAGCGTAATGAAAAATGCAATAGGCAGAGAAATTCCCAGTGTGATTGCTGGATTTGATACATTTGAACTGTACGCAGGACCGTTTGCTAGACAGCTTTCCGGCGCTGTACGAGGCCCGAAGCTGAGAAGCGTAACGCCGCGCAGTAATAAAATTTTAGCCTCCATTGAAGCCGCGATTGATGCAGTAGGCTTAAAAGACGGCATGACGATTTCCTTCCATCATCATTTCCGTAATGGCGATAAGATTTTAAATCGCGTAGTGGAAGCTATTGCTAAAAAAGGCATTAAAGATATTACTTTGTCGCCCAGCTCTTTGAGTACGGTCAATGACGCTATTATTCCGTTTATTGAACAAGGCGTTATTACGGCTATTGAAACAAGCGGCGCCCGCGGCAAGCTGGGAAGATTCTTAACAGCAGGCCACAAAAACCTGAAAAAACCGCTCCATATTCGTTCTCATGGCGGTCGCGCCAGAGCAATTGAAAGCGGCGATATTCATATTGATGTAGCGTTCCTTGGCGCACCAGCTTGTGACCGTTTTGGCAACATTAACGGGACACAAGGTCAGTCGGCCTGCGGTTCTTTAGGCTATGCCATTCAAGATGCTGCTTTTGCCGATCAGGTTGTAGCGATTACAGATCATCTAGTGGATCATCCGTTGTTCCCGATCAGCATTCCCCAAACGCAGATTGATTACATCGTAGAAGTAGACAGCATCGGTGATGCTGCGGGAATCGCTTCCGGCGCGCTTCGCTATACGAAAGATCCGAAAGAATTGTTGATTGCGCAGTATGCAGCAGGCATTATTGAACACTCCGGCTATCTGAAAAATGATTTTTCTGTACAGCTAGGCAGTGGCGGTGCATCCATGGCTGTAGGCCGATTTATCAAGAGCAAAATGCAAGAGCAAGGGATTGTCGGCAGCTTTGGCGTCGGCGGTATGACCGGCGTATTTGCGGAAATGATGGAAGAAGGCCTCTTTAAAATGATGTTCGATGTGCAGAGCTTTGATATTCCGGCTATCGAATCGATTAAGAAAAACCTGAACCATGTAGAAATGTCGGCGTCGTACTATGCGAATCCGCATAATGGCGGCCCGATTGTGAATAATCTTGATGTAGTCATCTTAAGCGCTACGGAAGTAGACGTGGACTTTAACGTCAATGTAATTACTGACTCGAACGGCGTTATTATGGGCGCATCAGGCGGTCATAGTGATACAGCGGCTGGCGCCAAAATGTCAATCGTTGTAGCACCGCTGTTGCGTGGCCGTCTGCCGATGGTTAAAGAATCCGTGCAGACCGTCGTAACGCCAGGGGAAACGGTAGACGTAATCGTTACGGAACGCGGGATTGCTGTAAATCCGAAACGCCCAGATCTTGTGGATCAGCTGAAACATGCGCCGCTGCCGATTGTTTCCATTGAGGAACTGCAGGCGAAAGCTTATGAATTGGCAGGCAAACCGGAAGAAATTGAAGTCACTGATGATGTTGTCGGTGTAGTAGAATATCGCGATGGTACGATTATCGATGTTATCCGTCGTCCAGTAGAAAAATAAGTAAAACGCAAAGACACTCTCCTTTACAGTACTTTTGTAGAGGGAGTGTCTTTTTTTACTTTCCAAGGCTATTTTTGTTTAAAGAATAAGTGGAGCTTAGTTTGAAGCGGTTTATAGGTCGGCCGACTGAGGAATAATCCAAGGTTTTATTTGCCATATTTTGCTCGACAAGATACTCTAAATAGCGGCGAATTGTTCCTCGAGAAATGCCAATATCTGAAGCAACTTCTTCAGCAGAAAGAAATTTAGTTTGTTTACTTAAATAATTTACTAGCGTATCGAGCGTGGCCGGAGAAAAATTTTTAGGAGTATTATTAGAAGCGGTTTTTTTATCAGACACTAGCAAGATATCGATATCAGCTTGGTTAAGCTGGTCTTGTTCATGTGTTTTATAAAAAAACTCACGATAGCGTTCTAATACAGCTTGATATCGTTCAAATTGAAACGGCTTTTCAATATAGGCAATCACACCGCGTCTCAGCACTTTGGTGATGGTCTTCGTATCGTCAGCAGCGCTTATTACAATGATATCAACATTATGTTCATCTTTACGCAAAATATCTAATGTTTCAAGTCCCGTAAGCTGCGGGAGATATAAATCTAAAATAATAAGATCGACAGGATTTTGGCTAATAAAATCTAAAGCCTCGTGTCCCGTTTTTGCCAAGCCCACTACGGTAAAGTTTTCTACACTTTCGGTGAATTGTTTATTGATATGGGATACCATAGGATCATCTTCTACGATTAATACTTTAATTTTATTCATATTTATCCTCCCAATTATAAGGTATCGATATATCGAACTCAACTCCGCCAGAAGGAATATTTCTCACGACAACGGAGCCGCGAAATAAATCTACTTTTTGTTTTATTAAGGCCAATCCTAACCCAGCGTGCTCTTTTTTTGTGGTTATGTTCGGCAAAAATATTTCTTGCATTAGATCATTACTGACCCAGGGACCGGAATTTTTTGTTTTTATGCGTAGTACAGAAGCTTCTTGAATGATACTTGCCCAAATTGATCTTGGTTCACAGTCAGTTACCGCTTCTATGGAGTTTTGTAGAAGGTTTCCTAAAATTAATACAATATCGCCGCTTGTTACATTTACGGGCAATTCTGTAACAATGCTATTTGGGTCGATCATAAAATCTATTTTTAACTCTTTAATTTGACTTTCCTTACCTAATAATAAGCCAGCAATGATGGAGTCTTTGATATTTTTATGGAGCATACCCATTTGTACTTGCATACCCACTTTGTTGCCAACGGCATAATGTAGGGCTTCCTGATAACATTTTAATTGTATGAGACCGCCGATGGTATGCATTTTATTCTTAAATTCATGGGCTTGTGCTCGCAGTGTATCGACTAGACGATGAATGCCTGTTAGCTCTTCTGCCAGTTGATTTACTTCCGTACGATCCCGGAAGGAGAGTACAGCGCCTACCGTCTTGTCATCGACAATAATCGGAATACTGCAAGATAATATAATTTTATCTTGCAATCTTTGTTCCTCATCATAAATAGCTTGTCCTGATACGATAACGCTTAATAAGTTGTTATCCGGTAAAAGAGCATCAATGGATTGATTATTGATCTGTTCCGGCGTAAGACCAAGCAGTTTTATGGCTTCTTGATTCAGATATTTTATATTTTTATCGGTGTCAACCGCTACGATTCCCTCACGAATCGCTTTCAAGGTCGCATCCCGTTCTTTAAGGATTGTGGCAATTTCACTTGGTTCTAAATTGAACGTCGCGCTTTTAATGTGTCTGGCTAGCATAAGAGAACCGAGTAAACAACAAAGTACGCCGATGGTAAACGAGAATACGAACTCTTTGGCAGTTGTCCAAATTAAATTATTTACAGCTTCAAGATAAAAACCTACTGTCACGAAACCGATCTGTTTTCCGTCGGACGTTATGATTGGAACATTGGCTCTGAGGCTGGGAGCTAATAATTTTCCGGCGGAATATATGAACTCTTGCCCTTGTAATACACTTGTATGCATTGGGTCTTTTCCCGATGTACCAAGAGCGCTGCTTACAGGGTGAGCTAAGCGGATTTCATCCATATTATAAACTACGATAAGCGATGCTCCCGAAGTTTGGCGCATCTCTTCGATCATGGGCTGGAGAAGAAGCGGTGGATTTTCAGCAAGAATTCCATTTTGAACAGCTGGTAGCTTAGCCACGATTCTAGCGATGGTTAAACATTGATTCGCAGTCGTTTTTTTTACATCTTCGGTGATTGCTTTAAAAATTAAGCAACTTACTACAAGTAAAGTAAGAGTCATTAATGAAATGCTAAAAAAAGCAATTTTATGATACAGTTTTAAAGTGGATAGGTTTGTGAACAAACATAACACCTCAGTAATTAAAATATATTAATCAATTATATCATAAAATGTAAGAACAGCTTGTCAATGCTTGCTGTTTCCTGTTGTTATAGCCGTGAACAAAATAATCAAAAAAGACAATATGCGTAAAAACTATTCATTTTTAAAATTGCGAATTATTATTATATTAATAACATATTAAGGAGGAAAAATTATGGCGGAAAAATCGGAAGATTCCAAGCAGCAATCTGTAATGGCTAGGCTTTCTAATTTATACGGTATCCCTTTGTGGGCCTATGTTTGCGGTGCTGTAATTGTTATTTTGGCAGCAATGACAAAATCGTTGCCAGTTGACATGTCTGGTTCCATTTTGTTGTTATTTGCAGTTGGCTTTATATTTGGTAAAATCGGCGATGAGCTTCCTATTTGGAAAGATTATTTCGGTGGCGGCGCTCTGATGGCTTTTTTAGGGGCCTCTTTACTGGTTGGACAACATCTTATTCCAGCAGCGAATATTAAAGGGGTTCAATCTCTTTTTGATAAGGGCGCGGGAATGCTTGACTTTTTTATTGCTATTATTATTACAAGTTCTATTTTATCAATTGATCGGAAATTGCTTGTTAAAGCCGTTGGCGGTTTTATTCCTATGGTCATCGTGGGGACTGCTACTGCATTCGTTATGGCTATACTTGGCGGACTTCTGGTCGGAGTATCTTATCAAGACTGTTTGCTGAACTATGCTTTGCCAATTATGGGCGGCGGAAATGGCGCTGGCGCCATTCCTATGAGCCAAATTTGGGGACAGGTCACAGGTAAAGATCCTAAGATCTGGTATTCTTCCGCTGTAGCTGTCTTAACTATCGCTAATATTTTTGCGATTATCGTAGGCGCTATGTTAAATGGGATTGGTAATAAGTTCCCTAAGTTCTCTGGACAGGGCGAATTAATTAAAGGCAATGAAGAAAAAGAGGAAAGTGTCACTGTTGCTGATAAAGGCAAAGCGGCAGCGATTACTATGGAAGACGGCGTATTTGGCTTATTTGTTGCGCTTTCCTTCTATGTTCTTGGCAACTTAATTGGCAAGGGACTTTTGCCAAAGATTGGCGGGATAGCTATTCATCCCTATGCTTGGATGGTCGTTTTGCTAATTGCTGCTAACGCATTGGAGATTGTACCAGCACATGCGAAGGCTGGCGTGAAAAAAGTCAATACTTTTATGATGGGAAAACTAATGTACGTGTTTTTAGCCGGCGTTGGTATCACTTTTGTCGAATTTGAAGGACTTATCGAAGCCTGCAATATTGTAACAGTTACGATTTCCTTCTTTACGGTTCTCGGTGCTGTCGGCGGTTGTTGGCTGTTTGCCGGACTTGTCGGTTTCTACCCGATTGAATCGGCGATTGCGGCTGGCTTATGTCATGTAAACAGAGGCGGATCTGGCGACATTGAAGTACTTGGGGCTTCTAAACGACTGAATCTTATGCCCTATGCACAATTGGCAACCCGTCTTGGCGGCGGCATGATCTTGATTTTTGGCAGTATACTTTTCAATATGTGGGCCAAGTAGATTTTATAAATCGTGGTAGAATGCAGAGTTATTGCTTCGGCAATAACTCTTTTTTTGTCTGAATAAGGGCAAGCGAATCGCGAAGTTATAAAATTTCTATTTTTTGAGCAGGATTTTTCATAAATGCGGATAATATATAATTACTGGAATACAGAATACCATAGGATGCTTTTTCTGAATAAAGCGAAAATACAAGTAGGAGTGAAGCGAATTACTCTTACTGTTTGCACTATAAGGAGACTACAAGTTGAAACCACTAGACAATCAAGGTATTTCCCATGAAATAGCCAATGTTCGACCAATCCGCGATATTGTTTACGAATATTTGCGCAATGCCATTCTTGATGGCGACCTTTTACCAGGAGAGCGCATTGTCGAGCGGACCTTTGCGGAGCAATTCGGCGCAAGTCGGACGCCGGTTCGTGAGGCAATTCGAAAACTGGAAATGGAAAATTTGTTGGAATATATTCCTCGTAAAGGTGTTGTAATTAAGGGTATTGATTTAAAAGATATTGTAGAAATTTACTCAATTCGCCAAGCCTTAGAAACCCTTGCCTTTAAAACAGCGATTCCCAATCTTTCTGAAGACGATCTTTCGAATTTGCAAAAAATCGTGAAAGAAACCGAGGAAAGTTCTTTAGCTGATGATGTTGCTTCGGTCATAAAGTCCTTGGAGAAGTTTGATGAGATCATGATGAAGGCAGGCAAAATGCCTAGACTCCAGGGGTTTATCGTAACACTGCAGGAATCAATTCGGCGTTTTCGTAAAATGAATCTTGTGGACGAAAGTCGGCGTAAAGAGGCGATAGGAGAGCACAAGGAAATCCTTGAAGCCGTAAAAAATCGTGACATCGAAAAGACGGAACAACTAGTCAAAGCCCATATTGAGCGGGCTTGCCGTCAATTAATTCATACGTACGGTAAAATGCAAAAATCTCTGCCAAGAGAATAAAGGCAGAATTTTTTTGCTAGTTTATATAAAAAAAGATTGATTTTTTATGGTATACCGTATACCTTAATAAAGGGGGCTGAAAATAGTTACCAAGTAAAGACCAGATTAAACCAGTGAAAAATGAGTTTACAAGTAGAAGGAGGAAATTTTGTGTTAGTAGCGATTGGGGCTATTATTGTTATTGTTACGATTTATTTGTTAATTAAACAAGTAGAAACGAGAATGGTTTTGTTTTGTGCTGGTCTTCTTATGGCGATTATTGCGGGGACTCCCTTTGCCGCATTTGAAGCTTTTTCCCATGCAATGAAGGAAAACAAGTTGTTTGAATCTATTATTGCGGTCATGGGTTTTGCCATGGTCATGAAAGTAACAGGTTGTGATAAACACCTGATTTATTTATTAGCTAAAGGCTTAAAGCGAGTTGGACCCTTTTTAATTCCGGGTGCAACACTTGTAACTTTCTTTATTAATATTTCGATTACCAGTTCCGCTGGCTGCTCGGCTGCTGTTGGCTCGATTTTAATCCCGCTGATGATTGCCGCAGGAATTCATCCGGCGATTGCTGGGGCGGCCATTTACGCGGGAACTTATGGCGCAATTTTTAATCCAGGTTATGCTCAGGTAGCGATTGTGGCTGATGTGGCGAAAGCTACGAATATGGAAGTGGTAGCAAATCATTTTATGCCGTTGCTCATCTGCGGTGTGATTGGCGCCTTTAGTTTACTTGCCTACGCTTTATTATTTAAGGAAGCGAAAGGCCATGAAAATGAAGCAGCTGTAGCTGCGATGACGGCTAATGCCGATTTCAAAGTGAGCTTTTTAAGAGCGATCGTTCCTGTCGTTCCCTTAGCAATTTTATTATTAGGAAATATGGGAATTGTAGCAGCCTTTAAACCATTAGGTATTTCCCATGCGATGATTATCGGCGTATTTTGCGCTTTCTTCGTAACACGCGTTAGTCCGGCAAAAATTTCGAAAGAATTTTGGCACGGTGTTGGCGATTCTTTTGGTCATGTATTTGGCATTATTATCTGCTCGCTCGTGTTTGTCGGCGGGATGCAGGCGATTGGTCTGATTAAGGCTTTAACAAATGCGATGATTTCTAATCCAGCCATTGCTAAAATTTGCTCGGCTTTAGGACCCTTCTTGCTTGGTATTATGTGTGGTTCTGGCGATGCATCAGCCGTTGCCTTCAATAAAGCAGTTACTGTTCACGCCGCTCAGTTTGGTCTGTCACCGCTCGATATGGGCAGTATGGCAGCGATTGGCGGCGCCTTGGGGCGGACTATGTCGCCGATTGCCGGCGGACTGATCATCTGTGCTACTTTAGCAGGCGTATCACCAATGGAAGTAGCCAAGCGAAACGCACCAGGTATGATTATAGCTTGCATTACTTGTTTAGTTTTACTTTTATATAAATAATACTTTTGATTTTACAGTAGAGGATGGTTATGGTTATGGTTATGGTTAAACTTATTGAAAACGGCGTATATGTAGCTGCTGGAAAGGTTTTGCAAGCTAGTCCGGAGCTGGCAGCGTCAGGTTGCGGTCATTTGCCGAAAGAAGCTTTTGTTAAGGAAACAGCTCGTCAGCAGACTATGGCTTATCAGATCTTGAGTAAGCATAATACTAGCGGTACTATGGATAATTTGAAAGTCCGCTTTGATGCCTTAACTTCGCATGATATTACTTATGTTGGTATTATTCAAACAGCAGTTGCTAGCGGCTTGCAGGAGCTTCCTGTTCCTTATGCTCTGACAAATTGCCACAACAGCTTGAGCGCTGTCGGCGGTACCATTAATGAAGATGACCATGCTTACGGTTATTCAGCAGCTCGCAAATTCGGTGGAATTTATGTTCCAGCGCATCAGGCGGTCATTCATCAGTATGCCCGCGAAATGCTCACAGGCGGCGGCAAGATGATCCTTGGTTCTGACAGTCATACCCGCTATGGCGCGCTGGGAACGATGGCAATCGGCGAAGGCGGTCCTGAACTTGTGAAACAGCTGTTAAAACGGACTTATGATGTAGCATATCCTGGTGTGATTGCTATTTACCTTGAAGGTACGCCAAAACGCGGCGTAGGACCGCAAGACGTAGCTTTGGCGATTATCGGCGCTGTCTTTAAAAATGCTTTTGTGAAAAATAAAGTCATGGAATTTGTCGGACCTGGCATTGAACAATTGAGCATTGATTTTAGAAATGGCATTGACGTTATGACGACAGAAACAACTTGTTTGACGACCATCTGGAAAACCGATGACAAGGTTAAAGATTTCTACACGACTCATGGCCGTCCGGCTGATTATGTAAAAGTTGAGCCAGGTGAAGTAAGCTACTACGATGGTGCGGTTATTGTGGATCTGAGCAAAGTGGAACCAATGATTGCGGTGCCGTTCCATCCAAGCAATACCTATACAATTGCTGAATTCAATGCCAACGCGGTCGATATTTTGCGTAAAGTAGAACAAGACGCTAAAGAAATCTTTGAAAATCCGAACTTGAATTTCAAGTTGACGGATAAGCTAGTAAATGGCCGTTTGAAAGTCGATCAAGGGGTTGTTGCCGGTTGCGCTGGCGGTACTTTTGAAAATGTGGCCAATGTAGCGGCGATTCTGCAAGATAAAGCCGTTGGCGACTTCTCGCTTAGCGTATATCCTTCGAGCCAGCCCGTATTCTTAGAATTGATGCAGCGTCGTGATATTGAAGCGATTTCCATTGCGGGCGCCAGCATTCGCAGCGCTTTCTGCGGTCCTTGCTTTGGTGCCGGCGATGTTCCTGTCAATAATGGACTTAGCATTCGTCATACCACGCGGAATTTCCCGAATCGGGAAGGATCGAAACCGGCGGAAGGGCAAATCGCTTCAGTGGCGCTCATGGACGCACGTTCGATTGCCGCTACGGCAGCAAATGGCGGGTTCCTGACTGCCGCAACGGATGTGGAATATACTGAACCGAATGCAACGTACCATTTCAATGGTAAAGTCTATGAAAACCGTGTATATCAAGGTTTTGGTAAGGCCGAACCGCAGGAAGAACTCGTATTTGGACCAAACATCAAACCTTGGCCGACCATTCTGCCGTTGGCTGATCAAATGATCTTAAAAATGGCTGCTGTCATTCATGACCCGGTTACGACAACCGATGAATTGATTCCTTCCGGCGAAACCTCTTCATTCCGTTCCAATCCGTTGCGTTTAGCTGAATTTACGCTTTCTCGCAAAGATCCGCAGTATGTAGGTAGAGCGAAAGCGGTGCAGGGGCTGGAAGCAAATCGCGAGGCCATGCAAGCAGGCGAAAGCGCTAGCGAAGAATTAAAAGCTCTCATGGCTAAAGTAACAGGCGCTCAGCCTGAAGAGCAGGCTCTTAAAGATTGGGCGGCTAAAACGACAATCGGCAGTGTTATTTTTGCCGTAAAACCTGGCGATGGTTCTGCCAGAGAACAAGCTGCTTCGTCGCAGCGCGTCCTTGGCGCCAGCGCAAATATTGCCATTGAATATGCTACGAAGCGTTATCGCAGCAATTTGATCAACTGGGGTATGGTTCCCTTTACGGTCGACAAAGCCGATGAAGGCAAGTTTGCGATTGATGACTATATCTTTATTCCTAATATGAAAGAAGCCATTGCTAGCGGCGCTGATTCGGTAGCTGCGACGATTTTACGCGGCGATGAAAAAATTGCTATTACGCTTAAATTGGAAAACCTGTCACAAGATGACCGCAAGATCATCCTTACAGGCTGCCTGATGAACTACTACGCGCAAGAATAGTTTTTCACTAGATCTTTTACTCGTTTCCGATAAGGCCCGTGCAGTTTTTTTTGCAGCTAAAAAGATATTGTTTTACTGTTTTTGGCTAGTAAAAAAGCTCTGTGCGGGCTCTTTGAATATATAAAAAATTGGCCTAAGCCTTTTTATAAAAATTTGTACTTTTGTACATAAAATAAAGTTGTTTTTTTTGTGTAAATTTAGTATATTGTATACAAGTATATAAGATATTGTGTTTATCATTAGCAATGAAATTGAAACTTTTGATTCGTACATCCTATAATTAGGTTAGGAGGACATAACCATGAATACAAAACCTTTAAAAATTACCGAAACAGTCTTGCGTGACGGTCACCAGTCGCTGCTTGCCACTCGTATGCGGATTGAGCAAATGATACCGATGTTAGAACAGCTTGATGAAGTAGGATACTTCTCGTTAGAAGCTTGGGGCGGCGCTACTTTTGATAGCTGCTTACGTTACCTTGATGAAGATCCTTGGGAAAGACTGAGAATCTTAAAACAGCATTTAAAGAAAACTCCCATTCAGATGCTGCTGCGCGGCCAGAATATTCTTGGCTACAATCATTACGCTGACGATGTGGTAAGAGAATTTGTCAACCGTTCGGTCGATAATGGCGTTGGCATTATCCGTGTATTTGATGCACTCAATGATTTGGCGAATGTGGAAGTTGCGGTAGATGCTGCGAAAAAAGCTGGCGCTCATGTACAAGGTGCGCTCGTATATACGACAAGCCCTTATCATAATGTAGACAGCTTCGTGAAATTGGCGCAAGACTTAGCGAGTATGGGCGCTGATTCGATCTGCCTGAAAGATATGGCTGGTTTGTTGAAACCTTATGATGCCGAAGTTCTTGTGAAGAAAATTAAAGAAGTTGTTGCGATTCCTTTGTCGCTGCATACTCACTATACTAGCGGCTTGGCTTCAATGACCTACTTGAAAGCGATTGAAGCTGGCGTTGACGTAGTAGACTGTGCGCTATCGCCTTTCTCCATGGCTTCTTCACAGCCAGCTACAGAGGCCATTGTGGCAACCTTAGAAGGTCAGGCGCGCGATACGGGTATTAAGAAAGAAACTTTATATCCGATTGCTGACTTCTTCAGAAAAGTAAAAACAGAGATTAAAGAAGAATTCCACCTGAATCCGAATATTGAAGTGGACACGAAAGTTCTCTCCTTCCAGATTCCTGGCGGTATGCTTTCCAATCTGCTGAATCAGTTGAAAGAACAGGGGATGGCTGATAAGTTCCCTGATTTGATCGAAGAAATGCCGCGTGTTCGTGCTGAGCTAGGATATCCGCCGCTTGTTACGCCTACGAGTCAGATTGTTGGCTCCATGTCGGCTTTCAATGTTCTGTTAGGACGTTATAAAATGGTTCCGAAAGAAGTGCGCGATTTAGCCCGCGGCAAATATGGCCGTACGCCAGCACCTGTATTGGAAGAATTGCTCCCAGTATTAACTGGCGGTGAACCTTTGATTACGCATCGTCCAGCTGACGATATTGCGCCGCAAATGGAAAGCTTGACAGCAGATCTGATTAGCAAAGGTTTTGCGAATCCTTCGGTTGAAGACGTGCTTTCTTACGCTTTATTCCCCGAAGTTGCGCTTAAATATTTCGAAACACAAGGTAAGTTACAATAAAACATTGTACGGTGTTGTTTAACAAAAAAAGCAGAGCGAAGGCTCTGCTTTTTTTACTAGCTTTATTACTTTTCTGGCGGCGTTTGCGCCATTTGATGCACGACGCGCCAATACTCTTCTTTGACAGGCATAACCGATAAACGGGAGCTTGTTGTAAGCAACCAATCAGAAAAAATGGGGGAGGCTTTAATTGCTTTTAACGAAACAGGCTCTGCCAGCTTATAACAAGGTCTGGTATCGACAACAATCCACCGGGGATCTTCCTCGTTTGGATCAGTATAGGGCTCAGATGTGATTTCAATTACGCCGATAATCGCCTTTTCTTTTCCGGTATGATATAAAAAGGCTTTATCGCCAGGTTTCATTAGCTTCATATATTTAAGCGCCGTAAAATTTCTTACGCCATCCCAACGATCTTGGCCGAGACGTTCTAAATCATCATAGGAGAAAACGGTGGGTTCCGTTTTTACTAGATAATAGTTCATATACATCGCTCGCTTTCTTTCTCGTAAAATATCTCTATATTATTATAACATGGTTTGAAATTTAAATATGTTGTATTAAGAAATAAAAATTATTTATTTTAAAGTGCATATTTATGAGATTTTATTGGCTTTTCGTATTATAATAATAGCAGGAGGCGATTTAGATGGAGCTATGGTGTACAGAACAACAGACTGATAATTTGCGCCTGAATGCCAGGATTCGCGAGACTCTTTTTACGGGAAAATCACAGTTTCAGGAAGTTTTAGTGCTGGATTCTTTTGAGTTTGGCCGTATGCTTGTACTTGACGGAGTTTTCCAAACAAGCATATTTGATGAATATATTTATCATGAAATGATAGCCCATGTGCCGTTAGCCCTTCATCCAAATCCGGAGAAGGTCCTCGTTATTGGTGGCGGCGATGGCGGATGCGTGCGGGAAGTTGTGAAACAGCCGCAGGTAAAACAAGTCAAAATGGTGGAAATCGATGGTTTGGTAGTCGAAGTAGCGAAAAAATACTTGCCAGAAATTAGCTCGGCTATGATCGAGAACCATCCGAAATTAGATTTGACCATTGGTGACGGAATCGAACATATGAAGCATGCCAAAAATGAGTATGATGTGATCATTGTCGATTGCTCTGATCCCATTGGACCAGGGGAAGGCTTGTTTACGCACGAATTTTATCAAGATGTTTATCAGGCTTTGAAAGAAGACGGTTTGTTTGTGCAGCAAACTGAATCGCCTTTTTATCATCAGGCTTTGATTCGGCGGCTAACCCAAGATATCCGTTCGCTTTTTCCCATTACGGAAATGTATTTGGCGCAAATTCCTCTTTATCCCGGCGGCATGCATTCCTTTACAATCGGGTCAAAGCGTTATGCGTCTACAGCCGTTGAATTTGCCAAGATTCCTGATCTGCCATATCGTTACTACAATAAAGAAATTCAGCAGAGTGCTTTTGTCTTGCCAAACTTTATTAGAGAACTGTTAAAATAGTTCAGAAGAACTGTTGAACTATTTTAGCGGCGTAGAAAGGTAGTCTAGAATAGTTTTACAAGAGGTTAAGAGTAGAGAAAAAGCTGAAGCCGTCTGTTATAGACGAGACTTCAGCTTTTTCTTTCTAGCTCTTATTCGTTTCGTTATTTTAACTGATCAGGATTCAGTGATGCTAAGTCTTTCGTGACGAACAGGCCGTCTTTGCGGATCAGTTCACCATCAAAGTATATTTCGCCGCCGCCATAATCGCTACGTTGAATGCAGACGAGATCCCAATGAATAGCGGAACGATTGCCGTTAAACGCGACATCATAGGCATTGCCTGGGGTAAAGTGGAAGCTGCCGTTAATTTTTTCATCAAAAAGCGTATCTTTCATAGGCGTATTAATATAAGGATTTACGCCAAGGGCGAATTCGCCGATATAACGAGCGCCTTCATCGGTGTCGAAAACGTGATTGATTTTTTCGGTATTATTGGCAGTAGCTTCGATAATTTTGCCGTCGCGGAAGGTCAGACTAATATTTTCATAGGTGAAGCCTTGGTAAACAGCTGGCGTATTATAGGTTAGCGTGCCGTTCACGCTGGTTTTAACAGGAGCTGTATACACTTCACCGTCAGGAATATTGCGGAGGCCGGAGCATTTTACTGCAGGAATTCCTTGAATGGAAAAATGCAAATCCGTTCCGGGGCCAACAATGTGTACCTTATCCGTTTTTTCCATTCGTTCGATTAACGGCGTCATGGCTTTCGCCATTTTAGCATAGTCCAAATTGCAGACCTTAAAGTAGAAATCTTCAAAAGCCTCGCTGCTCATATTGGCAAGCTGCGCCATCGAGCCATTGGGATAACGCAGAACGCACCATTTCGTGTGAGGCACGCGAATATCAGAATGAACTGGTTTAGACCAGTATTGCTGATAGTTTTGCAAATTTTCGGCTGCTACATCAGATAGTTCACTTACATTAAAGCTGGCGCGAATGCCAATATAAGCCTGCATTTCTTTCATACGCGCCGCTTCCCAACGAGCGTTGTTTTCCATTTGTTCTTTGCTGGCCTTAAGCAGTAGTGACCGCTGAATACGGCTGTTGTACAATGCGACAAAGGGTAGGGCGCCTACGGCATAGGCTTCGGCTATAAGCGCTTGGGCGAGCGGCAACGAATCATCAAAAGCTTCAATGAGAATTTTTTCCCCTTGCTGCAAATTCGTTGAGTAATGAATTAAATTATGAGCTAGGGTTTCAATGCGTGTATCCAAGATAATCCCTCCTATAGATAAGCAGTTGTTGTAAAGTATGACCCAAAAAACGATCTTTTAAAAAAGTTCCCTTAAAATAAAAAAAATCCTGTTTTTTCTCTTTACAAATAATAATAAATTTGTTATTATATTTAAGCAGGTTGTTTTTAGAACTTCTTTCTTCGCAGCAATGAATTACGAAAAAAGAAATAAAAAAAGTACTTGCAAAAAGTAAGAAAATGAAGTATAATAAGATTGTTGTTCCTCGATAGCTCAGTTGGTAGAGCAATCGGCTGTTAACCGATCGGTCGTAGGTTCGAGTCCTACTCGAGGAGCCAAAAAAAGGCCCGTTGGTCAAGCGGTTAAGACACCGCCCTTTCACGGCGGCTTCAGGGGTTCGAATCCCCTACGGGTCACCATGGGTGATTAGCTCAGCTGGGAGAGCGCCTGCCTTACAAGCAGGATGTCGGCGGTTCGATCCCGTCATCGCCCACCAGGAAAAAACCTGCAGTATATTACTGCAGGTTTTTTATTTTACATTACCAGTCAGTAATGAAACATACTGGCTAACAATATATCGCATAATGAAAAAAGCAACCGAAATTTCGGTTGCTTTTTTCATTAATAACCTAAGGTTTCACCAATGATGATTACATGGCAAGGCGTGGCTGGCAAGGCTTTTTCGATAATCGTTGTTACATTGCAGATTCTCGTAGGGCCTTGACAGTTCATACAGACGCCGCCCACCGTACAGGGATTGGGACGATTGAGTCGTTTATTATTGATTGGCGCTGCTTCATGTTGAATCCGGCGGAAGCCTTCATGAATATCGCCGACAATTTTATTGAGGCCAACGACGACTACTACTTTTTTGGGTCCGAAAATCATGGCGGCGACACGATTGCCAGAGCCATCGACGTTCACAAGCTGTCCGTCAAGAGTTACGGCGTTGGTGCTAGTAAGAAATACATCTGATGTAAGCTGTTTGCGACGGATCTCTAAAGATTCTTCTGGGCTCAAACCGGCTTTACCATGGTCTAAGAGCAGATTGCCTCGTTTGGCTAGATCTTCTAACAGGCCGATTTCTTTAACAGTAGCGGAACCGCCGATGCCTACCGATTCTTCTGGAGCAATTAATGTGAAAATATGCTGTTTGGCTTCTTCAGCCGAAGCAAAATACTCAGCGCTAAAACGATTTTTTCTCAAAGCTTCTACGGTTTTTTTGCCGATTGTTTCATTGTGCCATTGACGATTTGCGTCAGTCATCTTACGAAAGCCTCCTTAAAATACTTGTTTTTCTTTCATTTCTTTATTGAGTAGTATATTCCTCTTTATGGGAGCAGGAAAAGTATCGAAAAGCGGGAATAAAAGAAAATTGGGCATTCTATATTTTAGCTTTGGCTGTTGGGGGATATTTATCTTGAGCCGTTTAAAAATATCTTTAGCACTCTTTTTTTCTATTCAAATTATGGGGATTATTGGTTTTATGGCCTTAGAACAGCTGTCTTTCTTAGATGCTGTGTATATGACCGTAACGACGATGACGACAGTGGGCTACGGCGATATTACGCCCAAGACTACGGCAGGAAAGATTTTTGATATTGGTTTGATTATTACTGGAGTTGGCGTGGCTTATTATACGTTTTCGCTGATTATTGGCATGTCAGTCGAAGGTCAATTGAAGAATTTGTTGGGGAGGAAAGGCATGAATCGAAAGATAGCTGCATTGAAAGATCATGTTATTGTTTGCGGCACCGGGAAAGTGGGAATTAATGCCATAGAGCAGCTGGAACGGGAAGGAAAGGCTTTTGTTATCATTGATTCTGACTATGAGACCTATGAAAAAATGTTAGAAGGAAAAAAACTGGCCGTTCACGGTGATGCTACGTTAGATGAAGTTTTGCTAAATGCCGGGTTGTTGACGGCTAGCGGCGTCATTACGGCTTTACCAAACGATGCAGAGAATGTGTATGTGACCTTAACAGCGAAGAGTTTAAATCCTTCAATTATTGTCGTAGCCCGGGCCGACCGACAGGAGGCTGAAGAAAAACTAAGGCGGGCCGGCGCGGATACCGTTATTTTTCCTTCCGTTATGGGGGGGCGACAGATGGTTACCGCCATGTTAAAACCTGATATTTTGCACCTGATGGAAAATATGTTTTATAATGAAGAACTGCATATGGATATTACGCAAATGACGATTCAAGATGATTCATCGTTTGTAGGGAAAAATTTGATTGAAAATGCCATAAAAAACCGGTTTCATGCTTTAATTGTGGCGATTAAACGTAAAGGTGGCTTGATTACTACGCCAGGAGCAGCGGAAGTGCTGCAGGCGGAAGATATTTTGATTGTAATTGGCGAGCGTGATGCACTGCAGGAAATGGGTGCATTGGCTCGAGGCGAGTAAGGAGAGAATAAAATGGATGGTTTGCAAAGACGAGAATGTATTTTAGAAAGACTCCGTACAAGCAGTGTTCCTGTAAGAGGAGCGCTACTAGCAGAAGAGTTTGCTGTAAGTCGTCAGGTTATTGTCAATGATATTGCACTGCTGCGGGCGCAAGGCAGCAATATTTATGCTACGCCGCAAGGATACTTAATGCCGACGGAAACCCTGCAAAACCGCAAAGTGACAATCGCTTGCCGTCATGGCGCTGCTGAGCTAGAACAGGAACTTGTAGCGATGGTCGAAGAAGGCGCACAAGTCTTGGATGTTATTGTAGAGCATCCTGTATACGGAGAGATCAAGGCCAATCTTATGGTAAATAATCTTTATGACGTTCGGAAACTGACGGAAAAACTAGCCCAAACAAAAGCCGAGCCCTTGGCCAGCGTAACTGGCGGAGTTCATTTACATACGCTGATCGTTAGTTCTGATGAGCAGTTAGAGCGAATAAAAAACAAGCTGCGCGAGAGCAGCTTGCTTGTCGAATAGCATTTAAGAATCGAATTTAGGAAATCGTTACGCTGGTGATTTTGCCTGAGATCGTTTGGTTCCCGGCAGAAAACTGGCAAAAAGAAAACCAGCAAGGGGCAAAACCGATAAAACCGTAAATACACTGGGCACGCCGAAATGGTCAGCTACATAGCCCATGATCGTTGTACCGAAGCCGCCAAGACCAATGCTGAAACCAATCGTTAGACCTGCTGCCATACCAGCTCGACCTGGCATCATTTCTTGAGCGAGGACGATGGTTGTAGCAAAAGAAGAAATCAGGACGGCGCCAGCGACACCTACGAGTAGAATGGTTATAATTCCTGAAGTATAAGGAATCGCTGCAATGAGCGGCAGTGAGGCAATCATCGAAAAGAGAATGATTTTTTTGCGACCATATTTGTCGCTCATCAGACCGCCGAAATACGTACCGGCTACACCTGCCATAAGGAAAATGGAGACAAGATAACTAGCATAGATGGGATCACCAGCTAAGTAATTTACATAGTAGAGCGGAATATAGGTGGTGAGACCGGTATGAATGCTAGAACGAATAAAAATGAATATGAGAAGAATCGTAAGCAGCCCATAGTTTAAGGGCTGTTTTTCAATTTTATCGGCTTTGTTTCCGGCAGTAACTTTAGGAAGCGCAGCCGATAGTCGCGGCATCATATAGAGAAAGAAAGGAAATAGTAATCCTGCTGGTAACAGGAAATAGGCTGTATTTTGTAAAGAGCCTTGCGTTGCCAATAAAAATGTCATAAACAGTGAACCTAAGGCCATGCCAAAGTTGCCGCCAACCGAGAAAATTCCTTGGTTACGGCCTTTCGTTGCGGGTGAACTGATAAAATGAACCGTTTTAGAGGCCTGAGGATGAAAGCTAGCGACGCCAAGTCCGGTAATTGTGACGACAAGAAGTAAAACAGTGTAAGAGGGAGTATAGCCGGTAAGCGACATGCCAATCCCTGAAAGTAATACGCCACAGGGGATTAGCCACGGCATTGAAATTTTATCGGTAAGGTAGCCGAAGATTGGCTGAATGACGGAGGAGGTTATATTTTGCGTCAATACGATGTAACCTACTTGGGCATAAGTCAGCGAGAATGCATCTTTTAAAAATGGCAGGAGAACAGGGAGTGCTCCTTGGCTAAGATCGGTTGTTAGATGGCCTAAAGCAAGGAGCAGCAAGGGAAGCTGTAAGGAAAATTTTTTTGTAGTCATAAAAAGACCTCCGCTTGATACAGAATTACCTTTATCATACAACAAGTTGGGAAGGATTGTCATCCAATCCTTTTTGCTGTATAATGTAAATGCTTATGTAATGAATAGTGTAAAGACACTTAAAAAGAGGTGGAAAATATGACAATTCTAGAACGGTTAGAAGCGATTCCAGTTCACTCGTTTCATTATCGCTTGCTTGTTGTTATTGGACTGGGATGGATGTTTGACGCCGCTGACACCGGACTCGTATCTTTTGTACTACCCGCTTTGGCCAAAGAATGGGGGCTAACAGCGCAAGAGATTGGTTATATTGGCAGCGTGGGGCTTATTGGCATGGCTCTTGGGGCTGTAATTGCGGGAAGTATTGCGGAACGTTTGGGGCGGCGACGTACCTTTGCTGCTACTTTGCTTTTATACGGTATTGCTACAGGGCTTTGTGGTTTTGCTTGGAATTTTACATCCCTATTAATTTTTCGTTTCTTTGTCGGTTTTGGCTTGGGCGGACAGTTGCCTGTTGCTGTTACATTAATGAGCGAATATTCGCCAGCGAAAGAGCGGGGGCGGTTTATTGTTTTGCTAGAAAGTTTTTGGGGGGCAGGCTGGTTGGTAGCGGCGCTGATTGCTTATATTTTAATTCCTAAATTTGGTTGGCAGGCAGCTTTTTTTGTCGGGGCTTTGCCAGCTCTCTATATTTTCTGTATTTGGCGCTCTGTACCGGAATCGGTTCGATTTTTACTGCAGCAAGGAAACTATGAAGCGGCTCACGCGATTGTCAGTAAGCTGGAACGACAAGCAGGAATTACGCCGCCGATTCTTTCGCAAGCGGAACTCATCAGTCAAAATCCGGTTGCCAGAGATTTTTCCGGCGGCGGTCTGCGCTTTGCGGCCTTGTGGGACAGTCGGCTACGTCGTCGTACCTTACTGTTATGGCTGTTATGGTTTGGCATTGTTTACTCTTATTATGGAATTTTCACATGGCTGCCTTCTCTCTTAGCTGCACAGGGGCTTGCCATTGTGAAGACTTTTGAGTATGTTCTCTTGATGACATTGGCGCAGCTTCCTGGTTATTTTGCGGCAGCCTTGTTAGTAGATCGGTGGGGACGGAAAAATACACTGGCCGCTTTTTTACTTATGAGCGGAATTGCGGCCTATGGCTTTGGCCATAGCACTGAGGTCTTTTGGGTAGTCGCCTGGGGCTGCACTATGTCGTTTTTCAATTTAGGCGCTTGGGGCGTTGTCTATACTTATACGCCGGAACTCTATCCTACGAGTGTCAGGGCCCTTGGTGTTGGCTGGGCTGCAGGCATTGGGCGGATTGGCGGTATGGTTGCTCCGGCCATTGTGGGATCGATGCTGCCGCTGTTTGGCATCGGATCTATCTTTACCATGTTTATGGCCGTGCTTGCCGTGACAGGTCTGATTGTATTAGCCTTAGGCAAGGAAACAAAGCAGGAACAGCTTAGTGAACAACTTGCCGATACGAAAGCATAAGCCTTTTATTTGCCTCGTTTCTCCCTGTCATGTATAATAAAGCCGTGTATAATGTTTTGTTTTAGGGAGGGAAAAACGTGGTTTCTATCGGTTTTTTAATTGGCTTGCTTTGCGCTTATTGGATTTGGTCTGACTCGCGTTCGCGCGGCAGTGATTTTGGCAATTCCCTAGTATGGACATTAGGAACTTTTTTTGCATGGTATTTATTTGTCCCCATGTATTTTCTCTTTGGCCGTAAAAAGAAAAAAGCTCCGGTCAAGGCAGCTGATGATGTGATTGATGTGGATGCGACTGTAGTGGAAGAAGACTTTCATTGCAATATGTGCGGCAAAGACGTGAAAACGAGTGGGAATAAATGCCCGAATTGTGGACATACTTTACGGCCTACGTGTGAACATTGCGGTAGGGAAGTCGATCGTTACTGGAAGAACTGCCCTTACTGCCACAAACCGATTCAGCCTATGTAGTTAGAGTAAGGTAGGTTTCAGCTTCAAACTGAAGGTGAACAGGTTGTTTGTACTGGTTGATATGGGAAATGCAGAAAACTACTGTACAATCGGTATAAATATCGATATAATGGGCATATAAAGAAATAACCGTCCACGCTGGCCGGCGTGAACGGTTACTACTGAACTAGCGGAGATTCAGCCCGAAAATCTTAGCAAGGATCTGAAGCACGGCTAAGATATCGGCTAACGAGACTTCCAATTTAAAGCTCTTCGTCTCGAATCGCATCAGCGATCACCTCCCCTATTCAGTTTTTGGGAGAATACGACTCTCCCAAAAGCAATTATATCAAGCCAATTGGATTAATTCCAGTTGGCTTTTTATTTTTATCCTAATAGCCCTACCAACAGTCAAAAGACAGGAATAATCCCAAATACTGAAAGGATTTATACTATAGCTGATTTTTAAAAATAGGCAAAACAAAAGAACCATGCAAAACTGCATGGTTCTTAACTTTTTAATTGGTGCGCCCGGCAGGAATCGAACCTGCGCACCCGGCTCCGGAGGCCGGTGCTCTATCCCCTGAGCTACGGGCGCACTTTGTGGCACGAATAATATTATAACAGAGATTTAAAAAGCTGTCAAATCAGGTCTAATTATATAAAGTGCTAGGGCAGTCTAGTTGATTAGACTGGCGGTTTTTATCTTTTGCAGGATTTAGCTTGACTTTTACGGAAATAAAAAAGAAAGTTTACAGAACGTGCCTTGCTTTTCGGCAAAAGCAGCTAGAATCAAAGGGATGGAAAATCGCAAGTATAAAACTCTAACAGTATTCGTTAAGTAATGAAAGGATTTGAAGAAATGCTGACAGGTGAAGTACGCAATAAGATTGATAAAATATGGACAGATATGTGGGCCGGTGGAATTACTAATCCTTTAACCGTGATAGAGCAGCTAACATACTTAATGTTTATACGGACGCTTGATGAAAATGAGCTTGAGACGGAGAGCTTTGAAGCGATCAGCGGCGAAACGCTGCCGAAGATTTTTCCGCAGGATGCCGCGGGGCAGGCCATGCGTTGGAGTTATTTTAAAAATAAGGATTCTCGTGAAATCTTTGAGATCGTAGGAACAAAAGTCTTTCCATTTATAAAAGCCATGAACAGCGATAACAGCTCAGCTTTTTCCCGCTATATGCAAGATGCTATGTTTTTGATTCCTACGCCGCAGGTACTGCAAAAAATCGTGACTGGCCTTGATGAGCTGTATGAACATGATATCAAAGACCTTGATATGAAAGGCGATCTCTATGAGTATATGCTCGGAAAATTGGCCACCGCCGGGCAAAATGGCCAGTTTAGAACGCCAAAACATATTCGGGATTTAATGGTACGGCTTGTTACTCCGGTGCCTGAGGATAAGATTGTTGATCCTGCCTGTGGTACGGCTGGCTTTCTTGTATCAGCTGCTGAATATATTCGCGAGACTTATGAAGCAACGATGACAGCCGAACAATGGGAACATTTTGCTAGCGATATGTTTTCCGGCTATGATATGGATCGGACGATGCTACGGATTTCTGCGATGAATCTAATGCTTCATTCGATTACGAATCCAAAGATTGATTACGTCGATAGTGTTTCTAAAAATAACGCAATATCTTCAGCCTATGATGTGATACTAGCAAATCCGCCATTTACGGGAACGGTCGATGCCGAGGGAATTCACGATAATCTGAAAGCAATTTGTAATACCAAAAAGACAGAACTGTTATTTGTGGCATTATTTATTAGAATGCTGAAAAAAGGCGGT
Source organism: uncultured Pelosinus sp. (assembly GCA_900550105.1). Taxonomy (GTDB): domain Bacteria; phylum Bacillota; class Negativicutes; order UMGS1260; family UMGS1260; genus UMGS1260. Next base: position 29,015 of record URQW01000017.1, read on the forward strand.
CGCTGCGCCTGTATTGTACCAGATGGCGTTCTATTTGGTACGACAAAAGCTCATAAAGCTTTGCGTAAAGAAATCGTGGAAAATCATCAATTACAGGCTGTTATTTCGATGCCTTCGGGTGTATTCAAGCCTTATGCTGGAGTTTCTACGGCTATTCTCGTATTTACGAAAACAGATGCGGGCGGCACTGATAAAGTCTGGTTTTACGATATGAAGTCAGATGGATTTTCTTTGGATGATAAGCGCACTGAGTTGGGCAATGCAGGCGATATACCTGATATTATTAAGCGGTTTTATCATTTAGCAGGAGAAGCTGATAGAAAGCCGACCGAACAAAGCTTTTTAGTTGATAAAGCCGATATTGAAAAGAATGAATATGATCTTTCGATCAATCGCTATAAAGAAATTGAATACGAAAAAATTGAGTACGACCCTCCGCAGGTCATTATGACGCGACTTGATGAACTTAGTCTTGATATAGGCTCCAAGATGGAAGAATTGAGGGGGCTTATTGGTGAGTAAGTGGGAAAAAAGGCCATGGAAAGAAGTCTTAGAAATTATTAATGGAAAGTCGCAGAAAAATGTTATTGACGATAATGGCTCATATCCCATTTATGGTAGTGGTGGAATTATGGGTTATGCAAATAAATATATTTGTGCAGAAAATACGGTGATTATCGGTCGAAAAGGTAATATTAATAAACCAATTTTTGTTGAAGAGAAGTTTTGGAATGTAGATACTGCATTTGGAATAAAAGTAAAAGAAGAATTCTTATTGCCCAAATACTTATATTATTTTTGTGTGAACTTTAATTTTGAAAAATTAAATACTACAGTAACAATACCAAGCTTAACAAAAGCAAATTTATTAAAAATAAATATTCCTCTCCCTCCCTTTGAAGTTCAAAAGAAAATTGCTCAAACTCTTGATGCTGCATCGGAGTTGATACAACTTCATAAAAAACATTTGGCAGAATTGGATAATCTGATTAAGGCTACCTTTTATGATATGTTTGGCGATCCGATGCTTAATGAACAAGGGTGGGAAGTAAAAGCATTAGGAATGTTTAGCTGTTTGAAATCTGGAAAATATATTGCAGCGGCCCAAATACACAACTTTAATCATCGATACAAGTACCCTTGTTTTGGTGGTAATGGCCTCAGAGGCTATGTAGAGAAGCACTCACATGTAGGTACATATTCACTAATTGGTCGACAAGGTGCTTTATGTGGTAATGTACAGTTTGCTCAAGGGGAATTTTACGCAACTGAACATGCAATTGTTGTGAGTCCGAGAGTTGCAATTAATCCGAAATATTTATTTCATATACTAAAAAAGCTAAATCTCAATAGACTAGCATCTGGTGCAGCGCAGCCGGGATTAACGGTAAGTAAACTAAAAGAGGTGAATATTCCCCTTCCTCCTCTTTCTCTTCAAAACAAATTTGCCGCTATCGTTACTAAAATTGAAGAACAAAAAGCGCTTGTACAAAAAGCAATAGACGAAAGCCAATACTTATTTGACAGTTTGATGAGCCAGTATTTCGAATAATATGAGGTGAATGTATGTCTGCAAATTTTGATTTTTTACAGGGACAAGCTGAATATAAACTATTTGCATCTGCGGCGGTCGAAGCTGAATCGGTACTTGTGACTTCGCCGTCTATGGCCGCCATTGGGGCCAGAAAAACACTGGAGCTTGCTGTGAAATGGGTATATTCAGCTGATAACACAATCAGTATGCCCTATAAAGATAATTTGCAGGCTTTAATTCATGAGCCGTCCTTTCGTTTTGCCATGGATGATAAAACCTGGGGTAAGCTGCCTTATATTATTAAGTTGGGCAATTTGTCAGTACATACCGGAAAAGCCGTCAGTCAAGCTGATGCTGTATTGTCGTTGCGAGCCTTGTTTGAATTTATTCAATGGCTTGACTATTGCTATGGTGCGAATTATGAAGAACGCTTTTTTGAGGAAGCGAAAATACCACAGGCAAAAGTGGTTGTCGATGATACTTTGATCCAGCAAAAAGATACTGAAATTGAAAAGCTGCTTGCTAAGATTGCCGCAATGAGCGAAGCTTTAACAGAGCAAAAAGCGCAGCATAAAGAAGAACGAGCTTTTACGCCTGAAGATTTATCAGAGTTTCAGACTCGTAAGCGCTATATTGATGTTGACTTAAAGCTGCTTGGCTGGGTTTTCGGCGATGATGTGAAGGAAGAAGTCGAGCTTGTTGGTATGAAAAATAATGAAGGCAAAGGCTATGCCGACTATGTTTTATATGGCAAAGATGGCTTGCCTCTGGCGATAATTGAAGCAAAGCGCACATCAAAAGATCCAAAAGTAGGTATTCATCAAGCAAATCTGTATGCAGATTGCCTTGAAGCGATGACTGGCAGACGGCCCATTATGTTTATGACGAATGGCTTTGAGTGCTATATTTGGGATGATGCATCAGGCCCAGATCGAAAGGTTAGCGGCATTTTTTCCAAGGCTGATCTAGAGAAGCTAATGAGTCGTAGAACGCAGCGGAAAAAGTTGAGTGAAGTAAAGATTCACGACAGTATTACAGACCGCTATTATCAAAAGGAAGCGATTCGCGCTGTTTGCGATAATATAGAGATAGGTCACAGAAAGTCGTTGCTTGTCATGGCTACTGGTACGGGAAAGACCAGAACGGCATCAAGTTTGACCGATGTTTTATCGCGTAGCGGTTATATAACGAATGTACTGTTTTTAGCGGATCGCACTGCCCTAGTAAAGCAGGCCAAGGATGACTTTAAAACGTATTTACCGGATATGTCGCTTTGTAATCTCTTGAATGGCAAAGATGATAAAAATGCTCGGATTGTTTTTTCTACTTATCCAACTATCTTAAATTCGATTGATACAGTGAAAAATGACGATGGGAAAAAGCTTTTTACACCAGCTCACTTTGATCTGATTATTGTCGATGAAGCCCATCGAAGTATTTTTAAAAAGTATCGAGCTATCTTTGAATATTTTGACGGCTATATCGTTGGTTTGACAGCAACACCAAAGACGGATGTTGACCGTAATACCTATGATTTCTTTGAGATGGAGCGCGGTGTGCCCACTTATGCTTATCCTTATGAAATAGCCGTTGCTACAGATCAGGTGCTTGTACCGTTTTATAATATTGAAGTACGCACACAGTTTTTAGAGGAAGGTATTACTTACGATAACCTTTCGCCGGAAGAGAAGGAACGATACGAAGAAGATTTTACCGATGAGGATGGCGAAATGCCTGATTTTATTCCCTCACCAGCTATGAATGAGTTTATTTTCAATCAGAATACGGTTGATTATGTGTTAGAACACCTTATGGATCGGGGAATAAAGGTTTCTGGCGGGGATAAACTTGGTAAAACGATTATTTTTGCTGCCAATCACAAACACGCTGAGTATATCGAAACGCGGTTCAATAAATTATATCCCCAATATAAGGGGAAGTTTGCTCAAATTATTGATAATAAAATAAATTATGCGCAAGACCGAATTGCTAGTTTTAAAATCGCTGAAAAATATCCGCAGATCGCTATTTCAGTTGATATGCTTGATACAGGGATTGATGTACCGGAAATCGTAAACTTAGTGTTTTTTAAGAAGGTACGTTCCAAAACGAAATTTTGGCAGATGATCGGACGAGGTACGCGTCTTTGTAAGGATTTATTTGGCGTTGAGCGTGATAAGGAATGTTTTTATATCTTTGATTATCTGGGCAACTTTGAATTTTTCCGGCAAAAACCGCAGGGAATCGAATCACGTGACGGGGAAAGCCTGACAGAAGCTATTTTTACGAAAAGAGTCAAGCTTATATATCATTTGCAGGAGGCTACTTTTGACGAGGAGGTCTACCAGACTTGGCGTAATAATTTAGTAGCGATAGTAGCAGGTCAAGTTCAAGGCCTGAACAATGAGCTTGTTGCAGTGCGATTACAAAGGCAGCATGTGGAAGCCTATAAGAAACAGGAAGCTTTTGTTTGCTTAAATGATCAGGATAAACATAATCTGATTGATCATCTTGCACCGCTTATTTATATGGACGAGACGGATGAGTATGCGAAGAGCTTTGATAATTTAATGTATGGTTTAATATTATCTCAGATTGAGTCATTGCCTTATTTTAAGCGCAGTAAGAGCCAATTAATGAATATTGGATTGCGATTGGCTAAAAAAATCAGAATGCCGCAGGTAAAGGCAAAAATAAAAGTCATTCATACTATCCAGTCGGAAGAGTTTTGGCAGGATACGGATCTGCTATCCTTTGAATTTGTTCGAGCTGAGTTGCGTGATTTAATTAAATTTATCATAGACGATGGAAAAAAGAATATCATCTATACGAATTTATCAGATCATATTTTAGGGACTAAAGAAGGGACAACGATTGATACAGGTGATGACTTTGAGGACTATAAGCTGAAAGTGAATCGCTATATTGAAAAGAATAAAGACAGCATTGCCATCTATAAATTAAGAAATAATATTCCTTTAACGGCAACTGATTATGAGAATTTAGAACGGATTTTTACAGGTGAACTTGGTAGTAAGAATGAATATGAGCGAGCCTTTGGTGATACGCCCTTTGGATTACTCGTGCGTAAGATTGCCAAATTAGAGTATGAGGCAGCCATGGCAGTTTTCTCAGAGTTTATCAATGACCAATCGCTAAGCCAAATGCAAATTGTTTTTGTAAACAAGATCATAGATTATATTGTGCGAAATGGTTATGTCGAAAATATGGCTGAACTGATGAAACCGCCATTTGATAAGCCTGTCAGCTTTATTAAAATCTTTGATAAAACAAAGCAGCAGCGAATTGTAGAATTAGTGGCAGGAATCAAAGAAAATGCCGTGAGGGTTGTTTGATAGAGTGGCAAAATTGATGTTATAACTGTATTACTTTTAGAAAAGAGAGTAGAATGCAAATGATTATTAGACCGATACGGGACTGTGATATACAAGAAATTGCTAAGATATATACAGATAACTGGAAGATTACATATCAAGGTATTTTATCAGAAGCCTTTTTGGAAAGTCTGACCTATGAACATTCCGCAGAAAAGTGGCTGGCGTATATTCATATAGAGCGGCAAGGTGCATTTGTAGCAATAGATGACAATGATAGAATCATTGGTTTTTCAGCTTACAAGCCATATGACGATATAAATAAATGTTTACTACTTGATTCATTACATATTTTACAAACAGTACAAGGTCATGGAATCGGGAAAAAAATGATTTTTGCAACTGGTGAATATGCCTATAATAGCGGATATGAAAAAATGTCTATTTGCATTGTAAAAGGAAATGACCGGGCTGAAGGAATATATACTCATTTAGGAGCAAAACATTACAAAGATTTTACAGACGATTTTGAAGGAACACCGTCTAATTCGGCAGTATTACTATGGAATGACTTAAAAATATTTGGCTGTAAATAAAATACTACTGAATCCCTCGCTCAGCGAATACTAGTTTGGCAACCTTCAGGGCGTTTAATACACGCGGCAGGCCTGCTGGCAAAGAGGTATGAACAATCGTTTCTACTATCTCTGATGGCGTAATTCCGGCATCTAGCCCTGCTCTGATATGAGCCCCGAGCCAATCTTCAGTACCAAGTGTTGTCAAAGCCGTAATTAATATCATTTCTCTTTGTTTTAAGCTGAGAACTCCTCTTTGAAAAATATCCCCAAAGGCAAATTCTACAATGTGTCTACCAAAATCGGGCGCAATAGCCTCAATTTCTTTAAGTGATGCATTGGCCTGATCTTCACCAAAAATACTTTTAAACTTTTTCAAACCCTGCTCATAACGTGGATTCATTTCCAGCACCTCTTTTGTATAATTTTATTTACACTATACAAAAAAGTGCTGTTACTTGCATTAACATAGGTTAACGATTCTTAATTCTGCTAAGTGAAACTGGTGAAATTCCTACATAGGATGCAATATATGTTTGTTTAATCCGTTTATCAAGGCCGGGAAAGTCCCGTAAAAAATCATAATAGCGCGCCTCGGCATCATCTAGCATGAGTTGCCGAATCCGGCGTTCTTCAATGGAATGCACTCGCTCAATTTCTTTGCTAAACACGGTTTGCCAGCAAACATGTGTTAGTCGCTGCTTTTCGTGCTGTTCAATAGATAAGACATTTGCATCCTCTAAAGCCTCAAAATAGTAATCCGATTCTTTTTGAACAAATTCATTATCAATCAACGAGCGACTATTTGCCGTCATAAAATCATTTTCCATAAAAAAATGTTTCGTGTACTCAGCGCCGTTTTGACCAATATGATAGCAACGAAAGACTCCAGAAAGAACAAAACCAAACCAAGGCGTTTTTTCCCCCGCCCGAATAAAATATTGGTTCTTTTTTAGCGCAACTGGCTGGGCAATGGCCCCAAATTTTAATAGCTCATCTTCAGGAACAGCAGCATATTTGGCTAAAGCCTTAGCGAGTTGATCCTTGTACATTTCATTCACAATATGCATCCCCGATCAGTAAATTTGATTGCAGTATATTTAGCTTAATTTTTGCGTTTTGTTACATTTTACTAGACTCTATTGACAGTTGTTTGGGTTTAATGTAAAGTTGTTAATAACATTATAACATTTTATTACTAGATACATAGGGGTATCAATGAACCCGGCTACGGTTCATTGATACCCCTATGTGTTTTATGGATAGACTCCTAAATGAATGGTACCGTATTGGTCAATTGCTTAATTTAAGTTTGGCGTAGCTTCATGATTAAGAGAACACGTTTTCGTTCGTTTATTAGAACTGACGAAAACGTGTTCAAAATGAGGAGGAATATGATGACTATTGACATGGAATCCTTTGAGGATAAGTATCATAGTGCGAAAATGTATCATTATCGGGCAAACCAGTTTTTGGAGAAAAAAAGCTCAGCCAGTGTGGTCTTCAATATTGCCTCGATGGCGCTCGAAAACTATCTGATTGCTTTATGCGAACTATACGGTGTCACCCCAGGTAATCACAATTTTGAGTGCCTTATGGATGCGGTCGAGACAGTGGTGACAATATCGCCAGAAATGGAAAAAGAAATACGATCACTAGATTTGCTTTATGGAATTTGTTCATTGGAAAATTTTCATATCGGGATTCCAGAAGAACAGGATGCCAATCGGGTGCTGATGATGTGTCGTTACGTGGAAACGGTGTTTGATTCTGAGCGCGTTGATCTAGTGCGTAGTGGGGTATTGTCAAAAGCATAAAGTGTGAGCAGATAATATGCGAGTTTATTATTTGCAGCATATACCATTCGAAACAGCCGATGAATACGCTTTGGCCTCTGTATTTGCAAGGTATCAAGAGTTAGACAGAAAACAGGCGATATAAGTTTGCAACATAAAGATAAGGCATGTACTTCCTCATAATTTTATCATAGCTGAGAAGTGATTAGTCTTTTGGTCTACAGTCTGAAAGCTGCACCAACGCGAGTCGGTGCAGCTTTTATTGTTTGAGTTCCGTTTTGTGAAGATTAAGTGCGGTTTAAATACGCTAAGCCTAACAAGTATGATTATTGTTCTTCTCAATAATATGTTCAAATGCTTTTTCAAAAATATCTCTGACGTGATTATCATCTAGCATATAAAATACGTTTTTCCCTTCACGGTGAGAGCGAACTAATTTTGCTTCGCGGAGGAGTCTAAGTTGATGAGAAATTGCTGATTTTGTCATGTTGAGCAATGCTGCTAAATCGCAGACGCACATTTCATTTTGATCTAATGCCCAAAGGATATGGCTTCTTGTTTTGTCACCCATGATTTTAAATAAGGTAGATACTTCGTTTAATATTGGCTCATTAGGCATTTTGGCGCGGACCCGATCAACCACTTCAACATGGATAATTTCACAGTCGGTGTCTTTGTGTTCCATATAACATCACCTTCATTTTAGGCATTATTTTATTTGTATTATAGTTGTCTGAAAAAGTTTTGTCAAAATACAAGAAACACTTGACGGTTGAATATTTGTTCAACTATACTAAGAGTAACAGTTGAGCATATATTCAACTGTTATAAAAATAAAAAGGTTGAACAAATATTCAACTGAATAGGGGGATTTAATCATGAAAAAAACATTTAAACTAATCGGTCTTGATTGTGCCAATTGTGCTGCCAAAATTGAAAATGCTATTAGTAATTTATCAGATGTAAAATCTGTTTCAGTAAACTTTATGACAATGAAAATGAATATAGAATCTGAGCGGGAAAATATGGACCGTGTAGTTGAAGCAGCAAAAAGAGTTATTCATAATATCGAACCAGAGGTTAAAGTCGAAAAGGCTTAGTGAGGTGAAGGCGATGAACAACAAAAAACGGCTTGTTAGAGTGCTTGGAGGTGCCGTAATCTATGCTGTTTCTTTCTTTGGTGAGTGGGACAATATAGCACTAAATCTTGCTATGTTTCTGCTGGCATATCTCATTATTGGTGGCGATGTAGTTTTAAAGGCCTTAAAAAATATAATGCGCGGGGATATTTTTGATGAAAACTTTTTAATGTTTATTGCCACTGTAGGCGCTTTTGCCATCGGCGATTTTGAGGAAGCCGTGGGAGTTATGCTGTTTTATCAGGTGGGCGAGTTGTTCCAGAGCTATGCGGTCAATCAATCAAGAAAGTCGATAGCTGGCCTGATGGATATTCGTCCAGACTATGCAAACCTGCGTCGTGGCGAGGAAATTGTCAGAGTTGATCCTGATGAAGTGTTAGTTGGTGATGCCATCATAATCAAACCAGGCGAGAAAATACCGCTGGATTCGATAGTAGTTCAAGGAAACTCAATGGTTGATACGTCTTCCCTAACCGGCGAATCGATTCCCAGAGAAGTTACTGTGGGCTCTGAGCTGCTGAGTGGCTGTATTAATGTTAATGGGGTGCTTACGGCTCGTGTTACGAAAGAATTTGGTGATTCTACCGTTAACAAGATTCTCGATTTGGTGGAAAATGCTAGCAGTAAGAAATCAAATTCAGAGAATTTTATTACAAAATTTGCAAGGTATTATACGCCTAGCGTAGTTGTTTTAGCAATTTTATTGGCTCTTATTCCTCCGTTGCTTTACAGTGATGAGGCGTTTACAAAATGGTTTGTACGAGCGCTTACTTTTCTAGTTATTTCTTGCCCCTGCGCTTTAGTCATTTCTATTCCACTTAGTTTCTTTGGGGGGATTGGCGGAGCATCTAAGCTAGGTATTCTGGTAAAAGGAAGCAATTATCTAGAAGCTTTGGCGCAGACAGAGATTGTTGTTTTTGATAAAACAGGAACCTTAACAAAAGGTGTCTTTAATGTTCAGGAAGTTCAATCGAAAGTAATGAGCCGAGAAGAGCTGTTGGAAGTAACCGCCTATGCGGAAAATTATTCTAACCATCCGATCTCTCTTTCGCTGAAGCGAGCTTATGGTAAAGCAATTGACCATTCTGTCATCGCTGATGTTAAAGAGATTCCAGGCCAGGGAGTTCAAGCCCGCGTACGAGGTCAAGAAGTTTTAGCTGGTAATGATAAGCTGATGGAAAAAATGCAGATTAACTATTTCCAAGGAGAAATGATCGGCACAGTCGTTCACGTTGCCGTTGATGGGAAATATATGGGTTATATCGTAATTGCCGATGAAATTAAAAATGATGCAGCAAAAGCGATTCAAGCTTTAAAAGCTGCCAAGGTTAAGCAAACCGTGATGTTGACAGGCGACTCAAAATCAATTGGCGAGCATGTTGCGAAAAAACTAGGAATTGATAAGGTCTATACAGAATTATTGCCAGTTGATAAGGTAACAAAATTAGAGGAAGTATTTGCACAGAAATCAGAAAAGGGAAAGTTGGTTTTTGTGGGGGATGGGGTAAATGATGCTCCGGTTCTAGCCAGAGCCGATATTGGTATTGCCATGGGCGGAGTAGGATCTGATGCAGCCATTGAGGCTGCTGATGTAGTCATTATGACCGATGAACCTTCGAAAATTGCTACAGCCATAAAAGTATCAAAGAAAACCCTGACTATCGTAAAGCAAAATATTGTTTTCGCCCTTAGTGTGAAAGGGATTGTTCTAGTAATGGGAGCCGTAGGCTTAGCCAGTATGTGGACTGCCGTTTTTGCCGATGTGGGAGTTTCGGTTATTGCCATTCTTAATGCCATTCGGGTACTAAATATCAGGAGTTTATCACAAAATCATGCTATATAAAACGTGAAAAGTTAAGCACCATGCGAAGCCGCATGGTGCTTTTTGGCGCAATTTATTTGTTGATTATAGAAGCGAATTAAGGTATTTCAGAGGATCCCAGATTATCAGCGAATATGATACGATGAATATGTATCTACTTACCGAAAATATGACGGCCTTGTATTACTTAAGCAGGTTTTTTTTCTTATTTCTTAGAAATAAGTAGAACAGCTAGATGAATTTACCACTCAGCCGAAGTATTGCGTGTTTTGTTTAGGTGGAGGAAGGAAAAGTCTTGTTGTGTTAATTCAAACCTATTATCCTATTGAAAATATAAAATTCTATTTACTCGTTATTGTGCTACTAGAAGCTATGGCAGTGTATACTTGGCAATTTCGCAAACTTCCGGGGGCCATGATGGCGTCTATTTCACAGGGATGCAAAGTTGTTTGGCTCTTGGGAATCATATTTTATAGTACTAGTGCGAATCTTGAAGATAAGCTGTTTTGGGTTATTACTTTGAAACTGGCAGGTGTTTTGTTAGCTTGTTGTTGGCCTATTTTTGTCTGGCAGATCAGTAATCAGAAGAAAGAGGTAGATACTGTTACCAAGTTTTGTGGCGGGAGTTTTCTTTGCATTGTGCTGTTGCTACTATCAAATTGGCAGGAGCTGATTTGGCAAAAAGCTTGGCTGGAAGGGCCGGCAGTTGTACTTGGTTGGGGCGTAGGACATATGGTTTTGATGGGATATGCTTTCATGCTGGGGATTTTTGCCACGATCCTTTCGGTGCGTTGGATCGCTACTTCCGTTGGCTTACGGCGACGGCAGGCTTTATGGTATTCTCTGGCGGTAGTATTTTCTTGGTGCAGCTTTATTTTATGGCGCCTTGAGGTGAAAGCAGATATTATTCTGCCTCTTGGTTTTTTACTTAATGGTGCTGTAGTAACTTGGATTTATTATCGCCTACACTTGTATAATAGTTTGCCTATGGCGCAAGCTGTTGCGATGGAACATGTTGTGGAGGGAATTTTCTTTGTTGATAAAGAGGATTATATTGTCGATATTAATGCGAGTGCCAAGCAGATGCTGCGTGATCTTCAAATAACGATCGGTACGGATTTTAAAGAACTTGCCGTTACTTGGCCGCCTTTGGCCGAGGTTGACAGCAAAGCCGGTATATACATGTTGGAAGCGCAACGACAGCAGTCGCAGAAGTGTTCCTTTTATCAATTAACGAAAATCCCTTTACAAACTTTGGGGAAGAAATCCTTTGGCCGTATTATTTTAGTGAAGGATATTACCAGACAAAAACAGGATCAGGCTCAACTGATTGAGCAGCAAAAAGCATTCGCTATTGTGGCGGAACGCAATCGACTCGGACGGGAATTTCACGATGGATCAGGGCAGATATGGAGTTATTTGTTACTTGAGCTGGAATCTCTTAGTTTATTTATGGAAAATAGGCAGATTGAAAATGCGAAGAAACTAGTTGAGAAGTTGAAAGAAACACTCCGTGTTGCGCATGATGATGTACGGGAATCTATAGTTAGTCTAAACAGTGGTAAAGCAGAGAACAATGATTTTATGGCAACACTGCAAAAGTATTTTCGTTGGTATGAACAGGCCTATGGTATTACCCTTGTTCTCAATTTACCGGACAAGCCGCTGTCTAATTTTATTAGTAAGAATGTAGAAGTCCAATTGATGCGGATTATTCAAGAGGCTTTGACTAATATCCGCAAACACGCCAAAGCGAGTCAGGTACAAATATGTATGCAGATTGAGGCGGGGAATCTTGTCGTAATTATTAGTGATAATGGCTGTGGGTTTGAACCTGTGGCGAATTGTTCGATTGTTCATCGGGGCTTGCAGATTATGAAGGAACGGGCGGAAGAGGTAGGCGGACAGCTTACCATCGATAGTGTTTTATCGCAAGGCACCAAAGTTCAAATTGTATTTAAGGCGAAGGGATAATTTGGGAAAATGAGGTTTATAGTGTAATGGATGATCAATATATGGCAAGTTATGTTTTTAGTAAAGAAATAACAAAGGCTTTAAATATGTTGGGGTATCAGACTCTTACTACAGTTCAGGAAAAAGTAATACCCTTAGTTTTAGCGCAACAAGATATTATCGTAAGATCTCAAACGGGGAGTGGTAAGACAGCGGCTTTTGCCATTCCGGTTTGTGAAAAACTTCAAATAGAGCAGAAAAATCCCCAAGTACTAGTTCTTACGCCGACTAGAGAATTGGCGGTACAATTAAAGCAGGAGATTTCCAATATCGGGAGATTTAGAGGCGTGAGATGTGCTGCCGTTTTTGGCAGACAAGCTATGGAAATGCAAAGACGAGAATTAAGGCAAAGAGTCCATGTTATTGTTGGTACGCCAGGGAGAACCTTAGATCATATTGAAAGAAAGCATATGAATTTGGCAGAAGTACGGTATCTAATTATTGATGAAGCAGATAAAATGCTCGATATGGGGTTTATCGAACAGGTGGAAGCGATTATCAAAGTATTACCTGCCAATAGGCTCACGCTGTTGTTTTCTGCTACAATGTCAGATCGGATTCAGGAAATTTGCCAGCAATATATGAAAGATCCGATCACAATAGAAGTTGCTTCAACAAGTCCGAGTGTGGAAAATATTCGGCAGGCTTATTATGAAGTAGAAGAAGCTGGCAAGTTACAGCTAATTACTGAAATCACCTACATGGAAAGACCTGCTAGTTGCATCCTTTTCTGTAATACCAGAGACAAAGTAGAAGCTGTTATTCAGCATATGAAGCAGGCGGGGTACTCTTGTCAAAGCTTGCACGGAGGAATGGAACAAAAGGATCGGCTCAAAGCTATTCAGAATTTTAAACGGGGAGAATTCCAATTTCTTGTTGCGACAGATGTGGCGGCAAGGGGAATTCATGTCGACGATATATCGCTAGTAATCAATTATGATATGCCCTTCGATACGGAAAGCTATGTTCATCGAATTGGCAGGACAGGATGAGCGGGCAAGACAGGGGCGGCTATTACTTTTGTAACTAATAATGAATATAAGCTTTTACACGAACTAGAGGAGTATATTCATTATAAGATTCCGCAGCAAGAAATCCCGACAGCCGAGAAAGTAGCAGAGGGAAAAGTGATTTTTAATAAGGGTGAGAAAAGGGAACCTGTACTAAAAATTGATAAGAGCGAAAAACTAAATCGACACATTACTAGAATTCGCATCAATGCAGGTAAGAAGACGAAGCTAAGGCCAGGCGATATATTGGGAGCCATTACCGCCATTGATGGTATTAGCGGAAGCGATATTGGTATTATCGATATTCAAGATACTTGTTCTTATGTAGAGATTCTTGGGGATAAGGGCGAGCTTGTCATGAAGGCGCTTTTGGTAACCAAGATAAAAGGCAAGCTACATAAGATCAAGGAAGTGGGATTTTCAAAGTGGTAATGGTTTTTAAAAAGAGTGTGTAAACTCGGAAGAGCTGAAATGTAGAGAGGAAACGTAAAGTATGAGCGCTAATGGGTTAACAGAAAGAGAGTTTGCCGAGATTGTTGCAAAAAATGGTGGACGTGTTTTTAGAGTGGGTGGTTCAGTTCGCGATCAGTTTATGGGAAGGCCGTCGAAGGATATTGACTATAGTGTTGTTGGCATGGTGAGGAAGAACTTTCAAATGTTGTTTCCCGAAGCGGAGGATATTGGCAAGGCTTTTCCCGTGTTTCACTTAGTGATCGGCGGTGTAAAACGCGAAGTTGCTTTTGCACGCACTGAGCAAAAAGTAGGCAGCGGCTACAAAGGCTTTAAAATATCAGCGAAGCCCAAGATTACGATTGAAGAAGATCTCTTTAGACGTGATACTACGGTAAATTCTATGGCCTTGGATATTTTAACAGGAGAAATTATCGATCCTTTCCAGGGGAGAAAGGACATAGACGCCAAGGTTCTTAGAGCGACAGGACAGCATTTTTCTGATGATCCAATGCGCGCTTTGCGATTGGCCGCACAATCTGCCCGTTTGGGTTTTGCCATCGACGGCGATACGCTCTCGCTTGCTAGAGCGGCGCAAGCAGAGCTTGCTCATGAGCCTGTAGAGCGAGTGATTCATGAATTGAAAGTCGTTTTGGCGGAAGCGCCGGAGCCAGGTCAATTTTTTCGGGTTCTGGAAAAAACTGATTTATTGCAGAGCATATTTAATGAGGTCGCAGCTTTGTCTTTTGGCGAATTTGAAAAAATAATGGCTGTGCTAGATTCTATAGCAAAAGCTACACAAAATTCAAAGGTGAGGTTTGCAACGCTAGGCTTAGTGCTAGATAAAGAGCGTTTAGAAGTATGGAATGATAGAATGACACTGCCTGGCGGCTGGCTGGAGGCGGCCGTTACGGTCAGCCAGGTCATTGGCATTTTAAAACATCCCACGCCAGAGAAGATCGTAGATACCATTAATAAATTAAGGCGTGGTTCTCTTACCATCGAAGAGTTTGATCTTATTACTAGATCAGCAAAGTTACAGATTCCTCAATTAGAACCACTAAAGGCTGTAATGGTCTTACCTAAAGGTGTAGTTGCTCCTGCGACTTTACAAGGGAAAGAAATTGGTGCATGGTGGCGAGAGCAGTATGTGACGGTAATCGCTAAACAATTACATTCAGGTGATTCATGTACACTTTAAGGAGATGCGATATATGGCTCTAGTTTATTTTCCTAGCTGTAAATTTACTGCCGGATATCCGGAAACTGCAAAACAGGTAGCGGAATATATTCGTAATCGCTATGATATGACCATAACTGGGTGCTGTCGAGGCAATCTGCAATTATTAACAAAAGAAGATACTGCAGTATGTATTTGTAATACGTGTTCTGCCTTTTGTGATGAATCTTCCAAAGCACGTAAAGTGGTTTCAATTTGGGAACTGATTGTACAAGATGCACAATTCCCTTTTCCTAACTATCATGGCGAAGCGATAACGCTACAGGACTGTTGGCGTGCTTATGACAAACGGTCCGAGCAAGAGGCTGTTCGTGAGCTTATGAGTAAAATGAATATTCAGATCGTTGAACTTCCAGAAAACTATGATGAAACTCGTTTTTGTGGCACTAGTATTTTGCAGATACCGCCTACTTACTATAACGAGTTTGCTCCTAAACGGTTTGGTGAGAATCTTCCCCCAAAACTCTTTCAACCGTACACTGATGAAGCAAAGGTTGCGAGCATGAAAAGCCACTTTAACGCTATTACGACAGAGAAGGTGGCCTGTTACTGCGTAGCTTGCGCCAATGGAATCAATCTTGGCGGGAAAAAGTCAGTCCATGTAATGGAACTTTTATTTTCTACCATAAGATAAATTCCCCAAAAGTGGAGAGCCATGCGTGATACATGGTTCTTTTTTTATGTTTTATAGGACTTAGATAAGCAAGAGTAGAATTTATACAATGAATTCAAATCATGAGGAGTGAGCGGCAGTGGAATTAGATCTGAGGTCCATAAAAATCAATGAATTGATTGCTTGTAAAGATTTAGATTTTTGGATCATGTTTGATTTAGTTCCTATACCGATTTTTGTAAAAGATTATAGTGGAACTTATATGGGATGTAATAAAGCATATGAAAAATTTATGGGTTTAAGTAAAGAAGCTATTATTGGAAAATCGGCCTACGATCTAGTTCCCAAGGAATATGCTGATTTATATCAATTTAAAGACGAAGAACTCTTTGAAAAAGAAGAAGTGCAAGTCTATGAGAATTCCTTTAGTGTCGATGGAAAAGCTCGGCATGTTGTTTTTCATAA
>URQW01000018.1 GCA_900550105.1 uncultured Pelosinus sp.
GACGTAGCCAAGCAATTTTAGTTGCCGGGTACATAGGATGAGTCGGACAGCCTGTACGCCGATATACTTCTAATAAATCAGACCGCGTTTTCTTCCATTCACTCACAATTTTAGAACTGCGGTTGTCGGCCCAAGTCATCAACTTGGTAATCGGTCTACCTGTTTTATCGTAAGCTAAAAAACTATGAAAAACAGAACTAAAAGCAATTCCATCAGCTTGACGACCTTGTGCAGCTAAAGTAGCTGCCACACTCCGAATTACATGGGCCGTAGCACCGACAATTTCATCAGGATCTTGTTCCGCCCACTCGGGATACGGTGTGTACAGAGGATACTGCTTATCAGCCGAACCTAAGCAATTTCCATTCGGCTCATAAGCGACAGCTCTGACGCCGGTTGTTCCAATATCAATTCCCAGCCAAACTGTTGAATTCATTTTTCTCATCCTTTCACACATAACAAAACTAGGTGAAAAAATCCTGACTGCCAGATAAGAAAACTATCTGACAGTCAGAACGGATTACACACCTATGATTTAGCTTGCTTTTTCTTCAACTTGAATCGGTTTAATTTCTTGCAGTACGAAAGCATAAGTCAAGGCGCCCAACAAGCAGCAACCGCCGGAAATGGCCAGAGCCACCATAAAGTTACCAGTCGTAGCAATAATATAACCTGTAACAATCGGTCCTAAAATACCGCCGATATTGGAAGCACAGTTTTGAATACCGCCAAGCACGGAAGTCATATTGCGAGGCGCTACGTCGCCAGGCAACGACCAAAGAGCTGCAGCAGCAAAAGCCAAGCCGCCATAGGACACGCAGAGAAGACCAATCGCTACTACATTGGATTCTACTAGACCAGCAAAAGCAATCGAAGTAGCTAGAAGCATACCACAGACGAGATTAATTTTTCTGGAACGAGTTAAATTACCCGTTTTCGCATACATATAATCTGTTAAAATACCGCCGCACCACTGTGCCAAAATGCCGCAGAGAGGAGGAAGCATGGCCGCCCAGCCCATCGTCATAAGCTGCATACCGCGGTCTTTTACCAAATAAGTGGGGAACCAAGTAATAAAGAAATAAATCGCATAATTAAATAAGAAGAAACCTAGACACATGGCCACTACATTACGGTATTTCAAAAGTTCATACCATTTCATGGGCTGCGTTTTATCAATACCTTCTTTTTTCGCTTGTCCCTCACGGATATACTTTAATTCAGCTTGATTTACATATTTGGATTTTTCCGGGTCCTGATAATAAGCCATCCAAGCGACGGCCCACAGTAAGCCTACAGCGCCGCAGACAATAAAGGGAAGCTGCCAGCCATACACTGCAACCATCCAGGCAACGAAAGGCATCGTAAAAGCTGTACCGAATTTACTGCCGCTATCAAAGAGTGCTGTTACACGACCTCTTTCCTTATCAGGAAACCATTTAGCCGTAATCCCAGCATTACAAGGATATACACCGGCTTCGCCCATGCCCATAAATACGCGGGCGCCAATTAATGCACTCACAGATTTCGCTCCAGCCGTAGCTGCTGTTGCTAAAGACCACCAGATAACTGCGATAGGAAGGCAAATTCTCTGACCGATACGGTCAGCCAGCCAACCAGCTGGAATCTGAAAAGCAGCGTAGCTCCAAAAGAAAGCAGACATTATAATACCCATTTCTGTTGTACCGATATGAAGATCTTTCATCATGGTTGGCGCTGCGGCGGACATACAAGTCCGGTCCAGATAATTAATTGCAATTGCCGCCAGCATTAAAACGGCTACGCCATAACGCGCTTTTGTTTTTGGTTCTTGTACTTGTGTACTCAAAATAGCCCCTCCTCAATTCAATAAACCATCATCACGTCTGTTCTTCGCTTTCGTCCCACCTTTCCTCTGAAACAGACAATCAGAAAAATGATATACTTTTTTCTTTTTTTAATATAAAAATGATTGCACTATATCATTTAACTATATTGTAGCGGAACTTATTTATTCACGCAATAATTATTTTTGCAAAATTCTTATCTATTGCACAAAGATATTTTTTTCACAATTTAAAGGAAAAAGAAGCTTAGCATTCGAATTAGATGAACTGTTGTTTTACCGTACGAATTCACTAGTATAATAAAAAATACTGTTTTTATTTTGGAAATTGATTGTAGGAGCGTACTTATGACCGAACCGACCATTCCCACTCCCTGCTTGCCTTTGCTGCGCAGCGGCTATCAAAACTTTACAAAATCAGAACGGAAAATCGCCGACTATATTATCCAATCGCCCCATCAAGTCGTACAGCAAACCATTTCAGAAATTGCGGATGCAACCAAAAGCGCCGAAATCACTGTTTCGCGTTTTTGCCGCAAGTTAGGCTATAGCGGTCTGCAGAGCCTCAAAATTGCTTTGGCCAGTGAGATTTTTAGTCCCATGGACTCTGTGGTGCAAGAAGTGAAACAAGGCGACTCTTTCGATTTAATTGCAGCCAAACTCTTTACAACAATCTCTGACAGCTTGCAAGATACCCTAAAATTACTTGATTTTACAGCACTGCAGCAAGCAGTAGATGTCTTGAGCCAAGCCAGAAAAATTGATGTATACGGTTTCGCCATCTCTGCCATTATCGCCTATGATATTGAAAGTCGCTTCATCCGTTTTGGCAAACCCATAAAAGCCTATTCTGATATACACATGCAAATTACTTCGGCTTCTTTACTAAAACCTACCGATGCGGTAATTGCCGTATCTCATACGGGCTCTAATATTGATATCTTAGAATCTGTGGAAATTGCCAAAAAAAATAAGGCGACCGTCATTGCGATCACCAGTTATCTTCATTCTCCCTTAAGTAAAAAAGCTGATATTGTATTACATGGCATGGGCCAGGAAGTAAAATACCGTTCGGAAGCAATGGCTTCTCGCCTCGTACATTTGGCGATTGCCGATTTGCTCTATGTGGGCATGCTATTAAAAAACCCTGACGAATTTCTGGAAAACATGAATAAATTGCGTCTTTCCATTGCCAAGCGCCGTCTTTAAATAATACCGCATTTTGCGGCTTTCGCTAGCACCTGAGTACGATTCGTCACGTCTAGCTTCTTAAAAATGCGCTCTAAATGCATCTCTACACCGACAACAGGAACATCAAGATAGCGTGCAATCTGTTCATCTGACACGCCATGAGCTAATAGACGAATTAAATTTAATTGTTCTTCAGTCAAGGTGTCACTCCCCGGACTATAAAACCAATTTAATTTCACCAAATTCTCCATCTCATCGGCTCCTTCTCGATCATTATCGGTGTATTTTACCATAAGATCTCTTTGTCATAGTATGTCATATAGTTAAGTATTTGTAAATGTATACATGCAAGCGAAATTTTTCCTACTTTTCTTTATTTTTCGCCATTGATTCCAAGAATCCTATCCTAAAAGATAGGATTCTTGTCTTATTTTTCAATGGAAACTATTGCCATTGTGCAGCGCGACATACAAATGATCTTTTCCTGCTCATCGTGAATCTGAATGTTCCAAACCATGGTGGAACGGCCTTTATGAATCGGTGTCGCTACAGCTGTTACAATGCCATCACGCTTGCCGCGCAGATGATTCGCATTAATCTCCATACCTACAGCATAATACTTGCTGCGATCAATAGCCTGGCAAGTACCTTCACTAGCAACCGTTTCCGCCAAAGCGACCGAGGCGCCGCCATGAAGCAGTCCATAGGGCTGACGGCTGTTTTGATTTACAGGCATAGTAGCGACTACCCGTTCTGGCGATAACTCTACAAATTCGATTCCCAGCACCTCTAGCATCGAGTTTTTATAATTCGTTTTTTCTACCGTCATGAGAAACAACTCCCTTATCACTACCTATTTTTAAATCTACACCGTAATTGTAACATTTTTTCAGAAACCCTCTTGCAAAAATTTTCATTTATGGTATGATATTCACATGAGTTAATCAATATAAATTATTAATTGATTACTGTTATCAAAATAATGTTCTACTACGAGGAGGATTTTTTTAATGAAAAAATTTGTATGTGCAATTTGCGGTTATGTTCATGAAGGCGATTCAGCTCCAGAATCTTGTCCACAGTGTAAGGCGCCTGCTAGCAAATTCATCGAAAAGTCCGAAGGTGCTATGAACTGGGCCGACGAACATCGTATTGGCGTTGCAGCAGGCGTAGATGCTGAAATTCTGGAAGGTCTCAAAATGAACTTTACCGGAGAATGCACCGAAGTAGGTATGTATCTTGCTATGAGCCGTCAAGCTGACCGCGAAGGCTTCCCTGAAATCGCTGAAGCTTACAAACGGATTGCTTTTGAAGAAGCAGAACATGCTGCTAAATTTGCCGAACTGCTTGGCGAAGTCGTTACAACTTCTACCAAGAAAAACCTGGAATTACGCGTAGCTGCTGAATACGGCGCTTGCGAAGGCAAACTGGGTATTGCAAAAAAAGCAAAAGCTCTTGGTCTTGATGCAATTCATGATACAGTTCATGAAATGTGCAAAGATGAAGCGCGCCATGGCGCTGCTTTCAAAGGCTTACTTGAAAGACATTTTGGTAAATAATTTTTATTATAACAAAAGGGCTGACTCAGCGGATTTTTCCGTCGAGTCAGCTTTTTGTTTTATTCTTAAGCTCAGATCCGCCGCAGCTGTTCACGTCAGCAGCTTAAGATCCAGTTTTTCTAAAGCCGCGCCAAAGCGCCGTACATCCTCGCTTGTTGCCGCCGGCGCCGTCAAAGAATAGTCCCAGCCAAGCTTCTCCCATTTCTGTCGGCCCAGCTGATGATAGGCAAGAAGTTCAATAGCAGGTAGACGCGGCATAGCGGTAAGCAGCGAAGCAAGCGCCGCAGCATCTTCTTGTGTGTCAGTAACGCCGGGAATCACTACATAGCGGACGACAACAGGAATTGTCGCCGACAAAGCATAGCGTAAATTCGCTGCTACCAAACCAATATCCTGATTCGTCAGCTCAGCATAGCGCCTTGCCGTAGCCCCCTTCAAGCTTAGCTGCAAATAATCGGTTACAGAGAGTACTTCGGCAAATTGAGCAGTCTCACCATAGCCTGATGTATCTAATAGCGTATGAATGTTAGCGCTACGGCAAGAGCGAAAAAGCTTCGCAACAAAAGCAGACTGCAACAGCGGTTCGCCGCCGCTGACTGTAATCGCTCCCTGACCGCCGTAAAAAGCGCGATAACGTTGTACATCAGCAATGACCTCATCTACGGAAATGCGCTTCGTCCCCTGGCGCCATGTATCAGGATTGTGACAAAAACGGCAGCCCAGGGGACAGCCGCTCAAGAAAAGAACGTAGCGAATCCCCGGGCCATCGACAGTACCAAAAGTTTCAATGGAATGGTAGTATCCCTCCATCGCCCCTCCTCCTTCAATAAGCCTTACATGGCTTCATAGAAAGTACGGCTAATGACTTCCCGCTGATGGGCGGGACTTAAGTTGACAAAGTGAACCGCATAACCGGAGACGCGGATCGTGAGCTGCGGATACAATTCCGGTTGAGCCATAGCTTTTTCTAAGAGGCTCCGCTCCAATACATTTACATTGATATGATGTCCTTGCTGGCGGCTGTAGCCGTCAAGCAGCGCTGCAAGGTTGCGAATTTGATTTTCTCGGCCTTTCCCCAACGATCCCGGCACAGCTGAGAAAGTATAGGAAATGCCATCTTGGCAATCGTCATAAGAAATATGGGCTACCGAATTCATTGCGGCTAAAGCGCCGCGCTGATCTCGTCCATGCATCGGGTTCGCGCCGGGAGCAAAAGCTTCTCCTGATTTGCGGCCATCTGGCGTCGCCCCTGTTTTCTTCCCATACATAACATTGGAGGTAATCGTCAGTACGGAAAGTGTATGCTTCGCATCGCGGTAAGCGGCATGACGCTTTAAATTGCGGGAAAACTCAGCGGTAAGCTCCTTGGCAAAGACGTCAACTCGCTCATCATCATTACCATAGCAAGGAAACTCTTCTATGCTCGCAAACTCGGTAGCAATTCCTTGCTCATTGCGCACCACTTTCACCTTGCCATATTTGATAGCGCTTAAAGAGTCAGCAGCCACAGAAAGTCCGGCAACACCAAACGCCATCAGACGATCTACTTTGGTGTCATGCAACGCCAATTGCGACCGTTCATAGGCATATTTATCATGCATGTAATGAATCACATTCATCGTGTTCACATAGAGACCAGCAAGCCATTTCAAAACAACGGAATAATTTTGCCGTACCTGTTCAAAATCAAGCACTTCGCCAGTCATTTCCGGCACAACAGGCCCGACCTGCTCACCCGTTTTTTCATCGCGCCCGCCATTAATCGCTAGCAGCAGCGCCTTAGCTAAGTTTGCTCTAGCACCAAAGAACTGCATCTGTTTGCCTACTTTCATGGCCGATACGCAGCAGGCAATGGCATAATCATCGCCATATTCCACACGCATCACATCATCATTTTCATATTGAATGGCACTTGTATCAATGGAGACTTGCGCGCAAAAATCCTTAAAGCCTTGCGGCAATCCCTCCGACCAAAGTACAGTTAAGTTCGGCTCTGGCGCGGGTCCTAGATTATAGAGAGTGTGAAGAATTCTAAAGGACGTCTTAGTTACAAGCGTCCGTCCGTCAAGTCCCATCCCACCGATCGCTTCTGTTACCCAGAGAGGATCACCAGCAAAAAGCTCGTTGTAATCAGGCGTTCTGAGATGACGAGCTAAACGTAGTTTGATTACAAGCTGATCAATAAGTTCCTGCGCCTCGGCTTCCGTAATAATACCACTAGCGAGATCTCGCGCAAGATAAATATCAAGAAAGGTTGAAACACGACCTAACGACATAGCTGCGCCATTTTGCTCCTTAATGGCAGCAAGGTATCCCAAATAAAGCGCCTGTACAGCTTCTTTTGCCGTTTCAGCGGGACGGCTTATATCAACACCATAGCTTTTCGCCATTTGAGCGATTTCGCCAAGAGCAGCAATTTGTTCGGCAACTTCCTCACGGAGACGAATAACATCTTCGGTCATTGCTTTTTCCGCTAGTTCTACTAAATCTTTTTTCTTTTCAGCAATCAGACGATCCGTACCATAAAGCGCTACGCGGCGATAGTCGCCAATAATTCGACCACGTCCGTAGGCATCAGGCAGTCCTGTAATAATACCAAGGCGGCGTACCTGACGCATTTCATCAGTATAGGCGTCAAAAACAGCCGTATTATGGGTTTTCCGATGGTGATGATAAATTTCCGAAATTTTGTCATCCAGGTGATAGCCGTAAGCTTCACAAGCCTGTTCAGCCATGCGAATACCGCCATTTACGATAATGCTTCGTTCTAGCGGTTTTTCCGTCTGGAGGCCTACGATGATCTCAAGATCTTTTTCAATATAGCCAGGTCCATGAGAAGTAATTGTCGAAACTTTTGTGGTATCGACAGACCAAACTCCCTCTCTCTGTCTTTCTTCTTGCAAACGCTGCAGACAAATCTGCCAAAGTTTCTCGGTTCTTGCCGTTGGTCCCGTCAAGAAAACGCTGTCTCCCTCGTAAGGGCTATAGTTTAACTGAATAAAGTTTCTTACATCAATTTCCTGTTCCCACTTACCGCTTTGAAATCCCTTAGCATTTTTCACCATATTACTAGTACCCCCTTTTTATAGTTGCCTATCGTAACGATAAAAAGACCGCCCGAACAAGACGATCTTGCCCAGGCGGTCGGCATAGTCAAAAACACAGTTCCTGTGGTAATCTCCACTTCCGCCAGTCCTGCATCTTTCTAAATTCTGTTAACAAGCTCATTATATGAGAGGAAAAGAACTTCGTCAAGATAAAAAATATGGAAAAAGAAAAATTATTAAAATCAATATTATTGTTTCAAAACGAGTATTAACTGTTCTATTATAAAACAGTTTGTTTTGCTAGTTTTCAGACAAGTCCGCTAAATCTCACCACTTCCAAATTGGCATTATTCTTGCATTTTAAGTATACTGACTGAAACGTAAAAAATATAAAAATTTAGTAAAAGTAAAGTGAGGGATTTTTGTGCAAACATTAAATCAACAGCTTCTTTCGAGTTCTTTTTCCTTCCCAAAAGATATTTCCTATCAGGCATTCCCAGAAAAACTACCGGAAAAAGTACTGCAGTTTGGCGAAGGAAACTTTCTGCGGGCTTTTGTTGACTGGATGTTCCACCAGATTATCAAAGAAGGAAAATTCGCTGGCCGCATCGTTGTAGTACAGCCAATCGCCGAAGGTCTTGTTGACCGTCTGAACGAACAGGACGGGCTGTATACCCTCTTGTTACGTGGCTTAGAAAACGGAAAAGTAACGGAAAAGAAAGAAATTATGCAGGCAATTAGCCGCGGCATTAATCCTTATACGAACTGGGCTGAATATTTAAAATGCGCCGAAAATCCCGATATGGAATATATCATTTCTAATACAACAGAAGCCGGTATCGCTTTTGACGGAAACGACAAAGCCGATATGACGCCCCCCAACTCTTACCCCGGCAAGCTGACGGCTTTCTTGTATCATCGCTATCAACATTTTAATGGCGACGCCGCCAAAGGCATGGTTATTATTCCTTGTGAACTGATTGAACGAAACGGCGATAAATTGAAAGAAACGATTTTGCAATTCGCCGATCTCTGGCAGTTGCCGAAAGAATTTAAAAACTGGATTCACGAGCACAACTCCTTCCACAATTCCTTAGTTGACCGTGTTGTAACAGGCTATCCTCGCGATGAAGCCACTGCTTTGGAAGAAAAATTCGGCTACAAAGATAACTTAATTGATACAGGCGAACTATTTCATCTGTGGGTTATTGAAGGTTCCCAAGAACTGGCGAAACGCCTACCCTTTACGGAAGTAGGCTTAAATGTAGTCTGGACCGATGATATGACGCCTTACCGGACAAGAAAAGTACGCATTTTAAACGGCGCTCACACCGCCTCAATCCCTGCCGCTTTCCTCTATGGTTTAGATACAGTCGGCGAAATGATGGATCATGAAGTACTCGGCAAATATGTAAGATCTATCGTCTCTGACGAAATCATCCCCTCGATCGATCTTGATAAAGGAATGCTTACGGAGTTCGCCGATTCGGTTATGGAACGCTTCCAAAATCCCTTTATTAAACATTATCTGCTCAGCATCTTATTAAATTCTTCCTCGAAATTCAAATCCCGCGTACTTCCATCCATCTTAGAATATAACAAACTGAATCACAAGTTACCTGATATGCTGACCTTCTCCTTTGCCGCTCTAATCGCCGTATATAAAGAGGGTCACATCGAAGGATCTTCCATGAAAGCAGCTCGCGCTAAAGGCGAATTCGAAATGAAAGATGACCTGCCTGCGCTAGAATTCTTTGCCGCCACCTGGAAAGATTATGACAACAGCGAAGCAGGCGCCAAGAAGGTCGCTGCCGCCGTTCTCGCGAATCAATCCTTATGGGGACAGGATCTAAATACAGTACCGCAGCTCACTGATAAATTAGCTGGCTACCTGTACCAAATCACAAATGAAGGCATGCAAAAAACAGTTGCCGCCTTAGTAGGAGGAAAATAATGCCTGTTTTGAAGATTCATGATCACGACAATGTCGCCGTTGCTTTAGCTGATATTACTAAAGGATCGACCTTATCTGTCGGCAATGAAACCCTCACAGCGCAGGAAGATATCGCCAGAGGCCACAAGATCGCCTTAACATCGCTACAAACGGGCGATCATGTGATCAAATACGGCTTTCCTATTGGCCACGCCACCAAACCGGTGGCCGCTGGCGAATGGCTTCACACGCATAATGTAAAGACAAACCTAGGCGAACTGCTGGAGTATTCCTATGAACCCAAACCAGCAGCTCCCCTGCCTAGCGTAAGCAAAAAAACCTTTCAAGGCTATCGTCGCGCCGACGGTCGCGTGGGCATCCGCAATGAAATCTGGATTATCCCCACAGTGAGCTGTGTCAATCGCGCCGCTCAACTTCTCGCTCGCTACGGTCAAGAAAAATGCCAAAACTTTAAAAATATTGACGGCGTTCATGAGTTCACTCATCCTCATGGCTGTTCTCAGCTTGGCAGCGATCATGAAACGACGCAGCGGATTCTGGCTGATTTCGTAAACCACCCTAATGCTGGCGGCGTTCTCGTGCTTGGCTTGGGCTGTGAAAACAATAATATTCCTGAATTTCAAAAAGTAATCGGTGACTACGATCCTGACAGAGTAAAATTCATCATCGCTCAGGAAGTCGAAGATGAACTGGCTTCCGGCGAAGCGCTTATTGACGAACTACTAGAATATGCCGCCAAAAACGAGCGGGTAACCTGCGATGCTTCGGAACTCGTAGTCGGCTTAAAATGCGGCGGTTCTGACGGCTTCTCTGGCATTACGGCAAACCCGCTTGTCGGCTCTTTATCAGACTCCTTAATTGCCGCAGGCGGCAGTACGGTCCTGACGGAAGTTCCTGAAATGTTCGGCGCCGAAACGATTTTGATGAATCGCGCTAAAACCAAAGAAATTTTCGAAAAAACCGTACATTTAATCAATGACTTTAAAGAATATTTTCAGTCCTACAATCAACCGATTTATGAAAATCCATCACCAGGAAACAAAAAGGGCGGCATCTCTACCTTAGAAGAAAAATCGCTTGGCTGTACGCAAAAAGGCGGTCGTGCCACTGTCGTTGATGTCCTGAAATATGGCGATCAAGTGAAAGAAAAAGGACTAAGCCTCTTAAACGGTCCTGGTAATGACGCTGTCGCTTCCACAGTTCTCGCCGCTGCCGGCTGCCATATTATCCTGTTCACAACAGGACGCGGCACCCCCCTTGGCACAACAGTACCGACAATGAAAATCGCCACAAATAGTCCCCTGTTCACCTATAAAGCCAACTGGATGGACTTCAATGCCGGCAAACTGCTCGAAGGTCACAGCTTACCAGAAGTAACAGAAGAGCTATTTGACGAAATATTAGCCGTCGCTTCCGGCAAGCAGACCAAAAACGAAACGATGGGCTTTCGCGAGATTGCCATCTTCAAAAACGGCGTAACCTTATAATCGTTAGTGAAAGCATTAGATAAAAATCAGCTAATACTTTGCATAAACAAAATTCAAATTTAAAGGAGCAATCACATGAAAGCAGTCTATTTAGCAGAACCAAAAAACATTAAAATCGCTACAGTGGAAAAACCAGAACGCAAAGAAGGCCAGATTCTCATAAAAGTAAAAAGCTTCGGCATCTGCGGCTCTGATATCGGCGCCTACCTCGGCGTAAATCCGCTCGTTTCTTATCCCCGCATCATCGGCCATGAAGTAGCTGGTGAAGTCGTGGAAGTTGGCCCGGAAGAAAAAGATTTTGCCATTGGCGATCACGTCGTCTTAGAACCTTATGTATACTGCGGCAAATGCTATCCTTGTCAAAACAAACGGACGAACTGCTGCGAAAATTTAACGGTTCTTGGCGTTCACATTGATGGCGCTATGTCGGAATATTTCTCTCACCCGCGTCACCTGGTTCATAAAGTCCCGCAAAATATCTCCTGGGATCTCCTTGCCATGGTGGAACCTCTGACGATTTCCATGCATGCCGTACACCGTTCTCGCGTTGTCAAAGGCGAACATGTAGCAATTATCGGCAGCGGCCCGATTGGCCTGTTAGCCGCACAATACGCTTTGAGTCTTGGCGCAATTCCTATCGTAATTGACCCGGTAGAAGAACGCCTTGAATTCGCCAAAGGTCTTGGCGTAGTCCATGTAATTAACCCGGTCACAACGGATGCGGTAGCCAAAATTAAAGAGATCACCCATGATCGCATGGCTGAAGCAGTTATTGAAGCCTCAGGCAATGATATGGCCATCCGTAGCACCCTAGATTATGTGGCATACTCTGGCCGCATCGCTTTTGTAGGTTGGCCGAAAAAAGAAATTTCTCTGCCAACAGCACTCTTTACGAAAAAAGAACTCGATCTCGTTGGTTCCAGAAACAGCTATCAAGAATTCCCAGAAAGCATCCGCCTCATTGCCGAAGGCAAGGTCGATGTAAAAGCCCTGATTACCAAAACAATTACTTTCGAAGAACTCCCAACGCTTGTTGATGATATTTCCGTTCATCCTGGAAATTATTTGAAAGTAGTCGCCTTAAGCGATTAATAAGTTCACCATAACTGTTTACTAATATGATCAGAACCTCCAGGCGCGGCTTACGGCTACGCTTGGAGGTTTTTTCTTGAACGCTTTTTTGATAAAATAAGAGCAAGAAGATTACAGGAGATTTGCTATGGATTATAAACTTTGTATCATTGCCCCTTTTGCCGCCATGGCCCAGCTCGCCGAAGAAGTCATCCGAGAACATAAACAAGAATGGAACAGTACGATCCAAATCAGCCTCGGCGACTCTCTGGCCGGTGTCAGTCAAGCTCGCTTAGCCTTAGAACAGGGCGCAGAAGTCTTTATCAGTCGAGGCGGAACCGCTTTAGCGATCTCAGAACAAATCCCTACAATCCCCCTTGTTCAAATCCCCGTTACGGCTTTCGATATTCTCCGCGCCATTAAACAATCAGGCATCAGCCCTGACAAACTCGGCGTCACCGGCTTTCGCAATATCATTTATGAATGCGAAATGCTTGCTGATATTCTTGATTTTTCCGTACCGACAATCCCCCTGGATAATCGGGAAGAAACAGCGGCAAAAATCGCTTTAGCAGCCACTCAAGGCATTCTCGGTATCGTTGGTGACACGAACTCTGTCCTCTTGGCTAAAGAACTTGGTCTTGGCGGCAGCGTCATCGAATCAGGCAAAGACGCCATCTATAAAGCAATCAAAGAGGCCGAACGCGTCGCTGAGGTGCGCCGGCAGGAACAAGAACAGACCGAACTGCTTCGAACGATTGTGAACTCTTCTACTGATGGTATTGTCGCTGTAGATCGTACAGGCCGCATAACTTTTTTCAATCCAGCTGCCTGCACCATTTTTCATACGACGCAGGCCAAAGCCATCGGTCAAATTGTCGATGCCGTAATCCCAAATACCAGACTGCCGCTTATTCTCGCTAGCGGCGCCGCCGAAACAGGTGAAATTCAACATATCGGGCAAAAAATTTTAGCAACGAAACGCATTCCCATCAAAGTTCACCATAAGATTGTTGGCGCCATCGCCACTTTTCAGGATGTAACGAAGTTGCAGCATTTTGAACAATCGATTCGGCAAAAGCTGCACGCGAAAGGGCTCGTAGCAAAAGTTGACTTATCGCAAATCATTGGCCAATCGAGTACGATAGCTGAAGTGAAACGACAAGTACGTCGCTACGCGCCATCGAGTTCAACCGTACTCATTACCGGCGAATCGGGCACAGGCAAGGAAATGTTCGCCCAGAGCCTCCACAAGCTTAGCTCCCGCGATAAAAAGCCCTTTGTAGCCATCAACTGCGCCGCTCTGCCGGAAACACTCCTAGAAAGCGAACTTATGGGCTACGAGGAAGGCGCGTTTACTGGCGCCAAAAAAGGCGGCAAAACAGGTCTGTTTGAATTAGCCCATGGTGGAACGCTCTTTCTCGATGAAATTGGTGAACTCCCCCTTTCCTTACAAGCAAGACTCCTTAGAGTCTTACAGGAAAAAGAAGTCATGCGCCTTGGCGGTCATGCCGTAATCCCTGTCGACATCCGCGTCATTGCCGCAACAAACCAAAACCTGCGTGAACTAGTCGGTGAAAAAAAATTCCGCGCCGATCTTTACTATCGCCTCAATATCTTAAAGCTCTATTTACCGCCGCTGCGTTGTCGTCAGGAAGATATTCCGCTGCTCGTAGATCATTTCCTTAGCAAGCTCTGTTTCTCTATTTCTCGCCCTAAAAGTCTTAGTAAAGAAGCGCTTACTTTATTGCAGTCTCACCCTTGGCCAGGCAATATTCGCGAACTTGCCAATATCCTCGAAAGAGCTGTTCTCCTCGCCGACTCTGATGAGATTACGGCAAAAGAAATTCGTCAAACCCTAGATACAGATCTGGAAATCTCACCATTTCAGCCAAAATCAATTGACTCCAGCGGTGGTGAACTTGACAGAGCCGAGCGTGAAATCATCGAACAGATTCTCCTCGAAGAAAATTTCAACTATACCCGGGCTGCCAAACGATTGGGAATTAGCCGTTCTACCCTTTGGCGCAAAATGCAAAAGTAGCTTTTTTTATCACTTTGAGATTTTTTTCTTACACCTTATAAAAAAAGTACTTGCCTTTATACCAAAAATGTACTACAGTTATTATCAAGAACATACAAAGAGATTTGTATTGTACTTCCCAATTGCATAACGTGAGCGCTCAACGACGACGCTTTTAGAAATAATTTTTTTATTTCTAAAAGCGTTTTTTTG
Source organism: uncultured Pelosinus sp. (assembly GCA_900550105.1). Lineage (GTDB taxonomy): Bacteria > Bacillota > Negativicutes > UMGS1260 > UMGS1260 > UMGS1260. The sequence goes on from URQW01000018.1 coordinate 14,371, forward strand.
CAACTTGCGGGAGAGACCGAGTCCACGAGGTCTTCTAGTAGCTTTTATTCGCAGCTTGATTTTCATTTGAATGGGGAGGTTTTACGAAGTGAATAAGTATGTAAAATGGGGCTGTACCTTAATGACAGCCGTCATGACAGCAGGTCTCGTCGCTGGTTGCGGTGGCGGCGGCGCTGCCGATTCTAAAACAGTAAAATTAGGTATTGTATATGAATTAACTGGCAATACAGCCGCCTATGGTGCAGCTGCACTGAATGGCGCAAAATTAGCCGTAAAAGAAATTAATGCTAATGGCGGCGTACTAGGAAAACAAATTGAAGCCGTTGTTGGTGATAACAAAGGCGAACCTTCTGAATCAGCCAACGCCATGACCAAAGTTATTACGCAGGATAAAGTAATTGCCGTAACTGGTTTTACTACAAGTTCCAACGGAATTGCCGCTTCTGCTGTAGCAGAAGCAAACAAAATCCCGTTCATGACAGCCAATTGCACAAACCCGAAAGTTACCGTTGATGAAAAGAGCGGTAAAGTAAAAGACTACACCTTCCGCGTTTCCTTTATCGATCCTTTCCAAGGCACAGTTGGTGCAAATTTCGCACTTAATACCTTAAAAGTTAAAAAAGTTGCTACGCTGATCGATAACAGCAGCGACTACAGTAAAGGTCTTGCTCAGTTCTTCAAAGAAGCCTTCACTAAAGGCGGCGGCGAAGTCATTGATGAACAGGCTTATTTGCAAAAAGACCAGGATTTCAAAACTATCTTGACCAAAATCAAAGCAGAAAATCCTGAGTTGATTTATGTTCCTGGCTACTATGATGAAGTCGGCAAGATCATTAAACAAGCAAGAGAACTTGGCATTACCGCTCCTTTCCTCGGTGGTGACGGCTGGGATTCGGCTAAACTGGTTGAAATTGCTGGTGCGCCAAATCTAAACAACACCTTCTTCACCACTCATTATTCCGCTGAAGACTCCAGTGCAAAATCCAAAGCTTTCGTTGAAGCGTACAAAAAAGAATACAATACGATGCCTGAAGCCAACGCCGTTCTCGCTTATGATGCGGTTTACGCAATGGTTGATGCCATCAAACGGGCCAATAGCCTTGAACCAACTAAAATCAAAGACGCTCTGGCTGCTACTAAAGACTTTGAAGGCGTAACAGGCAAAATCAGCCTCAATGATAAACATGACGCTGTAAAACATGCTGTTATTGTTGAATTCAAAGATGGTAAACAAACCTTTAAACAAAACGTTGAGCCTTAAGTTTTCATAAACCAATAACAAAGGATCCCCTATAAAGTAGACAATGAAAAAATCTACTTTATAGGGGATTTATTTATGTACTATTCCTGCCTGATTCCGCTACTTGCTTTTAGCTGAACGATCTCCTTAGTTAGGTTAATAAAGGCTTGTTCAAATTTCGTTAAGTACTTACCTTTACGGTAAACAATTGCTAAAGTTCGCGTAAAAGACGGTTCCGCCGTAAAAAGTCGTACAGGATGATTGATATTATTATAGGTTTGATAAACAGTCATAGTTGAAAAGGTAAACCCCATTCCAATCGAAGCGAGATTATGCGCCGTTTCATAACTTCGTGTCTCTAATATGATATTCGGCCTATATCCGGCCTGCAAAAACAAGTGATCAGCGATCCGACGTAAGGCTTGCCCTTTTTGCAATAAAATGAACGGCTCCTTTTCTAATTCTGCTAATTGCAAGGGCGGCGGATTTTCATCATAACCAGGTCTTTTAGCCAAGCAATGATTAGGCGGAACCACCACTAGAAATTTTTCTTGTAATATGACTTCGTATGAAAATTCATCGCTTTTAATTGGCAACGAGAGAATCGTAAGATCAGTTACCCCTTGATTCAGCCAATTTTCTAAGTCGTCTGAAGTTCCTTCTTTTAGAACTATTTCTACCTGTGAAAACAATGTTCTGAAGGCTGGTAAGATAATCGGCAATATGTAAGCCCCACGCACTGGCGAAATCCCTAAAGTTAGACGCCCGCTTTTTTCTTCCTTAAAATCTCTCATGTATTGTAATAAATTACTATCCATTTGTATGATCTGACGAGCTCTTTTCGCAAACTCTTCACCGGCATAGGTAAGTTTAAGCGGTGAACAACTACGATCGAATAATTTAACACCTAGTTGCTTTTCAATTTTTTGAATATATTGACTCAAATGCGGCTGAGCAATATAAAGCTTCTCCGCCGCTCTGGAAAAATTCTTTTCCTCTGCGACCATAAGCATATATTTTAGTTGACGCAAGTCCATACTAAGCTCTCCTTCTTGTATTATACGTAAATAGGTATAGTTATTATACTAATTATAATATTAGATTTATAGTATCACCTATAGTATAATTGGCCTAATCAGATAAATAAACTGAATTAACTGAACATTTTGCAAGGGAGGAAAACGCATTTGAAAACCATTAGAAGTACTATAACGGTTGGATTTGAAGAAAAAAATGACGCACTCGTTACTGTTAGTCCTAACCAACCGGGACAAGGAATTACAGTAGCGCTAACGTCGCCAGTACTACGTCAATATGGTGAGCACTTAGAAGCTTTGATTGTAAATACAGTAAAAGAAGCTGGTTATACCGACATACATGTAAAAGTGTTGGATAAAGGTGCTTGGGATTACGCCTTGCAAGCACGAATTGTAGCGGCACTGAACAGGGGGGCTGAAGAATGAATCCTACGACTGATGCAAAATCAAGGTTACGCCGCACAATGATGTTCGTACCAGGAAATAGTCCCAAAATGATTAACACTGCCGACCTTTATGGCGCAGATACAATTATGTTTGATGTAGAAGATTCTATTGCGATTTCACAAAAAGATACGGCTCGCCTCATGGTCAAATACGCCCTCAAAGCGTTACCTTTCCACTGCGAAACGGCCGTTCGCGTAAATCATGTAACCCAAACCCCTTTTGGTATTGATGACTTAAAAGCAATTCTACCTTCTAAGCCTGATTTAATTCGCCTACCCAAAACAGAATCTGTTGAGGAAGTACGCTTAGTTACTCAATTAATCGAAGAAGTAGAACTACGCGAGGGATTCCCCAAGGGTTCTATTCATATTATTTGCGCCATCGAAAGCGTTCGAGGCCTTTATGAAGCCCGAATGATCGCTCAAGAACCACGCGTTGTAGCCATTGCTCTTGGTGGTGAAGATTTCATCGCAAACTTAAGAACGCAGCGAACCACTCACGGCATTGAACTATATCACGCTCGCTCTCAAATTCTCATGGCGGCGCGAGATGCTGATATCCAGGCTATAGATACAGTATTTGCCGATGTTTATAACCTAGATGGATTTCGTAAAGAAGTAACCGATAGCAAAGATATGGGCTTTGATGGAAAATCAGTCGTTCACCCTTTACAAATCGGTATTGTCCATGAAATCTATACCCCCACAGAAAAACAGATTGAACATTCATTAAAAGTATTAGCCTGTTACAAAGACGCTGTCAAAAATAACCGAGGCGTTTTAACTGTTGATGGAAAGATGATTGATGGGCCAATTGTAGTACGGGCTGAACGGATTGTCGCACAAGCAACAGCAGCGGGAATTCTTACAGAGGAGGAATTCAATCATGATAAATAAAGTAGGTCGCGAATTGCCTGATTCGATTACAGGATTAAAAAAATACCGTCCCTATGAGGGCTTATTTATTGATCCGCCAACACCAATCCGTATGGCTGGAAAAACCTTATGTGTCGGTAGACCGAATACCAATAAAGTACTAAATTCACTGGAAGAAGCTGTAGTTGCTACAAGACTCAGTGATGGTATGACAATTTCTTTTCACCATCATTTTCGCAATGGCGATTATGTAATGAAACTTGTTATGAACGCGATTGTAAACAAAGGAATCAAAGATCTTACCATTGCAGCAAGTTCGCTCAATGATTGTCATGATTTCTTAATCGATTATATCGAAGCTGGAACCGTTACGGCGATCGAAACAAGTGGATTGCGTGGCAAACTAGGCGCCTATTTAACCAAAAACCCCGGTAAATTAAAACGGCCTGTAATCATCCGTTCCCATGGCGGACGAGCCAGAGCCGTTGAAGCTGGTGAACTTAAAATTGATGTTGCATTTATGGGCGTGCCAACTTGTGATCGTTTTGGCAATGCTACAGGCCAAATTGGCAAATCCGCTTGTGGCGCCTTAGGTTATGCCATGCTAGATGCTAGATTTGCCGAACAAGTTGTCTTAGTCACAGATAATCTCATAGACGACTATGTCTTCCCTTATAGCATTCCAAGGACTGATGTAAATTATATCGTTCCCGTTGAAGCCATCGGCGACCCAGCTGGAATCTCATCAGGAATCCTAAAAATTACAAATAATCCGATTCAGCTTATGATAGCGGAGACGGCTGCCAAGGTCATTGAACACTCCGGTTACCTTAAAGATGGATTTTCACTGCAACTTGGCGGCGGTGGCGCCTCCTTAGCGGTAGGACGATTTATTCGCGAAAAGATGCTAAAAAAACAAATCAAAGGCGGCTTTGGCGTAGGCGGAGTCACTGGCGTCTTCGCTAAAATGTTAGAAGAAGGGTTATTTCAAATTTGTTATGATACGCAGACTTTTGATACAAGCGGCATTGAATCCTTAAAAGAAAACCCCCGCCACGTTGAAATATCCTCTTCTTTTTATGCAAACCCCTGGAATCCCGGCCCAATTATCAATGAATTGGACGCGGTCATCTTAGGCGCTACAGAAGTAGATCTTGATTTTAACGTAAATGTCATTACGAATTCTAACGGACTGTTAATGGGAGCTTCTGGTGGACATTCTGATATTGCTGCTGCATCAAAACTTGCAATTATTGTCATGCCATTAATTCGCGGCAGATTACCGATGGTTCGCGATAGAGTACAAAATATTGTAACTCCAGGCGAGTCGATTGATGTAGTCGTCACAGATCGCGGTATTGCAATTAATCCGCGCCGTCTCGATTTGATTGATAAGTTGCAAAAAAGCGGTTTACCTGTTATGACAATAGAAGAACTGCAATCCCTCGCCCACAGGTTAGTTGGAAAACCACAAGAAATTCGCCTCAGTCAAGCAGATAAGGACATTGTAGCAGTCATCGAATATCGTGATGGCACTTTGCTTGATATTGTTAGAAAACCGCTCTAGAATACACCTTCACTGTCCCTGCTCCTGACGCAACTTCGCCATGAAGTGCTCTATACGCCGCAGCCCCTCGCGAATATTTTCTTCTGATGTAGCGTAAGAAATACGAGCAAAGCCCTCGCCCGCTTCGCCAAAACCCGTACCAGGCACAATCACCACGCCTTCCTCTAGCATTAAACGGCGCGTGAACTCATCTGAACTGAGTCCACTTGCTGTAAGATTAATAAAGGCATAGAAAGCGCCTTTCGGCATACGGCAGGAAAGCCCTTCAATCGCATTAATCCCTGTGACAATCAACTCACGCCGCTCGGCATATTTTCGAATCATCTTTTCTAGTGAATCCTGCGGCCCTTCCAAAGCCTCGATCGCGCCGTATTGGGCTGGTGTATTTACGCAAGAACAAACATGCTCCTGTAAATTGCTCATATAAGCAACAAACTCAGCCGGCGCCGCCACATAACCGACTCGCCAGCCTGTCATGGCATAACTTTTGGAAAAGCTGTCCACAATGAGCGTTCGCTCCTTCATTCCCGGAAAAGAACTAATACTGAAAAATGCGGCGCCATCATAAGTAAAATAGCGGTATACCTCATCAGAAATGACAAATAGATCGTGTTCTACAGCCAGTTTAGCAATCCCGGCCAAATCGTCGTATGTTGCCACACTTCCCGTCGGATTCGCTGGTGAATTTAACAGAATAGCCTTTGTCTTTGGCGTAATCGCCGCCCGTAACTGCGTTAAATTATAGACAAAACCGTCTTCTTCTAAGACTGGCACAAAAACAGGTATAGCACCGCACATCTTTACTTGTCCGGGATGATTCGGCCAGCAAGGATCCGTAACAATTACCTCATCACCAGGATCTAGTATGACCATCATTGCTAAAATAAGCGCTTCCACGCCGCCAGTCGTCACAATGATTTCGCTAGACGGATTGTAGTCGACACGATCATCGCGGCGCAGCCGTTTCGCAATGGCTTCTCTTAGCGCCACAATACCAGAATTAGCCGTATAATGTGTCTCGCCCACAGCTAACGCTTGATTCGCTGCTGCTATAATATTGTCCGGTGTCGTAAAATCCGGCTCACCTAAGGCAAAACTGACTACATCGTCTAACTTCGCCGCTTCATCAAACATCTTTCTCACTTTAGAAAATTCTACTCGCTGGGCGAGCTTAGACAACTTTGCCACAATGGTTCCCCCTCAAAAATCCCCTTGTTTTATGATAGTAAAGTATTAACTTACAAATACAAAATTCCACTTTTTGGCGTTTTTCTCCTGTCTTTTTTAGAAAAAAAGAGGACAAATCTCTGTTATACAAAGATTTGTCCTCTTTTGCTATATCTATGTTTTTTACCACAATACTTCCCTGTTAAACTTCTCTTCCCAGGAGTCTTTTTTATGGTTGAAAGTACGAATAGTAATTCGATCTTTTGCCAAAAACAACGAATTCGTCCAAATTTCCTCACGATCAAGATCGGCATTATGAAGATTCAATAGACGACCTTCATAATAATTGACCGGATGAGCATAGCTCGGATTCGTTGCTGGCGTATGAGTATGACCAGATACCCATAATACGATCTGCTTATTTTCCTGAAGTAAAGCAGCAATCTCTTGCTTGGGCTGAGCAATAAAATCAGCTGAATTTACTTGTTTATTATAAGAGAGCAGCGTTCCGGCCAGCGGCGCATGAAAGAACACAATCGTCGGTTTTTCCTTGTGCAACGCCAAATCATTTCTTAGCCATGTAAGCTGCTCTTGACTGATTTCTGCCAAATGATGCGTCGTTAAAGAATCAGGCGATAAATAAACTAAGTGGTAGCACCCGATATTTCGACTATAGTACAAGTTAGGCAAAGAAAAAGCCTGCTGAAATTTCTGCAGTTTAGCCTGCCGTGATGCCATATCGCTCTGCACAAATTTTTTCTTAATAGAAAAAGCATCCTGATAAATGTAGTCATGATTGCCATTAATAAAATAGATCGGTTGGGGAAATTGCATAAAAAATTCTTTCGCCCATTCCCGCTCTATATCATTGCCAAATTGAGCCGCCACATCGCCCAGAACGGTAATTTCATCAACCTTGCTCCAACTGCTTACCGTCGCCGCTAAAGAGATTTTTGCCGCAATAATTCGTTGTTGCTTCTGTTCGTCAGGCACTTCCCGTTCCCGTACCGATAAATGCGGATCGCCTAAGAGCAAAATATGATAAGGCTCATTCTGGGCAAAGGCGCTATAGACAGGGCGATAATCAAAATTCAAGGCCAACATAGTACCATATACTAGGCTTTTCTGCAAAAACTGTCGCCGCGTAAATTTCATAGCCCATCCGCTCCTGCTATAAATTTGACGGTTTTTCTAAATAGACCTGATTAATCGTTTTATCATATTCAATGAGCTCAGCATAACGGCCTAAGCTAATATAAAGCTTCATCTGCGCTTTGGCCTCTTCCTCACCAAAAGACCGAGTCAATAGATCTTCGAAAAATTCTATGTCCATATGCTGATTGGACTTAGACTGCAAAATATTAATGACTTGATTAAAAAACGGTACGTATTTTAGCAGGCTATCACGAAAGAGCTCTTTTCTTGCCAATACAGAAGCCTTAGCAAACTGAATTCCCTCATGGGTTAGTTCAATATCGCCTTCCACAACCTTGGCAAACCCCAGCAGCGAAGCCAATTCAATGATTGGAAAAAAGTCTTCAATATCCATGACAAACCGGTCCGCCAACTTATAAAGATCAGTCCGTTCATTCAAATCTTCTAAGAGTTCAAGAAAGCCAGTTAAAGCGCCTGCTGACGCATGGGGCAAAAGACTTATTTTACGACTTACAATGGCTGCCGGTTCTTCCGGTACTTCAACTGCCTTCACTTCACGCCGCGTCATGAGCGAATAAATACGGTCAACTAGAGCAATAAAGTTTGGCGCCTTCTTATCACGCCAACGCGGAATATCAATTTTTATATCTTCCACAATTTTAGCTGGTCCACTACACAAAATGATGGCTCGATCCGCCATATACACAGCTTCTTCAATACCATGCGTCACAAGAATAATGGATTTTGTCGGAATCTTACGATCAAGCCACAATTCCAAAAGGTCGCGGCGCAGATTCTCTGCCGTCAAAACATCAAGGGCCGAAAAAGGTTCGTCCATTAGCAATACATCAGGATCACTCACTAAAGCCCGGCCAATGCCTACACGTTGGCGCATACCGCCGGAAAGCTCCTTAGGATAGGCCGTTTCAAAACCATCAAGCCCGATAATATCAATGACTTTCAAGGCTTTTTCTTTTTTCTCGTCTTCTGATAGCGCCTTACCTTCCAGCCCTAGCATGGTATTTTCCAAAACAGTCAACCAGGGAAAGAGAGCAAAAGACTGAAAAACCATAGCTATACCAGGATTGACCCCTTTAATCCGGTTGCCAAGATACGTAATTTTCCCCTGCGATGCCGGAACAAGCCCAGCAATAATTCGCAGCAGTGTAGACTTACCCGAGCCAGACGGGCCAAGAATGGCTAAAAATTCCTCTTCATGAACTTCTAAGTTAATATCTTCAAGAATCGTCGTTGCTTCCTGTTGCTTTGATTCAAACTTTTTATAAATATTTTTTACTTCAATGAGAGCTTTCATGATTGCACGCTCCTAGTCGAGACGATATTTGGTTTCCGCCATATTATAGAGTCGCCGCCATACCAGACGGTTAACGATAGTCACCAAGAGACACATAACAGCGATGCCCCAAAGGATTCCGCCCCAATCGCCTTTATCGGTAACTTCGCTGATATAAGCGCCAAGCCCAGTAGCTGCCAAAGTCGTGTCATGCCAATTGACGATTTCTGAAACAATACTAGCATTCCAAGCGCCACCTGACGCATTAATAATTCCCGTAATTAAATAGGGAAAAATGCAAGGAATAATCAAAGTCCGCCATTTTCGCCAGCCATTCAGCTTGAACACGGAGCCTGCTTCCAGCAAATCATTCGGTATCGCCATCGCGCCAGCTATTACATTAAATAAAATATACCACTGTGTTCCTAACATCATGAGAGCAATGGAACCCCATTCAAAATCAATGTGATAGCGCAAAAAGAAAACAGTAATGAAGGGAAACAACATGTTCGCTGGAAAAGATGAGGCAATTTGTACGATCGGTTGGAAAACTTTAGCCACCTTAGGGTTTAAGCCAATCCATACCCCGACAGGAACAGTCCACAAAACTCCCAGCAGTACCGCAATAAGGACACGACCCAGCGTAAATAGTCCCAGTTTTACAATTTCCAAAAGTTCACCTTGGTCAAAGGCAGCGGCAATTGTAACAACTTCTTGAATCGGACCGTAAAGCCAGAACAAAAACAAGAGAGCCAAAACGCTCTTTATGACTTTGCTAAAAGCGCTCCCTTGACCCCAGCCCCCCATATACCGTGATGAATCTTCCGACAAATCGGCCACTTTATTCATGGTTCGATGAAAGAAATGCCCGATAGGTCGCAAGAGATATTTTACCAAAAACGCTACAACAAAAGAACGGTATAAAACATCATAAACAAAAGAAGTAGGCGCATCACTTGATTGCGTCATTTCTATTTTAAAACGCTGACTCCAAACAATCAATGGTCGCCAGAAAAGCTGATCTACTAATAAAATCATGAGTACCATCGTAATAATGGAATAAAAAATAGCAGTTACATCGCCTGTTTCGATGGCTGTAGCCAAATAAGACCCAACGCCAGGTAAACGAATATTCTGCCCTAGCACGCTAATCGCTTCACTGGCCGCTAAGAAAAACCAGCCGCCGCCAAAGGACATCATACTGTTCCAAACTAAGCCGATCATAGCAAAAGGCACTTCTAACTTGACAAAACGTTGCCACCAATTTAAGTGAAAAATGCGCGATGCCTCTTGTAAATCCTTCGGAATCGTTACAAGCGAATTATAAAAGCTAAAAGTCATATTCCAGGCCTGTCCCGTAAAGATAGCCAAAATCGAAGCTAACTCTACACCGAGAAGACTACCAGGAAAGAGCGCAATAAACGCGGTAATTGTCGCTGATAAAAAGCCCAAAACAGGAATCGATTGCAAAATATCTAAGAGGGGAATCAATATCTTTTCAGCCAAACTATTTTTGGCAGCAACATAACCATAAACGAGAGCAAAAATAAGGGATGCGCCAAAAGCAATAAACATCCGCAACAAAGATCGCCCGGCATAGTAAGGCAGCATGGCTGGATCAAGCGAAATCGTTCCCGCTGTTTCCGGTATAAAGGGGGCGTTCATTCCCGCACCGAGACGAATTGTAAAATAAAAAATCATAAAGGTAACTACTAAGACAGCTGCATCAGTCAAACGAAACCGACTTTTCGGTACGTTTACAGAAAAAAACGCCATAGTCTTACCTCCTTTTACGGTATTTTCATTTGGTCATCTTATCATCATTTACAGAAAATAACAAGGTGAAATGCGCTTCTTTTCGCATTCTTCGCCAATTTTTAAACAAAACTTTACGAAGAAAAACGGCCTATTCGCTAAGGGACCGCCTTAGTAATTGAAAAGCTGTCAAGAAGCACTCCGCTTACTGTCATCGCTTGTATCGTCAAATGCGATCCATCTACGTGAATCGTAAGATAATTCGGTTCGTCTACAGGATTATGAAAAAAGGTATTCCATTCCTTAGCAACTGTCGTATGGTACGTTTTTGTGCCACTACGGCCGGAAGCTACAAAAATCGTTCCCTGCTGTGTTTCAGAAACAAATTCACCGCCAACTAGGGGATAGGTCCGAGCATAAACATGATCATGACCGCTAAACACTACATCCACTTGATATTTTTCAAAGAGCGGAACAAAAGCGCGGCGCAAAGCCTCCGTGCTCTCGCTGTTTTTATTGTTATAAGGCGGCTTATGGAGTACCACAACTTTCCACGGCTGCTTGCTAGCGGCCAAATCTTGTTCCAGCCACTGCTTTTCCAATTCAGGCATAGCCGGAATCAAGGATCTTTCTTCGCCAAATTGGCTGTCAAGCATGACAAAATGCACGTTACTGTAATCAAAAGAATAAACTTGCCCCTTCATTTCCTCCGGACCGTTTTGTGGCAACGATAACTGAGTCGTAAAATAAATAGGCCGGGAAAATCGGCGCTCCACAGTATACATTTCGTGATTGCCTGTTACTGGCATAGCCGGGATACGATCAATAACGCCTTTCGCACCGTCAAACCAAGCGTCCCATTCGCGAATATCCTGACCGGTATCGACAAGATCACCTACATTGATAAAAAAAGCAGCTTGTGGCTGGTGCGCCCATGCTGTTAACAGCGTTTTACGCCAAATACTGTAATCAAAGCTTTGGGAATCGCCAAAGAGCAAAAAAGAAAAAGGTTTTTTTATGGCTGGCGCTGTTGTAAAAGATGAGGTTTCACTCCACTGATCGGAACTTCCAACACGGTATAGATAAGTACAGTCAGGCTTTAAGTTCTGTAACACCGTGCGATGTACGTAGCGGTTATCGACATTATTGGCAAAGAAAACCGTGGAAACACTTTCCCTTGCCGCCTCTTGCCAACCATCTCCGGCTTTAGCGGCCTCCCGAAACTGCACCGTTGTATCAAACGACTCCGCTTGCGTCTGCCAAGTAATCGTCTGCGTCGTTTCCGGGTGCTCTGACCATGATAAAACAATATGGCGCGGCTGATTCGCAGCACTGGCATGAGCTAAACTAGTCATTGCAACTAGAAAACATAATAAAATAAGCGCCGCCCAACTAACTTGGCAGCCTTTTCTATCGCTATAAGTCATTCCTTCACCTACTCTTGATAATGTAGCAGAATCTGGTCTTCAATCGCCAAAAAAGTGTCAACAAGCTTTGGATCAAAATGAGTTCCCTTTCCTGCTAAAATAATATTGCGACTTTTTTCCGCCGAAAAAGCTTCTTTATAACAGCGTTTCGACCGCAAGGCGTCATAAACATCGACAAGCGCCATAATTCGAGAAGCAAGCGGAATTGCTTCGCCAGCCAAACCGCAGGGATAACCGCTGCCATCCCATTTCTCATGATGACCTGCCGCAACGAGAATGCCCATTTTAATAAATTCGTTTTGCGGATATTGGTCATGAACCGCCCGAAGCGTAGTAGCGCCAAGGGTAGTATGGGTTTTCATTACTTCAAACTCCTCTGCCGAAAGCGGCGCTGGTTTCAGCAGGATATAATCTAAAATCCCTACCTTGCCAATATCGTGAAGGACACTGGCTTGATAAATATTGTTAATAAAGTTCTGACTCAATTCTGGTTGATAGGCGCCATTTTCATAAAGAGTCTCGGCTAAGAGTTTGCATAAATGACGCACCCGTTCAAGATGACAGCCAGTATCGTCGTCGCGTGATTCAGCCAGTTTTACTAAAGCAAAAATCGTAGCCATCTGCGCTTCCACAACTTCTTGTACCTTTTCTGCGACGAGCCGCTCCAGCCCCTGTTGATAGCGATGCAGTTGAAGTTGCGTGGCTACCCGTGCTTCTACTTCTGCAAACTGAAAGGGTTTTGTCACATAATCGACGCCGCCAACCTGAAAAGCCTCGATTTTATCGAGCGTTTCGTTTAAAGCACTAATAAAAATAACGGGTATGGAACGCCATTTTTCTTTCGCTTTAATCTGCCGACACAATTCGTAGCCATTCATTTCCGGCATATTAATATCAATCAGCAGCAAGTCAGGCTGATGACTGGCCATGGCCCTTAGCGCCAAAGCGCCGCTAGGCGCAACCCTGACTTGATAGCCTCTGTCTTTTAACATACTTGCCAAAAGTTCTAAATTAGCTGGCATATCATCGACAATTAGAATGGTTCCTTGTGTCATTTTCTGTGCTTCCTCCATGATCAAGCTCCTTTCCCTGTCAAAATATCGAGAAGCCGTTGGAACTCAAACTGCTGTACCAGACTTTTTAAGCTTTTAGCCAAAGCAGCCTCACTTGTTTGTATTTCGTTGATGAGTTCTAATAGCAAATAATAGTCGCCCTCAATCGTAGCTCTTTCTAGTTTTTGCCGCAGGGAAGAATCGAGTCTGGCTAGCGATTCATAAATCGCTGCCTCTGCTAATGATTCTTCGTGTTTTTCTGCCGCAATGCTTTCGTCTTGATACAGATAGTGTACTGGCAAAAGCTTCGCAATTTTGTCAAAAAGTTCACCGCGATGAATTGGTTTGCGTAAACAATCACTCGCATCGGCGGCTATCATTTTTTGTCGTTCTTCTTCAAACACACTGGCAGTAACAGCAAGAATCGGTATTGTTTTACCGTCCTTTTGACTGCGAATCTGCCTGATTGCCTCATAACCGTCCATGCGAGGCATGACGATATCCATCAAAATCAAATCAGGCGCCCATTGGCTAAATAAAGTTACAGCTTCCTCGCCATCGCCAGCAGCTTTTGTAACAAAACCAACGCCTTCTAGCATCTGCTTTAATAGTAGTCGATTCGAATCTACATCATCAACAATTAAAATACGATACTTAGGCTGATCGGGCGCTAAAGCGATAACAATCCCCTTATTTTCCGACTGCACCTTTATATCAGCAGCCTCCAATTTCAGGAGTAGATTAAAAGAAAAAGTACTACCGCGACCAACTTCACTGTCAATGGTAATATCGCCGCCCATTTTCCGGACATATTCACGGCTAATGGCTAATCCAAGCCCCGTACCGCCAGCTTCACGCCCAGCTTGCGTCTGCTCAAAAGATTGAAAGAGCTGTTCTTGCTCTAGCGGTGTAATGCCTGGACCGCTGTCAGCTACGGCAAAGAATACCCTTAAAAAATCTTGGGCTGCCGTTTCTAGTTTGACGGAAAGTTTCACTTCGCCAACTTTCGTAAATTTGATAGCATTATCCAGTAAATTAATCAAAACCTGCCGCAACTTACCCACATCGGCAGCAACAAAAGCGGTTTCCGCTGTTTCAGGATAAGTAACTACAAAAGAAAGCCCCTTACTTTCTGCTTTTAAGCGCAGTACCTCTTCGGCAGCGCGAATTAGCTCAGCTAAATTGAAAATTTCCGGTTTAAGCATAATCCGGCCTGATTCGATCTTAGACATTTCCAATACATCATTAATAATTGCCAATAAATGCCGACCAGAACGACTGATCGTTGCTAAATACTGCCGTTGTTGGTTTGACAACGTTTCATCATGTTCCAGTAGCTGTACGAAGCCAAGAATTGCATTCATGGGCGTACGAATTTCATGGGACATGCTGGCAAGAAAGGTACTCTTTGCTTTACTTGCCGCCTCTGCTGCCTCTTTCGCCTGCAACAACACAGTTTCAAGCTCCTTTTGCCGCGTAATATCATCTTGAATACCAACAAAATGCGTAATCGTTCCTGCCGCATTACGTACAGGTGAAATGACCATTCTCGCCCAATAAAGGGAACCGTCTTTCTTCTTATTACAAATTTCCCCCTGCCAAATGCGGCCTTGCTGTAAAGATTCCCATAGGGCCATAAACAGTTCTTTATCACTTACGGCTGATTTTAACAACCGCGGATTTTCCCCCAGAACTTCATCTGCCTCATAACCTGTAAGCAAAGAAAAATCAGGATTTACGTATTCAATCGCGCCTTTCGTATCGGTAATGACAACAGCGACCGGACTTTGCTCCACAACACTCGATAATTTGCGCAAAGCGGCTGCCGCACGCTGCTTTTCAATGGTAATAGCCACTTGATTGGCTAATAAATCAAAGATCGCTTCGTTGCGCCGTTCCTGCCAAAAAGTAAAAGTCTTCTTAAACGAATAAACAGCCATAATACCAAATACCGATTGATCTCCGGCCTTTAAGGGAGAGCCAAACCACTGCGTTGGAACGGCCTCTCCGCCTGACCGGGCTTGTAAGAACTGACGACACTGTTCAGCGCCTAAAGATAAAGATTCCCCTTGTTCTAAGACAAAACGCACCAACCCTTGATCGCGCCCCTTCAAGGTTTTATCAATTGCAGCGCCAACCTTGCCTAAATGGGTAATCACTTGACTTTTTTCGTTATACAAGGCAATATAAAAATATTTAGTTCCCATAAGATCTACCATAATCTGATCTAACTCAGCATAAAAATCAATCAAATTTTCCGAACGATTGCCTAAATCAGAAATCTTATATAAGGCGAGCCGCACTTTATCGCCCCGCTGCCGTACAGACTGCATAGCAATAAGCAGACTGCAAAAAAGAAAAATCAAAAAACTTAACAGGGAAGCCATAAGAAAATAAGTTCGCTGCTGTTCATAAAACTCGGCCAACACTTCTTGCTCTGACAAACCCACAATTAGCAATAAGCTATAGTCAGGCAACGTCCGATAAGCATAAATTCGTTTTACACCGTCAACAGTGCTAGTGGCAATATATTGCCCCTCAGGCGAACTGGCAGCCAACTCCATAACTTTGGAGTTTTTTACATTCATGCCAATCAACGCCTGATGGTTGCTCTGCCAAGCGCGAATAATTCCGTCCATGCCAATTAAAGCAACAGATGCCCCCTCGCCGAGATGAACGCGATTGTAATAATTTGTAAAATAAAAGGGATCTAAAGAAACGATTACAGCGCCGGCAAAGTCGCCACTTGATTTATTTAATCGCCGTGTCACTTGAATGGACCATTTACCGGAAGAACGGCCTAGCACAGGCTGACTTACAAACGGTTGTGGCGCATCAGGATCTTTATGAATCAGAAAATGCTCTCTATCGTCAATATTCGAAAACACAAAGGGACGCTGATTGCTTGCAATCAAATTGCCGCGTTCATCAGCCAAACTGAGCAAAATATAAGGTTCTACTTGAAAAGGACCATTGCTGTAATACGGCGACATATCTACCTGACGGCCATCACGCTCATATTGATACTTTAAAAATAAAGCAAATTGATCAGCTGATTTGATCGTCCGCAAGGCATTTTCTTCATATATCTGAGCAAAATTCGCGGCATTTTCCTTGCCAGATTGAATAGCATGTTCTTTTTCCTGGCCAAGCTTTCCAAAAACAATAAGCCACAACAAAGTGATCAGAAAAAGCCCTAGTAGCGCAATTCCGCCGCTAATACTGCGTAGCAGCGGCGGCGTCAATCCCCAAATATTTCTCATGGCTGCTTTGATCATCTTTTTCTCTCCCTGCTTTCCATTCTAGCTATGACCGAAAAAGCAAGCGATAACTTTCTTAATTAGTTCCATAAATATAAGCAAATTCCTGTTCTTTTTTCCCCATTTCGGCAAATTTAAACAAATTTGACCGTTTTCGCTATTTTCACCACTTTTGCTTCAGTTGCAGCCAATCGTCTTTCGTATTGACATTCACAAAATTAAACGCCAGCTCCTGATTCTGTCCCGCTTGAGTTGGAAAGTAATAGGTATTTACCTGTTGCAATAACAGCACCATCCGCCCCTGCTCCATCTGGAGCAAGCGAGTTACTGCCGGCAAGCAGGCTTTTGTATAAAAAGCCTGCAGCGGTTCCATCATCCCGTCGCCACTGCCAGGAACCACCGCGTCGTAGGTGCCGCAAAACGTTGCCATCTGCCTAACTAAGGTGACGTCTACGCATGGCATATCGCAAGCTGCAACAAATAAAGTCGATTGTTTAGACCAACAGAGCGCCGCCTCTAAACCGCCAAGTGGACCGCGCTCCTGATAAGTATCGCTAACCATAGGTAAAGCAAGAAAATCATATTCACTGGGTGTATTTGTCACGATCAGCGGCTTTTCGGTAAACACTTGCTGTAATTTTCCGCTAATAATTTCAATCAGGCTCCGACCATTCAAACGAAGCAACGCTTTATTCTCGCCCATGCGACTGCTCTTACCGCCAGCTAAAATAACAGGCTGAATCGATTTCAACAGCTCTTTTTGCTGCATTTTTCCCTCCTACTATTTTGTTATATTCTTTTATTTTTCGTCGATTTCATGCAGGAAAAGCAGACTCTTGTCATGAATTGTTTACATTTAAATATGATTATTTTTATTATTTTAATAATAGTGATGGTGTAAATCTATGAATCATTTCTTTAATAAACTAGTTGGTGAAGACGAATCTTTTTCGATCCAGCACCGTCTACTGAATGTGGTGCTGATTTTCTCGGTAATTCTTTCTGTTTTAAGTGGAATCGGCAATATTGTCCTTGCGCTAGGCCCTGTGCTGATCAGTATCAGCTTTGGATGCGGTCTCTTAAGCCTTTTTATTTATTACCTTTCTTTTATCAAACGGAAATATTCTGCGGCTATGCTTATTCTCACTATCATTTGTATTTTTTTATTTACACCCATCTTATGGATTTATAACGGTGGCAGCTCCGGTGTAGCAGCTTATTTTATCTTATTTTTTTCTTCCATTATAACAGCCCTATTACGGGGCAAACAACGTTGTTTCGCCTTTTTAGCACTGGTGGGAATGACGCTAACCATGATTGTACTTGAATATAACTATCCAGAAGTCATCGTTCCCTATGCCGATGCTTTTAGCCGTTTTGGCGATATTGCGATCAGTCTAGCCCTGATACTTTGGGCTAATATCGCCTTTATTGCCGTGCTGATTACGTACTATATCAAGGAATATGATCGTTCTCGCTCCTTTGCCACCCAATTGGTCGAGCAGAAAATGGAAATGAAATTACAAAAAAATATCCAGGCCATCAATGAAAAATTGCAACAGGAAATTGAAGAACGTCGGCAAATTGAACAAACGCTGCGTCTTTCAGAAGAACGATTCATGAAATCTTTCAAAGAAAGCCCTGTACCGATGTGCATTTTTTCTTGGAAAAACCACTTGTTTCTTGATGTAAACACAAGCTTTTTAAATACTTTTGAATATGAATCGAATGAAATTCTCGGCCAAACCCTGCTTGAACTTCACTTAAGTCTAAAACTAGAAGCCTGTCTGTTTCGCGTAATGGAAGAAAAAAAGGCAGTCTACAATCTACAACTTCCCTTTCTGACTAAGAGTGGTGCGGAAAAAATCGGCCTTTTCTCTGTAGAACTTTTAGAAATCAATGAAGAACCTTGCTTACTTTGCGTAATCAATGACATTACGGAGCATATCCGATTAGAAAAGGAAGTTACCCGCCTAGATCATCTGAATTTAATTGGTGAAATGGCGGCTAGTCTAGGGCATGAAGTTCGCAATCCCCTTACGACAGTGCGTGGTTTTTTGCAAATGTTCCAAGCCAAACGAGAATTCACCTCGCAGCGCGAATATTTTGATCTAATGATTGAAGAATTAGACCGAGCCAATTCGATTATCACTGAATTTCTATCACTCGCCAAAAATAAAAAGATTGATCTGGCTCGTCATGATTTAAATACGATCATCTCCAAGATTTATCCCTTGCTTCAGGCGGATGCTCTTGGCGCCGGAAAAACAATTACCTTAGAGCTAAATGATATTCCTGAAATTCAGCTTGATGAAAATGAAATCAGACAATACATCTTAAATATTGTTCGCAACGGTCTTGACGCAATTTCCTATAAAGGAAACATCATCATCAAAACCTACCTTGATCTAGACCAGGTAATCCTGGAAATTAAAGATAATGGCACGGGAATTCCCCCGGAAGTCCTCACCAAATTTGGTACTCCCTTTATGACGACAAAAAACAACGGAACCGGTCTCGGCATTCCGATTTGCTACCGCATTGCCGAGCGCCATGAAGCAAAAATTGAAATAGAAACAGGCAGTTCTGGCACAATTTTTCGATTGAAACTCAAAAAACAACTTTCTTCGTAACAAAATAGAAAAATATGTTCTTCACCTATTGACATTCGTTCTCTCCATGGTTATAATCTAAATCACAAACTCATATGAGATCAGTAATGATAAAAGAAAGTAGCTCCCATTGTTTCATTCAGAGAACTGGTGGTTGGTGCAAACCAGTTGAAGCTTGGCGGTGAAGTTCCTTTTTGAACTGCGGACTGAAATGAAAGTAGGTCTGGCCGTTTTGTCTGCGTTATAAGACTTTAGAGTGATCTTTATGATAAATTCAGGGTGGTACCGCGGCATTTCGCCCCTTATTCGGTACCGCTTTTTATTTTATCTATAAGATTTCATTTGGGTGGTACCACGGTAATTTATCGTCCCTCGGCAGAGGGGCGATTTTCTTTTATGGCCGGCATAAAAGAAAAAACAAATTCAAAGGAGGCTTTTCCCATGAGTATTCCCTTCCTCATTGTGTGTATCTATATAGGCGTATTATTCCTCATCAGTTATTTTGCTCAGCGGCGCTCCGCTGGTAGTGCTACAAACTACGTGCTGGCAGGTCGCCAGCTTACGACACCGTTAATTACCGTATCCATCGTCGGTCTTGCCGTCGGCGGCGCATCTACTATCGGGGTAGCCGAACAAGCTTACAAAGTCGGTTTGTCAGCAGGCTGGTATACAACAGCTTGGGGCATCGGCGCAATTGTGATGGGTCTTGTCGTTGCAAAAAAATATCGCCAGTTAAACATCACCACGATTCCGGAACTGCTTGGCCGTTATTATGATACGAAAGGCATGATTGCAGGTATTGCCTGTCAAATTCTCATTCAGCTTGTAGTCATGTCGCTCCAATATATTGCTGGCGGCAGCATTCTCTGCGCTCTCATGCCTGAAATGTTCACTCTCACCACCGGCATGCTCACAAGCGCCGTTGTATTTATCGGCATTACCTCCATCGGCGGCATGTGGTCAGCCAGCTTATCTAATGTTTTAAACGTAAGTCTCAAATATATCGGCATTATCTTAGCGACAATTGTCAGTATCAACTATTCCGGCGGTTTTGATATGATTCAGCTAAAACTGCCGCCCAATATTCCTTACATGAGCTTTTTTGACGGTGTCGGTCCTATCGGCATTTTAAGCTGGATTCTCGTGCTCGTTACAGTTAATCTTTCGCTCCAAAGTATCATCCAGATTTCCCTCGGGGCCAAAAACGTGCAAACAGCCCAGCGCGGCTTTATTATTGGCGGTCTCATGATGCTGCCGATTGGTTTTGTCAGCGCTATGCTCGGCGTCATTGCAAAAACTATGTTTCCTGACGCCAGCCCCGCTTTAGCCCTGCCGATGACGATTATGTCGCTGAATCCCGTTTTGGCGGGTTTGACCCTTGCCGCACTTTGGGCGGCTGATGTATCAACAGCCTGCAACTTGTTACTAAGCTCAGCCACCCTCTTCTCACAAGATATTTATAAAAAATTCATTAATCCTGACGTGAGCGAAAAGAACTTCTTAGCCATCACGAAACTTTCCGTACTAAGTCTAGGAATTCTCACCTTACTGCTCGCTATGACAATCAGCGGCATTATCAGTACCTTAATGGTTGGTCTTAGCTTGACAGCCGCCTTTAGCGTCATTGTCCTATTTACACTATTCGCTCCTGGATTTTGCCGAAAAAACTCTGCCTTCAATACCATTTTGGCAGGAGTTATCGTGTTAGTTCTCTGGCAGTTCGTACCAGCTGTAAGAATCTTCCCTCATGTAATCTATCTCGAATGGGTTACCTGCGTCGGCGTCTTCTTACTAACGTATCTCCTTGATCCAGCACCAATTACAGCTTCTGAATGTGCATAAAGCAACTTGCAAAAAGAGGTATCCAAATCATGGTGAATCAATCCTAGTCGCCATGACGGATACCTCTTTTTTATCGTTATTTCCTTATACTATCTTCGTTTATTTATGAAAATTCGTAACAACCTTACGGAAAGTATCGGCGAGTCGTTTTGTTTCTTCCTTCGTGATAATAAGCGGCGGCGCAGCTGTCAAAACATTATTAGACTGCGGTACGCTGCGGGACATACGACCAATCATAACTCCGTCAGCCTTAGCTTCAGCAACCATCTGAGCTAAATATTTTTCCGGCAAAGGCGCCTTGGTTTTCTTATCTTCCACTAATTCAATCCCCAGGAAAAGTCCCTTGCCGCGAACTTCGCCTACATGCGGTAATGCTTCTAAATCCTTCAGGCTTTCTAGTAGATAGTCTCCCATCGCCGCACTATTGGCTACAAGCTTCTCTTCTTCCATAATTTTAATATTGGCAAGCGCCGCAGCACAGCCGGCAGCACAGCCGCCAAAGGTACTGATATCCCGGAAATAGCCAAGCGTATCGGCTGCATCTACTTTAAATTGTTCAAAGATAAACTGTTTCGTAAGAGCTGCCGAAATCGGCATATAGGAGCTTGCTAAGCCTTTGGCCATGGTAATCATGTCAGGCTCAAAATCATAATTCTGATAACCAAACATCTTGCCAGTACGACCAAAGCCATTTACGACTTCATCCATAATTAACAAAACTTCATACTTATCACAGATTTCACGGATAATCGGATAATATTCTGGTACAGGAACAATAATACCGCCCCCAGCTGTAATCGGTTCTAAAATGACAGCTGCCACTTCATCAGGTCCTTCGCTCTGAATGACCTTCTCGAGAGCGTGAGCACATTCCACATTACAGCTAGGATAAGTCTTGCCAAATTGGCAGCGATAACAAAGAGCGTGAGGCATTTCAGCAAAACCTGCTGGAAAAGGACCGTAGCCGCTCTTGCGTTCTTCTTGACCAGTAGCAGCTAGGACGGCAATGGAACTGCCATGATAGTCGCGATGACGGTAAATGATTTTATGTTTATTTTTTTCTGGATACTTCAATTTAAAATACTGTCTGGCAATTTTAAAGGTTTTTTCATTGGCTTCAGAGCCGCTGTTGGCAATATAGGCTCGTGGCGTAGCAGGCGACAACTCCGCTAATTTTTTAGCCAAACGAATATAAGGAGGATTGCCCATAGAGCCAGCATAATAAGGCAACTCTCTCAGCTGCTCCGTAATAGCAGTGATAATTGCTTCCTGGCCATAGCCGACATTTACACACCAAACCCCGCCAGACAAACCGTCAAGATATTCTCGACCTTGGATATCCTGAATCATCGCCCCCTTGCCGGCGACCATAATCGGCGGATCCTGATTTTCAAAAGCGCTATGATTCGTAATATGAAGCCATAAATGTTCTTTGTGCAGTTCTACAAGCTCCTGCATTTCGTCTTTGCTATACACTTTACTCATATCCAGCCACTCCTTTGATCTATAAAAATGATTTGAACTTCCCTACTAGGCCTTACAAATATAAAAATTGATGCACGATTGTTGCAAAATATAACAGCATGCGATCCTTAGGATCGCTTAAATTTCGTCCGGTAATCTCCACAATCTTTTGCAGACGATATTTGAGTGTATTGCGGTGAATAAAGAGTCGCTCTGAAACACGAACAAAGTTTCCATTTTCCTCAAGAAATACCGTGAGGGTATTGACAAGCTCAGCGCCATGCTTTTCATCATAAGCTAGCAGCAAAGCAAGAACTTCGCTGCGAAATCCCTCTAGTTCACTACGATCCTGTACATTAAATAAGACTTTATAAAAGCCGATTTCATCAAAGCCCATTGATTTATGCGTCCCTGAAATCGTTTGTGCAACCCGCATAGCCTGTTCCGCTTGAGCCAAACCTTTTCTCGCTTGACGGATGTCCTCAAAGGGATGCCCCCAACCAAGTCGTAATTTCAGCCCGGCAAATTGAAGCTGAAATTCCTGAGAGATCTCCTCCGCTAAACTTCGAGTAATCTCCTGCTCCTCAAAACTACGCGTCGTCGGTAGCATAATGAGGGCTGTATCAAGGCGAATCAGGCATAACGCCTTTTTCCCTCTCTTTTCGAATACGGTTTGAATGAGCTTTTGCATTTGCAGTTTAATAACTAAAATATGATGCTCCGTAAGGGCCCTAATTTCTGATAAATAGGCTGAAAAGTGCTCGAATTTTACAATCATAATCTGATACGTCTGGGTCAAATCGTAATCACAAGAAGCCGCCCGCGCCACGAGATGTTCATGATTTTCCCCGCTGCCATAAAGAATATTTTCCAAAATGTCTTGAACCGACTTTTCTTCAATTTGTTTGGCAGCGATAAAATTATAAATCGCCCGCGTCACTTCGGCGAGTTTCACTTCCCAGGGCAGCTCAAAAATCGGAAATCCCAACTCATCGGCTGCTGCTAACGCCTCTGGCGGTGTTGTTTGAATATAAGGACCTACATTGATCACCAGGCCCGCTACTTCTTTATCGTAGCAGGCACGAACAATATCAGGTAAATCAGCAAGATTACCCCGCATGCCAATCCCGGTCGTAAATAATAGCTCGCCGCCTTGTACCCATTCCATGACATCAGGCAAATCCAAAACATGAGCCCAATGAAGCACTCGCTCAAGACCGCTGTTGCCAGCTACAAGCTTACATTCTTTTAGGGCCGGAAGCCGCAATAAATCAGCCAGCTTGACAACCATAGTCTAAAGCCTCCCTTTTTCAGTCAGTTAATAAAAAGACGCTAAGCGCCCTTTGCGCTGTAGCGTCATTGCTCATCAACTTAATTTTATTATAACAAAGATAATCGGGAATCTCTATGTGCCGATTCACCAAAAAATCAAATAAATTCTAGTAACTCCCTACAAAAGATCGTCTTATTTTTTCCCGCTAAACCGTGAAAAAAGATAGCAGCCGCTTACTACAATAACCGTCCCGGCAGATTGTAACAGTGTTAAAGGTTCTCCTAATAATAAAAAAGCAATAATCGCCGTAAAAATCGGATTGAAATTCAAAAAAACCCCCGCCGTTGTGGCGCCCACTTTCTGGACTCCCAAATTCCAGAAAAACATACATAAAACAGTAGAAAGAAAACTCATATAAAGCATGGCGCCCCAAAAAGCGCCATCAGCTTGATCAATCGCAAAATCAGGTCCGGCTAAAGGCAGAAGCAGCAAAAAACCGAACAGACCGGAATAAAACGTAGCAGCAAGCGGTGTTACATACTGCATTGCTGCTTTGGTAAATATGGAATAAAGCCCCCATACGCTCACAGCAGCAACCATCCATAAATCACCTTCATTAAATTGCAGGTGACAAAGCTGCTGTAAATTTCCTTTAGAAATAACAAGAATTACACCGGCCAAAGAAAGCAGCATGGCCGCAATTTGCGATGGTCGTAGCTTATCATAGCGAAACAAGGAGGCAAATAAAGCAATTGATAAGGGGTTTAACGTCGAAATAAGTCCAACATTCATAGCTGTGGTCTTAGCCAAAGCCCAAAATTGAAGTACATTAAACAACAGAACTCCCGTAACTCCCATACCAAAGAGCGGCCACAAAGCCCCTCGCGGCGGAACCATTTTCTTTTGACCATATAACAACGGAGGAAGCAGAAACAACAGGGAAAGCCCCCAACGCAAAATCGTTAACGTGATAGGTGACGCATGATTTACTAAAACTTTTCCAACAATAAAACTGCCTGACCATAAAAAGCTGGTCAAAAGCAACAACAAATGATATTTAGACAACATAGTTTAAACCCCTTCAACAACAGACTTAACGCTTTCAGTATAGCACTAAATAGCGGCAAGGGCAGTCAAAAAGAAAAAGCCAGAACAATTTGTTCTGGCCTGGCACTACGACAAGCGCTAGACTACGATCTCAGCAATTTTTAAATTACATTGTTCCAGACAAAGACATTCTCCAGAATCCAGTTGTACGATCAGTGGATTTAAGCTGCCATAATTCATATAAACCAATTTGCCGAGCAAACCATTACTCAATCTTACGCAAGACCCAATCAGGCTTTTGGCCGCTTGTTCCAGAAATGTTAAGCAAATTTTTGCATCAAGCGAACTAAACATGGCTTGATAGATTTCCTTCATAACGACAAGGGGAGACAAGGGCTCCCGATAGACACGGCGGGAAACCATCGCATCATAAACATCGGCCACAGCTATGACTTTACCAATCGGACTAATCGCCTCCGCCACCAGTTTTTGCGGATAACCAGTACCGTCAATCCGCTCATGGTGCTGCCAAACGCCTTCTTTAACAGCCGGAGAGAGCTGATTGCAATCTTTGACTAGATCAAAACCTAGTTGAGCATGAAATTTCATAATTTCCATCTCATAGGAAAGTAATTTTCCGGGCTTATCCAAAATCGGACTAGGAATCGACACCTTTCCCACATCATGTAACAGACCTGCTAACACCAGATCACGCAAATCTTCCTGCGGCCACTTAAGCCATGCGCCCAAAATCCCTGATAGTACCGCCACATTGACACTATGGCGAAATAAATACTCCCCCCTATTATCCATGATATGTAAATAAGGGAAAATAATATTAGATCGCTCCAACAGAGGCAGTAGCAATGAATCTGCCAAATTTTCTAGTTTGGTCACAGGAAGCGGCTGCAATCGGCTTATATCCTGAAAAACTTCAGCAACAGCTGTAATCATCTGATTTCGCACATCGATAAACCGTTGCCGCTCTGCGGTCAAAGCATCCTCGACCGTACTTGGCTTCTCTTGTTCGACAACAACTTCAGAAATACCGCGTTTGCTTAATGTTTGAATCAATGAATCTGTCAAAATTGCCCTGGCATTCAATAAAACGACTCCAGTTTCCGTCAGAACCGCTTTGGCTAACTTCATTCCCGGTTGCGCTTGTCTAATGCTGCATGTTTGGCTAGAAAGCAAAATAGACACCCCGTCTTTCTTTCATCTTACCGCTAGCAACCGACGTCATATATTGTTGGCAGTCGTCGTTTATTCGCTTTTCTCGGGACTAAAATTTGTTGATACCGTTCTCTAATTATAATACAAAAAAAAGCGCCAAACTACTTTTTTCCTTTGATTTTTTCCGCTAAAAAATACAAAAAAGCGTCAAACAAACCATTCATGGCTAAGAGTATACAGCTTTAGCTAAAGTAACCTTTTTGAGTTTTTCTTCTGAGACACCAAAACCAATGCCAGGTTCTGTTGGTACAACTACCTCACCTTGATGAACAGTCACTTCCGGTTCGATAATATCAAAGTCCCAGTACCGCTCTGAAGCCGATAAATCGCCAGGAAGCGTAAAACCGTCCAAAGAAGCGAGTGCAATATTATGAGCCCGACCAACACCGGTTTCAAACATCCCGCCGCACCATACAGGAATTCTCTGGCTCGCACATAAATCATGAGCCGCTTTTGCCGCACTGAGTCCGCCAATGCGACTCAATTTAATATTGATAATTTGACAGCTTTTTAAAGCAAGGGCTAGTTCGATATCATGAAAAGAAGCAATACTTTCATCAAGGCAAAGCGGGGTTTTTAGCCTAGCTTGAAGGTTGCTGTGACCTAATAGATCGCCTGGGGCAAGTGGCTGTTCAATCATCGTTAACTGCCATTGATCCACTTCATCAAAAAAAGCGTCGGTAGCTTTATAAGCGCCATTGGCATCAACTGCTAAAGAAAGTAGCGGGAATACTTTGCGCACAGCGGCAATCACACTGTGATCCTGACCTGGCTTAATCTTCAGCTTGATTTTTTGATAACCGGCTTGTTGGTACGCCGCTATCTTATGTAATAACTCGGTCTCAGTCGTCTTTAATCCGACTACGACACCAACCGGAACCTGCCGCCGCTTGCCGCCAAGTAAAGCAGCTAAGGAACAGCCCTGCCGTTTAGCAGCTAAATCCCATAAGGCGCCTTCTAAACCAGCTTTAGCCATATAATTACGCTGCACTGGGGCAAACAGTACGACAATTCCTGGGACTGTAACAAAGGGTTGCTGTAAAACACGGGGAATCAAAAAATCACTAAGTACGTGCCAGGCGGTATCAATCGTTTCTTCTTGATACCAGGGAATCGCAAAAACTGGCGTTTCACCCCAACCAACGATTCCATCATGATCACACGCAGCCACAAGGATAGCATCTTTCTTCTTTATAGCGCCAAAACTTGTCGTAACAGGGTCCTTTAAGCGCATCTGCACATGATACAGCGTCACAGACTCAATTTTCAGTGGAATATTTACACCTGTTGGCATGATGATCTGTCCTCCTTACCCGCGTTGGCCTGTTTCAATCACTGGCACAAGCTCCTGTAAGCGACGTCGAACTAGTTTATTCGCACCATTGCGCGGCAGCTGCGAGATAACATAAACGCGCTTAGGACATTTATAGCCTGCTAAATGACTACGACAAAAACTTTGCAGTTCTAATTCTGTTACCGCCGCCCCCTGGCGCAGAACAACAAACGCCGCGGGAACCTGGCCCCATACAAGATCGGCCATTGCCGTTACGCCTGCTTCTAATACAGCGGCATGTTTCACAAGAACTGCTTCTATTTCGGCGGGATAGACATTTTCTCCACCGGAAATGATTAGATCACTCCGGCGGTCAAGTACATAGAGAAAGCCTGCCGCATCGAAATAGCCAAGATCACCGGTCTTGAGCCAACTACCAGATAGGAAGCTGTCACTGCCGCGGTCTTTTAAATAGCCTGACGTAACACTTGGTCCGCGCACAAGAATTTCCCCCGCCTCGCCTGCCATTGCTTCGCCGTTTTCGGTAACAATTTTAATTTCAGCCGGAAAAAGAGCCTTACCAGCCGATCCTAGCTTTTGATCCATATATTCCGGTGCTAACGTAGCCAACTGTGAAGCCGTTTCTGTCAAGCCATAAGTTTGAAATACAGGGATTTCCTGATTGCGGCACCGTGTTAACAGTTCTGGCGGCACTGGCCCGCCGCCCACAAGCATACAGCGAAACGAGGTGGGGTAGCTTCTCTCGCCTAAGCCGTCAACAAGTCGCAGTAGCATAGCGCTTACAACAGAAACTAACGTAATCCCCTCTGATAAAATCGCTTGATTCACTGCTGATGGTAAAAACTTACGATGGATAATAGCAGGAATTCCATAAATCAGACTACGCAGTAAAATTGATAACCCGCTCATATGAAAGAGGGGAACGCAAACAAGCCAGCGATCCGAAGCACTAAGACCAAGATTCAACGCCGAACCGACAGCGCTCCACCAATGATTTCCATAGGTGAGTAAAACGCCCTTTGGCGTTCCTGTCGTACCGGAAGTATATAGCAGGGTATGCACCTCAGACATTGCAACATGTGCCGGAAAAGTAACGCTTGTCTCCGGTAGATCTGATAGCTCCTGATAAGACAGCAAAGAAAACTGCGATGCTCGCTCAGCTTCGTTCGCTTCATAAAGCAGCTTCCGAGCCAAAACGACGGCTTGTTGCGCCACTGCCGCAAATTCTTCATCATAAATCAGCAGCTTTGTCGGACTGTCAGCTAACTGCCAGGCAATTTCTTGTGCTGTCAAACGGCTATTCAGCAAAACCGTTACCGCGCTAGCCTGAGCGACACTATGAATCAGTTGCGGCGCGCGAAAAGAATTTGTTAACAATAGCGCGACAAAATCACCTTGCTGGATTCCCGCTGTGTGTAACCGCTTTGCTGTTTTCTGCACCATTTCATAGAGTTCCTGAAAAGTCCAGCGTAGTTCACCATCGACAATCGCCAACCGCTCTGGCGACAGTTGGGCACGTTTTGCCAGCCAGTTTTGCATGATTTCCTGTGTCATTTTATTCGACTCCTGAGAAAGCAACCGCTTGGCACCGATCACCAAGCGGTTGTTTTTCGCAAAATTTTAAAAATCTAACGCTTAAGGAAACCGAGTAAATTTATCAAAATCGGGTTTCCGCTTTTCTTTGAAGGCGTCACGGCCTTCTTTCGCCTCGTCAGTTGTATAATACAGCAGCGTAGCATCACCAGCAAACTGCTGTAATCCAGCTAATCCGTCTGTATCCGCATTAAAAGCCGCTTTTAAGAACCGCAGGGCCATCGGGCTATTGGCTAAAATTTCTTTGGCCCACTGGACCGTTTCTCGTTCGAGCTCGGCCAACGGTACAACCGTATTGACAAGTCCCATATCCAATGCTTCTTGCGCCGTGTACTGACGGCATAAATACCAAATTTCCCGCGCTTTTTTATGCCCCACTAATCTCGCTAGATAACCAGCGCCATAGCCGCCGTCAAAGCTGCCTACTTTCGGTCCCGTCTGGCCAAAAATTGCATTATCCGCGGCAATAGTCAGGTCGCAGACAATGTGAAGTACATGACCGCCGCCAATAGCATAACCAGCTACCATTGCAATAACAGGCTTAGGAATAATGCGAATTAAATGCTGTAAATCAAGTACATTTAAGCGGGGAATCTGATCGTCTCCTACATAGCCGCCATGACCGCGTACTTTCTGGTCGCCGCCGGAACAAAAAGCCATATCGCCGGCGCCAGTCAAAATAATTACACCAACACTGCTGTCATCACGCGCTCTGGCAAAAGCGTCAATTAATTCAAATACCGTTTTCGGCCGAAAAGCATTGCGGACCTCAGGGCGATTGATCGTAATCTTTGCTATGTTTTCAAAGGTTTCGTATAAAATATCTTCATAGTTTCCCTGGGATTGCCAAGCAAATTCACTCATTTACAAATCCTCCTTATTAAATTGCAGTTTTGTTAAATTGATGTTTCGTTAAAAAGTTTGTTACGATCTCGCAAAAAATATCTGGCTGCTCCAAGTGAATCGTATGACCTGCTTGCGCCACAAGGCTCAGTGAGCTTTGCGGCAATTCTTGCGCCATAGCTTTCGCCAAACAAGTAAACTTTTGATCAAGCTCGCCAGCCACTAGTAAAGTAGGAAGACGCAAAGCTTTTAAGGTAGGCCACAACGAGGGCTGTGTGCCTGTTCCCATGCCGCGCAAACTATTAGCCAACCCCTGCGGCGCATTCTTCAGCCGCCGCTCTCTGAGCGCTTGTTGCGTTACGAGCGGCAATTTCGCCTGACTAGCAAAGAGTGGAAGATTCGTCCAACGCGTCACAAAGGCCTCTATGCCTTCTCGCTCTAGCCAGTCAGCCAAGGCATTATCGCTATTTTGCCGTTCCTCCCGTTCTTTCTGAAGTTTTAATCCCGGCGAAGCACTCTCTAAAATCAGCGAATAAAGCAGTTCAGGGTGTTCCACGGCAAAGCGCAACGCCAAACGTCCGCCCATCGAATAACCGAGAAGATGAAACTTGCGAACACCGCGCTGACTCAGCAGAGCTTTTAGATCCAAAAGAGCCTCTTCCTGTGAGTAGCGCCGCCAATCATCAGGTACAGCAGAAGCGCCATGACCAATTAAGTCAGGTGCAATTACGTGATAGTGAACTGACAACTTCTGCATAAGCAACTGCCAGTCAAAACTGGTCCCTGTAAAGCCGTGCAGCAAAACCACCGCTTCTCCCGCCCCGGCCTCAGCAACAGCAAAAGGTACATTACGAACAAAAACTTGGCGCATCCGCTACACCTCTTCTAAAACAAGTCGCGCTGCAGCTGCTGTTTTTTGCCACAGTTGCTTGTGCC
>URQW01000019.1 GCA_900550105.1 uncultured Pelosinus sp.
GCCTTGATAGCGAAAGCCCAATAAGAGTAAAAGTAAAGTCTCTGCCGAAAATCCGCCCAAAAGTACTAGCCCTTCATAAACCTCACGCTTGACAGCCCGAGAACCCAATTTGACTGTAGCAATAAATAAAGCGCCAATCATTCCCCAAAAGACACCCCGCCAAAGCCATTTTTTCATAACGGGACTTTTCTCTTGTCCAGAGAGCGCTAAAAGCAATGCTAAAGGAATTGCAGCCATAACGACATTTTCTAAAACGGGAATTAGGCTTTGTAAAAGAGCCTGTAACATGCCATTCTCCTTTCATAACAGGTAAAAGTGGTGAAAAGGCCCGAGGCACAGGGCCCCGGACCGTATTTCTTACCAGCTTCTCGGAACGTAGTCAAAGACCCAATGAAGCGTAATTGGTTTGTCCCAGAAATGTCCAGGAACGCCTGTTTCTTTATCAACATGGAGCATATAGTTTTGACGTTCAGGGCTATCGATTGTAAACGTTACATCATAAGTGCCAGCGCCAAGCATTTTTACATTGGCGCCGTAGTGAGGACCATCGCTGGCATTCATAGGCATTAAATTACCTTCGATAACCTGGTCTGTTCCCTGTTTTTTCAATGTATAATGCACCGTTAAATAAGGAATCCATTCGCCAACGCCAAAACCGGTTTCATTCCCTTCAATTGCCGCAATATCTGTTTCTAAATGGATATCAGATTTATCCGGTGTAAGACCCATTCCAGCTGGCTCCATTGGCACTGGCTGGAAGTAAACAACAGCCACTTTCAATTTTGCTTCCGGTACTTCCTGCTCTTCACCAATCGGATACTCCTGGAAGCCAGCAGCAAAGCATTGCGCAGCTGACATAGCCATAGCAAATAAAGCTAAAAAAGTCATTGATAAAAACCGTTTTCTCATGATACGACCTCCTGCATTTTCTTTTTTTGGTAAATAAAACCGGCTGCAAGTAACAGTAAGAGAATGGCTTGTGGCAGCAAAGTTTCCCACGTAGGATATATTCCCAATAAATCAATCATGGGGAACCCATCAATCGGCGTTACACCAACAACGCCGCCTTCTTGCAGCTCTTTCATACCGCCTCCGGCAAAACTAACTGCTAACAGACTCATAAAAATACTGGTTCCTTGAAAAAACGGCTTAAGCGGAATTTTCAAAGTACCATAACGAACCAAAGCAAAAATTACAGCTAAGGCCAAGCAGCCAGCGCCAAACCCAAACCAAATCATCTGCATATCATCCCCGGCTTCATTAAATAAAGCCTGATAAAACAAAACGACTTCGGCGCCCTCACGGTATACAGCTAAAAAAGAGGCCGCACCAAGGGCAAAGGCGCTTCTACTTGTAAGTGATTTTTGCACTTTGCCTTCAATATATTCTTTCCACTGTTTCTGGTCAGACTTTGATCCCATCCAATAGCTTACGGAAAGCAGCACAGCTACAGCAACAAGCATGGTTGCGCCTTCTAAAATCTCCTGATTAGCGCCGCTAGCCCCTACTAAAGAGTGGAAAGCAATTGCTGTCAGAAAACTAGCGACGATCGCAGCTCCCGAATAAGAGTAAACAATCTGGGTTTTATCACCATTACCGGATTTAATAAGATAAGCTAAAATTGCACCAATCACTAAAATCGCTTCAACGCCTTCGCGAACCAGAATTAAAAAAGCTGGCCAAAAACTTTCCCAGGAACTTTGCTCTTTATTGCTGCCAGACATCTTCTTTACATCTTCGCGCATCATCGAAATCATTTCAGTAATTTCTTTTTTAATTTCGCTGGAAGGAGCTTGATTGGTCATTAATTTTTTAACAGTGCTAAATTTGTACTCCGTAAGACCAGCCCGCTTGCTCGAAACGGTAGAGCGAACAGCCATTTCCATGCCATCTTTCTCATAGATCCCGTAGTATGTGTCATTGACGAGCTTTTTGGCCCCTGCTACATCGCCCGCTTCATACACGGCTAAGGATTGATTCATGGACTTTTCGATACGGGTAACCACATCATTCCATTTAGGCGCCGCAAACCCCATGCCTTGTAAAACTAACAACATCAGGCAAATAAAAACAGCCATAAATTTTTTTTGCATCTCCTTCACCTCCTCTCTCATCTTTCTTATGATTTTGATAGTGCTTAAAAATACAATTTTATTGCCAAGAAACAAGTTGCAAAGATATTGCATAACGCAATTAATAACAATAATCATTCTCAATGTCTAACGAAAAAATTTATGTTTCTGGCTTATTAGGAACTTGTTGCGACCTATCAAAAGAAATAATCAAAATGGTTGTACAAACCATAGGATTCCCTTCATGATCTTTGGCTGGTTTAAACCGCCAAAGCTTGGCGGCAGCAATAGCCGCCCCATCAATTTCCTTGCGGCTCGAAGAACGAGAAACAATAATATTTCCCGGCAATCCTGTCTCAAGAATCTGTACACGTAAAACAACTTGCCCTTTAAAACCCTTGCCTGATTTAGGATCTGGATAGACGCGGGTAATTACTTCTGGTGGCGTTCCCATCGCTTTACTTTTCCCGGGCGCCGCCACGCCAACAGCATTGGCAGCAAGTACAGGCAGCGCCTTTTCCTTGATTGACTCTTTACCTAATTCACTGACAAGAGTATCGACAACCTGTTCTTCTTGCTGATCTGCTGGTTCTGGCGGTATCTCTGGAGGTGTTTCCTGCGGCGCAGCCACCGTCTGAGGGACTGTAGCTGCGGTTTCTTCTTGCTCTGCTCCCATATCGATTATTTCCAAGGGAGTTTCTTCGTGAAGCGGCGGCGGAGCAGCAAATAAAAAAGCCTCTAAGCATAAAAAACTGCCTAAAATAAGAGCATGAAACGTTAGGGATAAACACCAAGCTTTAGGCCAGCGAATCCTTCTTACCATTACCGAATACCCGCCTTTTGCTCTGTGGCAATTGAAATCCGTCGAGCTCCAGCGCCCTTCAGTTCATCTAAAACAGCCACAACTTTTTCATACTCCGCTTTTTTATCGGCTCGCAATACAAAAATAGTTTCAGGTGTCGCAGCAAGTGCCACCTTTGTGCGATTTTGCAGCAGTGTAAGACTTAGAGGTTCTTGTTCAAACAAAACAGACCCATCCGCCAAAACAGTAATTGCCGTACTTTGTGTACGATCCATACGGGCTGCTGCCGCCTGTGGCAGATTAATCGAGATCGTATGCTGCTGAACCATATACAAAGTGCTCATCATAAAAAACACCAAGAGAAAAAAGATGATATCAATCATCGGAATAATCATTAGCTGCGGCTGCCCTTCTAGGCGCAAACTACGCAATTTCATGAAATTCCCCCCGCTCTGTTCTACCATGAGGCAAACGACTCATAACAAGGGCTACTGTTTGTTCTATATCAGTAACTAAGCTATCTAACCTCTGAGAAAAATACGTGTAAATCATCAAAGCTAAAATGGCAATACAAAGACCACTGGCTGTAGCAACTAAAGCCTCGCCAACGCCACCAGTGATCGCTCCCGGTTCACCCTGGGCCACATTAAAAACACTAAAAGAATTAATCATACCAACAACAGTCCCCAAAAGCCCCATCAGCGGTGCTAAGGTAACAACAGTACTTACATAATTGAGCCGTTCGCGAAGTTTGGCCGCCATAAAAGTAGCGGCACTCTCCATAGCTTTTTCTGCATTTCTCCCCTGTTGAAACGCTTCAATCCCAGCTCCGGCAACGACCGCAACAACGTTGGAACCATTCTGGCAAAAAGTTTGCGCTTCACTAATCATTTTGCGTTGTAATAAGGGTTCTAATTTTTCTTTAAAGGTCGAAAAAGGGATCGAAGCCTGCCGATAATAGTAAAACCGCTCGATACCAACTGCAACAACAAAAAAGGAACTTAACAGCAGTGCATACATAACGGGACCGCCCTTATGAAATAAAGCAATACTTTCCTGTAAAAAATCCACAATAAGATCCTCCTTCTTGCCTACTTTAAAAATCCATATGAGGAATCAAACCATCCGTGGCTACGGTCTTGCCTTCTTGTGTAATAAAAAAAGCCTCGACACCAGGGAAGTTTTCTAAGAAAACCAGACTTTTCTCGATTCCCAGCGCTAAAAAAGCGCAACTCGGTAGTTTCAGCTTTTGATCGGCTTGTCGATAAATAAGCGACACGCTTGCCAATCCACCGGGCTGCAACCCTGTAGTAGGATCAAAAATGTGACTGTAGCAGCTGCCTGCTTCTACAAAAAACCGCCGATAATCGCCCGAAGTTTCTACGGTGTCCCATTGATCTAGAGTAACCTCAGCAATCAGCTCGCCAGGCCGTCGCGGATGTTCAATCCCCACCCGCCATTGGCTTTGGTCTGGTTTAACGCCGCTAGTACAAATATCACCGCCGGCATTAATCAATCCAGCAGTTACGCCAAAGTCAGGCAGTATACGGCAGGCTTCATACAAGGCATATTCCTTGGCCAAACCACCCAAATCAAGCATCATTCCCTTTTCTGACAAGAAAGCAGCGCCACTAGCAAGATGCAACTTGCGGTAATCAACCAACGCCCTGGCCTCCTGTAGTTGCGCTGCCGCCGGACGCCGACCCGTTTTATACCCAACTTGCCACAAAGAACTAACAGGACCAATCGTAATATCAAAATTCCCCTCAAACAGCGCCGACAAATCTTTTCCCATTGTCAAAAGCTGAAACAACTCTTTGCTAATTGGTACAGGTTCATAACCAGCGGCTTGGCTGACTTCAGACACTTCACTCGTCGGATCAAAGCGGCTGCATAGCTTCTCGATTCGTTTAAACACAGCAAAAACAGCTTCACTAGCTTCTTTGGCTCGCCCGCCATATAAAACAAGACTTATAATGGTGTCCATAAAGACTGCAGCGTCTTCATAAAAGTTCGGCGCTTCCACGCGCGGGATAGCAGCAATCTTTGGCTGGCTCGTATCAAGAATAAAAGCAGCTTGATTAAACCGTATCGCTTCCATGACGTTATTCCCCTTTAACTTCCGCTTTGGACAGGGCATTTTGAGCCGCCGCTATAATTGTCTTACTACTCATGGTAGCGCCGCTTACACCGTCAATATCACTGGAATTAGCGGCAACCATAGAGCGAGCCACTTCCCTCATCACTTTCGCATCTACAGGCGACACAATTCCTTGATCCAAAGATCTTACATGGTGGATTTTACCAGACTCAACCATTACTTCTACGGAGCGGGCCTCGCCTCGTTCCGTAACAGCTGAACCCTCATAAAGACCGTCGCGCCAATTTTGATGAGGTGGCTGAACTGCCGCGGCTTTCGCATTGCTGTAAAAAAGGACCCTGCCTAAAGGCAAAAAAGCAAAGAAAATTGCTGCCGTTGAACTAGCTGCCAGCACAATTTTAAACCAAGCTGCTCGCTTCATCGTAACCATGCGCCTCCATCAATGTATAAAACCATCTTAAGTCGATAACGATAATCAATATCATTTAACATGAACAAGTATAGATTCCATTTTATAACTTGTCAACCACTTATTTTAAAATAATGAAATTATTTCAATTTGCAAATGGAAATAGCAGGGAAAATTCACAAGAATTCTCCCTGCCACTCCTTACACATCTGCAATTTCGGTTACATAAGTTATATAATATTTTAAATCACATAATCCATGATTGTGATTATCATTATCACTATAGAGACAAAATAAATTAGAAGCTATGCGTATATGTCGCTTCCAGTTTTGTATTATTTACACCGGCATCAAGTGTCTTCTGATCTTTATAAACAACTTCCACGCCATCAACATCAGAGAACTTATAGGTCAGGCCATAGTATATTCCCTTATTATTATTATCAAAATCGCTTTGTCCACCCATGTCGCCATTTGCTTCTACGCGAAATGCTGTCACATAGGCGCCAAGCTGTCCATCAAAATCATAGTTCCAATTCGCTGCGTATGCTTTATTTTGTTCACTACGATTCGACTTTGTATATTCCATTGTCCAGCTGTGTTTTCCGGCTTTATAGGTCGTATCAACAGCCCAGTGATTTGTCGTATCACCGCCATCATAGTGATAACGGCCCAGCGTCAAACCATATGAAAAATCTTCTTCCGGCGAAAAGCCAGCTCTAACGGCATAAATTTTATTTTTTTCTGAAGTAACATTATCTTCTCTGGCCGCAAGAACAGAAAGATCTACCACGCCAGTTTTCCCAGTTACACTCAGTCCGTCAACAAATTGATGTTTCCCAATATTGGAATCAGAACGACTGTAAAGAAGCGCTGTTGTCCCGACGGTAGCATCTTGGCGGCCAAACCGATAGGTCAAATCATCTTGCTTATAACTGATGCCAAACTGATCAAAACCAACAACGGTCTTTTTCCCAGATTTGTAAGCGTCTGGGTTAAAATCGGCCAAAACCGGATCAGTCGCATGCTGCGCGCCAATTCGACCAAACAAACTCCAACCATTGCCAAGATCGGCTTCCATTTTGACTTTGACAGTACTCATTACCCCCGAGTGATCCGCCTCGCCATCCATCGTATCTTTTTCATATTTCAATGAAGCATCGCCGCTAAAATTCACTTCAGCTGCCAAAGCTGTCCCTACTCCCACTAATTGCATTCCAACAACCATCATTAATGCGAATTTTTTAACCATCTAAAAACTACTCCCCCTAAAAGAAACCCCATTATTTTACGGCTGACAACAGCTTGCCAGCAGTCAATTTTTCTTCTACAGCACTCCAAGAACGCTTCGAAAAAACAAGCGGAATATCTTGCGACTTAGCCATATTTTTTACAGTCTCAGCAGTCCGGTGATTTACGTAATCGGTCATAACCAGAACAAAAGCAGTCGACTTCGGTAGACTCACCTTATTCTTCGTTGCAGCTTTTCTGCCTGAAATATGAACAATTTCCGTAACTCCGAGCGACTGCAACCGCTTTTCGATACTCCCCAAATAATCGGCGCCAACAACGACAATTGACATAAAACCCACCTCACTTTCCTATCTGCTATTCTAAAATCATGAAGAAGCTAACTGCTTGCCTAGTTCACGGCATTCTGCTAAACCTGTTTCATCAGGCGCATTTTGTATGGCTAGACCTTCTCTTAGCAGCGAAAACCCCATATCTGTCATACGATCGGCCCAATCGCGCAGCCATTGACCGTCACCCCAATCATAAGAGCCAAAAAGAGCGACTTTTTCTGCGGCCCCTTTCTCGCCAGAAAGCGATTCAATAAAAGGTTCCATCTCACTTTCTTCCAAAACTTCATTTCCCATAGCGGGACAGCCAAAAGCTAACAATTCCGCCTGTAAAACAGCTTCTTTCGTCACATCAGCAACAGAAAGCACTGCCACTTCTCGTTCTGCTACTTCGCGTGCGCCAGCACCAATTGCCTCCGCCATTGCTTCCGTATTGCCTGTGCCACTCCAATATACAACAAGTACTTTTTTCATCTTACTAACCTCTTTTCTTAATTCTTTAGTATGTATTCAAAGATTTTTTTAAAATCAAGCAACCGAAACAGCTAGATTACGTTGTGGCTGAACCACAACACCAGATAAAATTTCGTAACAACTTATACCGGCTGCCAAAAAAGCCGCGACTTCACAACGATCTTGCATAAATCTTTCCATGCGTGCTAACGACTCGTCAGGATTGCCATAAACACACCATTCTTTGCGACAAGTCAGCGGTAAACTAGACATTCCCATAAAGCCCAACACGTCTTTCAGGGGAATTCCCAGCAACAAGCCTAGTTCATGCGGGCAAGCATATTGAAAACGTTCTTTTAGTAAATTCAAACAAGCATGAATTCCCGCCTCTACAGGATACCCTAGACTTTCTAAAAAAAACCGGTGTTCATCGTCTTTCAAACATTTTTCCAACACATCCGGTCGATAAAATAAAACGGTATGACGCTGCTTAGTTTGCCGTAAAACTAAAAAGCGGACCTTTTCCTGACGCAAAAATTCTAATCCATAAATTTGCCACTGCGTAAACAAAGCCTGAAACGGCGTATCCACTAAAGATAAGATCGTTGAGGGTTTGCTGCCACAGATGGTAGGTGCCAATTCGATGGTAAGCCATTCGTAAAACTGCCGCGCCGCTTCCGAAAAACCGTCTTGCATTTGTCTCCCCCTTTCCTGTTTATATGATAATGATTATCATTATCATATAAACATATCATAGTGAAAATTTTCGCACTTGTCAATAGCTGCAAAAAAATAAATCCCTTGTCGCAACATTTGCAACAAGAGATTTATGAGATCAACACCATCATACGATTCGATTTAGGCCATATGAACTTGACGATGAGCCAGTTCAGCCTGTTTAGCATCATTAAAGTTTTCAATATTTGATAAGTAGCCAGTAATACGCCGCACCCGACGAACTGGTGATTTTTCCCAAGCCTTGACCACAATATTGTCATTCTGCAGCGAAAGCTCTACTGCTGCCAACTCCTTGTGCTTCTCCGCCCAAAGTTTTTGCTCATTACCTACCACTGTTTCAATTTCCTGCTGTGTCAATTCGGCGTCTGCTACCACTGTCACACCGTCGATAATCATTTTTCTTACCCCCACCACTTTTTCTTTCTCAATTATAGCAAAGGCAGAAAATAAGGGCTAGTGACTTAAGTCGCCTCTTTTCCCATCTATAGCGATATAGGTCCGCTTTCTTACGAATATTTCACTATATCTAGTATTTTTACCTTTTGATGATTTTAGCTTCAGACGGTATAACCGAAGGTCTTGGAAATCGTATGGGTCGCCTCTAATAGACGATGAACCACTTCTTTTTCAATAAATTCACGAGCAAAGCGCGCTGCCAAGCCAGAAATGCTAATTGCTGCAATCACTTCACCAGACCGATTATAAATCGGCGCGCCAATACAGCGGCCTTCTAGTTCGCTTTCGCGGTCATCAAGAGCATAACCAGTTTGACGGACAATCCGCATTTCTGTTAAATAGCTCTCCGGCGTTGTAAGCGTATATTCGGTCCGTACGTCCATACCCTGCTCTCGAAGAATCTTTTCGATATCACTGTCGCTATGGCCAATTAATAAAGCTTTACCTAAAGCCGTACAGTGCACCGAATTCGTTGTACCTAGCTTGGCTACAAGCCGTAAAGCATGAGGACTTTCCACCGTATCAACATAGAGTACGCGATTTTTATCAAGCATCGCCAAATGAACCGTTTCTTTCGTAAAAGCATTGAGACTTTCTAAAAAGCCTCTCGCTACATTCTTTATCTCAAAATCTTTTTCTGCCAATTGATTTAACTTTAATAGCTGCAATCCTAGCCGATAGGTGGAATTATGATCACAAGTAATGTAGTTGCGGCTTTCCAAATTGC
Source organism: uncultured Pelosinus sp. (assembly GCA_900550105.1). Lineage (GTDB taxonomy): Bacteria > Bacillota > Negativicutes > UMGS1260 > UMGS1260 > UMGS1260. Next base: position 9,339 of record URQW01000019.1, read on the forward strand.
TTAACAGCCGATATACGGTTGACTTCGGGAGCCCTGTCATCTCAGTAATTTGCTTTAAACCGACAGGTGTAGTGCTAGACCCGATGGCTTCTAAAATATCGAAAGCTCGATGCAATGATTGCACTTCTAATGAATTTGCCATAATGCCTCCCGTAAAACCTTTTTGCTAATGCAATTTTACCGTGCTAACCAACCGCCGTCAACAGCCAGAGTATAACCGTGTACATAGTTTGCCGCTTCTGAGGCTAGAAATACGACAGGTCCGCCCAGATCGTCGGGCGTTCCCCATCGTCCCGCCGGAATCCGTCCGAGAATTTCGCCGTTTCGCTGTTCATCACTGCGTAACGCCGCCGTATTATCGGTGGCCATATAACCTGGCGCAATCGCATTAACATTAATATTGTGTTTCGCCCATTCATTAGCCAAAAGACGCGTTACGCCCATAACACCGCCTTTGCTGGCCGTATAGGAAGGCACGCGAATGCCGCCTTGAAACGAAAGCATCGACGCAATATTAATAATCTTACCACCGCTATTTTGCTTCATATATTGTTTAGCCACGGCTTGGCAAAAGAAAAAGAGGCTGCGAATATTGAGATTCATCACATCATCCCAGTCTTTTTCCGTAAAGTCAATGGCGTCAGCCCGACGAATAATTCCAGCATTATTTACAAGAATATCAATATGCCCGAAGGTCGCCACCGCTTGATCGACAATGCCCTGAATCGGCGCTGTACTCGTAAGATCTGCCGTAACTTCTAAAAATTTTCGACCGGTTTGCTCAATGAACCCTTTTGTTTCGGCTTGATTACGCGTACCAACGCCAACAATGTCAGCGCCAGCCTTTGCCAATGCTACAGCCATCCCTTGACCTAACCCGGTACCAGCGCCAGTTACAATTGCAACTTTACCATTCAAATCAAAAAGTCCCACATTACTCACTCCTTCGCCTGCGTTTGTTAGTATTAGCGCATATCAATCATAGCGATGCCGTCCATATCGTCAAATGTCTGATTTTCGCCAGCCATGCCCCAAATAAAAGTGTAATTATGGGTGCCTACACCGCTGTGGATTGACCAACTAGGCGAAATGACTGCCTCTTCGTTTTTCATAACAATATGACGCGTCTGTGTTCCCTCGCCCATATAATGAAACACAACAGAGTCTTCTGGTAGATTGAAATATAAATAAACCTCCATGCGGCGTTCATGCGTATGGCAAGGCATGGAATTCCACATATTTCCTGGTTCTAACGCCGTCATCCCCATAACTAGCTGGCAGCTTTGTACACCTAAAGGATGAATATACTTATAAATATTACGTTCATTCGACGATTCAAGAGACCCTAGATGATTGGGCGTAATCTGGCTTCGTTCAATTTTGACAGTAGGATACGTGGCATGAGCAGGAGCGCTATTAAAATAGAACTTAGCAGGGCTTTTACTATCTTTACTAGAAAAAACAACTTTTTTTACCCCTTTGCCAATGTACAAGCCATCGGTGGTTGCCAGTTCGTAGACTGTACCATCTACCTCTACCTGGCCAGCAGGACCGATATTAATAATGCCCATTTCACGTCTTTCTAGGAAATAATCAACACCCATATTTCCTTGTACAGTCAGTTCTATCGGCTTGGCCGGACATAAGCCGCCTGTAATCATGCGATCTACGTGACTATAGATCATAGTCATTTCATCTTGTTTAAATAAATCTTGAATCAGAAAACGTTCTCTTAGTTCCTCTGTTGTATACCGTTTTACATCTTCGGGATGCACCGAATGTCTGACTTCCATTTTCATTCCTCCTGTGTTATAAGGCTTATATCAGACAAGCCTTTATTCCATATAGTAAAACAAAATACCATTTTATATTGAAAATAATACGATATAGAATGGCAAAGTCCTGCTGAAAATTCCGATTTCGGCACAGTAATTCACCATATGGAACAAAATTCAAAAAAATTTGTATTTACAAAAAAATAGACAAAATTATCAAATTTGACTATACTATTCTTTTGAAACCGCATTAAAATGTGATATGATGCTACTAACGACAGTTTTGCGGTGAATGCAGGAGGGACAATATGCTACGAGAAAAACGCAACAAAGAAAAACTAAAACTCTATTATGACAAATATATAAAAGAAAATACTTTAGATCCCAATGTACATCCTTGGGTAGCCGAAGCTTGGCAAGAAAGCCAAGCCGCACAATTGGCTACAGACGGGCCGCTGCTTTTGCCTAAGATGTCCAAACCGGCTCTTACAGAACTACAGGGAAAACACGAACAGGCACTTGCATTTTTAGGCGACTACTATCAAAACGTGCATGAATATTTTAATACACGAAATCTAAGTTTACTGCTGCTTGATGAAAACTGCTACGTACTAAAAAGTTATGCTATGCCCTTTTTCCAAAAAACAGCAGGTGAAGTAGAAGGCTCGCGCCTGGCTACGCAAGATATTGGCGCTTCCAGCATCAGTATTGCCTATGAGCATCAAACACCTTTTCTGATGTTTGGTCCGGAAATGTGGCGTCAAGACGGCCACGACAGCCTAGCTTGCACTGCCCCCATTCTCGTGGAAGGCGAATTACGTTATCTCATTACACTAGTGGCCGCCGACGAAGAACTCATTGATCACAATACGCTGGTAACGCTGCTGCTTTCGATGCGTTATGCCATGGAAAATCATCTAAAAACCATGGAGCATCTCAATGCTAGTCATGCCATTCTTGATTCCGTTCCCCTTGCCGTCTATCATCTATTACCAGATGGCAAAGTGGCTTATACGAACCAGCTCGGCCAAAGTCGAATCGAGGGACTCGTACCTGAACCGACAAAAGAGTTACCTCTCTTAAGCGATATTATTTTGAACTACAAGCACACGCCCATTAGTAAAGGCTTTTTAGGTGTTCCCTCATACAATAAGGAAGTTACTTGGATCACCTCCCAGAAAACCTATGAGGACATTACGACAGTCGTACCAATCTTTCGCGAGAAAGAAGTGCATAGCGTAGTGGCCGTATCACTGCCCATTGAAGATCTACGTACACTAGTGGCTCACGCCGCCGGTTACATTTCTCGCTACAGCCTAGCAAGTATGGTTGGTGAATCTACGGCGTTTATTACGATGAAAGAAAAAGCGGCTAGAGCAGCCAAGCATGACCATCATCTACTGCTGCAAGGAGAACCCGGTACAGGCAAACAGCGCCTAGCTCATGGCATTCATCAGGCCAGTCCTCGTGCCGCTGGCCCGCTCATTTCCGTTAAATGCGGCGATATGCCGCCAGAACTCTTAGAAACAGAATTATTCGGTGTTGTCGAAATGCAGGATGAAGCGCGGCCAGGTAAATTAGAATTAGCCAATGGCGGCACCCTGTTCCTTGATGAAATTGAAAAATTACCGAATCATCTGGCGTCCCGGCTTGCTGATGCGCTGCTGTCCAGCACAATTACCCGTGGTAATGACACGATTATGCGCAAAGTCGATGTAAGAATCATCGCCGCCTGTGATAGTGACTTAAAACGCCTAGCAGAACGAAACGCCTTTTCAGAAAAACTTTATACACTCATTTCCCGTTCCGTAATCCGTGTTCCATCCCTAAGAGCAAGACAAGGCGATATTGCGGTGTTAGCTGACCACATTGTCACCGAGCTATCGGAACAACACCATATTCCGACCCGCACTTTCTCGCCAGAAGCGATGCAAGTATTGACGGAATATGACTGGCCTGGCAATATTAAGCAATTACAAGGCGTTGTAGAGCAATCCTTCTTCCATACAACCAGCAACGTCATTGCAACAGAAAGTATTGTCATTCCTGGTCGTACCAACTTGGACAAGGCTTGGAAGGAAGACAAAGAAGTATTCATGACTGCCTGGCGCGCCGCTGGCGGTAACATTTCTCGTCTTGCTAACATGCTTGATGTAAGCCGTGTAACCCTATACCGTTACTTGAAAAAATACGGTCTAGAAAAACACCAATCCTAAACCGTCTTTTCCCTAAAAAAAGTCTAACTAGCTGCCATGCAGTCTAGTTAGACTTTTTTACTACCGTTTTTTCTCTTTTTCCTCGTCTTGTCGTAGTAAGCACATAGGCGCGACTAGTTGATCAAAAACATTGACATTGGCTGTTCCCGGCGACATCCCATAGGTCGTACGATCTAAATGATAGTTGATGGCGACGCCCTGAATGCGAGCTAGACCGCTAGCTGTAGGAATTCCCCTAAACGGATTGTAATTAAATTGAGCGATATAGTAATTTACAATACCATTGGAATTCACCACAAGTCGATTCGGATCAAAACCATCAGATGTATAAACAGCGTCAAGCGGCGCTGCCGGATAGTAGCCTCTATCGGTTATAAAAAATACGGTATAGACCCCTAGTGGCAACAGACCATTCGCAGTAATCTCAATATGACCATATTGCTTTTCCCCGCAAATTTCGCCAGTTGCTGTCGCCTGCGACCAAAAGTTAGCTGCTACAGTAGCTGGCTTATTGGCTACAACTACAGCAAAGCTGAGCTGACAGCAGCCGCAGGGAACTTTGCGTCCTTCTTCCATGCATTTCCCCTCCCTCCCTACAGCGATAGGCAAGCTGTAAGAACTAATCGTACTACATTCTATGCATGAGTTTTTATTTTGCTTCTATTGACAACCTGCAGGGGAGTTGCTACAGTAAAGAAAAAACGGCGGGAGAAGAGTGAGATAATGATGAATATCCAGAAAGTAAGCAAAAATGACCAAGCACTTTGCTGTATCCCGCTTGTTAGTCAATCTCAGACAGAACTTCTAACGGAATTACAAACGATCCTACCCAAACAGCCAGATCTTGTGGAATGGCGCGCCGATTATTTTCATTCCTTAAGTAATACTGCGGAAGTTCTTTTAACAGCGAAAAAATTAAAAGAAGCCGCTCCTGATACAACTTTTATCTTTACCATTCGCTCGCTTGCCGAGGGAGGGCAAGCGACTTCGCTGTCGGCTGATCAGTCCGTTGAATTAACGGCAACCGTTTGTGAGCAAACCCAGCTTGAATATGTTGATTGTGAGCTGAGCCAAAAAAGCGAAGCAAAAGCACTGCTCGCCCGACGTGCAGCTGCGGTCGGCAAAAAAGTCATTGGTTCTTATCATAATTTTAGCCACACGCCACCACAATCAGAGTTAATTGCTAAGTTTAAGGAAAGCGAATCCGCCGATTTTTCTGTGGCTAAAGTAGCGGTTATGCCGCAATCAATGGAAGATGTCCTCACCTTAATGAGCGCCGCTCTGGCAGCTCGCAAAATTTTATCCATTCCGCTTATTGCGCTATCGATGGGCGATTACGGCGTAATTACACGGATGATGGCCGCTGATATTGGCTCTTCTGTTACTTTTGTTGTTGGCCAAAAAGCATCCGCGCCGGGACAAATTCCAATTGATGATTTTCGCATCCTCCAAAGCCTCGTAAAAAAGAAAGAGGATTTAGCCCCTTCTTAGTAGTATAATACTGTCAAAGGAGCTGATACCATGAGTCTTGTAAATAAGTGCAGCGATGCCCTGTTACACAAAAATAGAACAAAGAAATCTTATTCACATCCTATGTTTTTGTCTCCTTCCAGCGGAAAATGGATCAATGTAGACGAAAACGAAAATATTTATGTATTAAATCGCGACGAGTGGCGATTCATCTACCCGTCCAGCCCAGAATGGCAAATCTATCTCACTGAGTCAAAACAACAGCATCAAGTTAATGCATAAAAGCGAGGTGTAAGCCCGAATGGATATAGCAGCTTTAGCAACTGTCTCAAGTCAAGTTCAGACCTTATCCACAGCTGATACATTAGTTATGAAAAAAGTATTAGAAAATATGGATCAGACAGGACAAGATACGCTGAGTCTGTTGCGCGAGGCCTTACCTCACCTTGGACAAAATATTGATATTCAAGCCTAGACGATAAAATTTTTTATCAAAACTCCACATAATGAAAATAAAAACGCCTCTTTTTAGGCGTTTTTATTTTTTATTTAAAAATGAGCAAAATAATTTTATCCTACGATATATTTTTACTATTTTCATTTGTATTATACTAGTATATATTAAATACTAGATGGTATAAATTGGAATTTAGAAATGTTTGAAAGTGAGTGATCTATCCATGGATAAGTGTGTACAACAAGGATCTATTGAAATCACCTATGCCGACAGACAGGGCCAGCAAACCACTGAACCTCAGGCCTTTCACAAATTAGTCTACTTCTATGACAAAAACAAACGTCTAGTCCAGTCAAGCCTTCATGTCCGCTTTTCCCTGCAAGACCAATGGTAAAGAAAAAAACTCGCCCCCCGTTAAGAGTTGCGAGTTCTTCCAAAAAGTTCTACCCTATTTTATATGTTACTCAAGCAAGAGAAACAGCATAAAACAATACAGAACTAGAAAGAAGTGAAGCTAAATATCCGCCAATGACAATGCGGCTGTTACTCTGTTTTAATGTACGATCTTCTTTAGCATATATTTTAGGAGCGCAAGCGTCCAAATAACATACATTGCTATTCATATAAATTCATCCTCTCTATTCATTTACTTTTTCTTGCAGTCCCTATTATAGTACCACTAGAACTTTTTGTAAATGAGAATCATTATTGTTATAATTTTAAATGTAAAGATACTTTTTCGAAAAGTTAGAAAGGTTTTATTTTAGCGAATCGCCAAAATAAAACCTTTTTTCTATTCCTTCTTCTTGGCAGCCGCTGGTGCTACATGAAAAACCATCCGCAGAATCCACAATAATAAAACTGCGCCGAGGGTGCTAGCAAGCAGCGTTCCCCATAGACCGTAAACGGCAATTCCCATCATATTAAATAAAAAACTGCCAATAAAAGAACCGACAACGCCTGTCACTAAGTCGCCCCAAAGCCCCAGACCGCTGCCTTGTGAAATCATGCCAGCAAGCCAACCGGCAACAAGTCCAATTCCTAAAGACCACAGCATTTTATTCACCTCCTCGCTCTAGTATTCGCCACTTTTACCCTTTTATACAAAATTAGAAAAAAAAGGCTACAAAAAAAACTGCTGCCACGGCAAATTCAAGCCGAGCAACAGTTTTTTTATTAAGAAAATAGCAATAATAAGCACTACCTATTTTGCTTTAATTTCCCCTTGATATACAAGGCCTCGCGCAGCATCGACAGTGACAAGATTGCCTGTCTGCAAAAGCTCTAGCGCGTGATCAACACCGACAATGACTGGGATCTGTTGATGAATGCCAACGATTGCCGCGTTAGAAGTAAGACCGCCTTCTTCGCAGAGAATGGCTTTTGCTTTACTTGCTAAAGCCGCCTGCTCTTCTTCCAGACCTGCCAGTACCAGAATATCGCCTTCTGTCACACTCTGCCAGTCGCTAGCAGACCGAATCACTTTTACGGTTCCAGTGACTACACTTTGGCCAATTCCAGTGCCACGCAATAAAATTTGACCAACGACGCAAACACGAATCAGATTCGTATTGCCGCTTAATCCAGCCGGAACACCTGCGGTGATCACAGCTAAATCGCCTTCTTTAATCAAGCCCGCTTCCAGAGAACGATTGACGGCGCTTTTCACCATCTCATCAGTATCCTGATAATCGGTTCCTACGAGAACCTGTACGCCCCACAACAGTTGCATTGCTCTTGCTGTTTTTTCATGAGGTGTTACGGCAATAATTGCCGCTTGCGGACGATATTTAGAAACCATGCGCGGGGTATAGCCTGACTGGGTTGTCGTAATAATGGCCGCCGCCTCTAGCTGTTGCGCAATCTGCACTGTGGCATGGCTGATCGCGTCAGTCATGGTATTATTCAAACACAAGCCTTTACGGCGCAAGATGTCCTGATAAGCCAAGGCAGCTTCGGTGCGAATTGCAATTTTCTCCATCATCGCCACGGCTTCGATGGGATACTTGCCAGAAGCCGTTTCACCACTTAGCATAATGGCATCGGTTCCGTCCATAATGGCATTTGCTACATCACTGGCTTCCGCGCGAGTTGGCCGGGGATTGACGATCATCGATTCTAGCATTTGCGTAGCAGTAATAACTGGCTTTCCTGCTTCATTACACTTTTCAATAATCATTTTCTGGACAAGGGGAACTTCTTCCGTGGGAATCTCCACGCCAAGATCGCCTCTAGCCACCATAATTCCATCAGAGAGGGCAATAATCTCGTCTATATTTTTAACGCCTTGAGCATTTTCGATCTTGGAAATAATCTGCATAGTAGACCCGGCTTCTTCTAAAACTTTGCGGATTGCTAAGATATCAGCGCCGCGCTGAATGAAGGAAGCGGCAATAAAATCCAGACCTTCTTTTACGCCAAATCGTACATCGGCAATATCTTGTTCCGAGAGCGGCGGCAAATTAACGGAAACTCCCGGCGCCGCTACGCGTTTACGATTACCAATGCTGCCTGTATTGAGTACTGTTGTATGAATTTCGTCACCCACAACGGTCTCCACTCGCAGAGATACAAGGCCGTCAGAAAGCAAAATCAGATCACCTGCCGTAACTTCTTGCGGTAGCAGTGCGTGATTCACTGTGGAGATTTCTTTCGTACCACTTACCTCGCGAGATGTAAGAATAAATTTCTGTCCTTGTTCTAAGGTAACTTTTTCGTCAGCAAACAGACCGAGTCGCATTTCCGGCCCTTTCGTATCAAGCATTAACGCCACAGGTAAGCCTTTGGCCTTAGCGGCAGCGCGAACTTTTAAAATCCGTTCGCCTTGCTCTGTATGCGTGCCATGCGAAAAATTAAAGCGAGCCACATTCATTCCAGCATCTAACATCGCTTCTAAAATACCCGGCTGATCCGTACTGGGTCCTACTGTACAAACAATTTTCGTTTTTTTCATCATGATAACTTCGTTCCTTTCACGCGCATCGCTCCAGCAATAATACGGCATAATCGATCTGCCGCCACTTCAATAAAATCAGCGCCGCCCTTAAGGCATTCGTCTAAGGCCATCGGGGCAGGCACACTACTCATAACACCATCAATACCGGCTTGAAAAACAGCTTCATAGCCCTGGCCAAGGCCGCCAGCAAGACAGAATACTGGCACATCGTACTTTTGCGCCGCTTTCCCCACACCGACAGGGGCCTTGCCAAAAGCGGTTTGAAAATCAGTACGCCCTTCGCCAGTCATGACAAAAGCAGCTTCTTTGACGAGAGCATCAAAGGAAGTTGCCTCCAAAACAATTTCAACACCAGGACGCAGTACAGCATCCGTAAAGAATAAGAAACCAGCGCCAATTCCACCGCCAGCGCCCGCACCAGCTTGCGCCGCTATGGAGCGGCCTGTAGCCTTAGACGCAATCACAGCATAATGGCCCAAAGACTGATCAAGGCTCGCTACCATTTGCGGTGAAGCGCCTTTTTGCGGACCATAGACAGCGGAAGCGCCATTTTCGCCACACAAGGGATTATCTACGTCGCAAGCTACAACAAGTTCTACTGTTTGCAGCCGCGGGTCCATACCGGAAAGATCAATCGTAGTCAAATCACGCAAAGCCAACCCGCCGTAAGGCAATGCTTGTCCGTTCGCATCAAGAAATTTGCCGCCAAGCGCTTGAATCATTCCGCAACCGCCATCATTGGTAGAACTGCCGCCAATTCCCACAATAATCTTGCTTACGCCACGTGACAAAGCGGCTTTAATCAACTCTCCCGTACCATAGGTTGTTGTAACGCCTGGATCCTTCTGTCCCTCAGGCACTAAGGTTAATCCGGAAGCGGCGGCCATTTCCACCACAGCGGTATCCCCGTCGCCGAGCATGCCCCAGAAAGCTTGTACTTTATTACCAAGCGGTCCTACGACCTCGGCAGCAATCAGCTCACCTTTTGTTGCCGCAACCAAGGCTTCAACAGTGCCCTCGCCACCATCGCCAATGGGAACTTTCACTACAGACGCCTGCGGGAAAACGCGGAGAATTCCCCGTTCCATCGCTCGAGCTGTCTCCACAGCTGAAACACTGCCTTTAAATGAATCGGGCGCTACTACAATGCGCATGCTACCCCTCTTTTCCAGTTTATTGTACATTCATAAATTTACTTTCATTGTATAAAAAAATAAGACTAAGTACAATATTCAAACATTATAAGGAATCGTCATGCATAGTTTATTTTATTGTGCAATATATACAACAAACAAAATTAAAAGCAGGATTTTAGCGCTCCTTTAGAATATATTTTATATAAAATAACTAATGAAGGTGAAGCCTCTTGCTACTCTCCCCCTTGCTAGCCCAACAGATTGTTAATAAACTGCTGCCGCTCGTTCACCAAAATATTAATATCATGAACCCGCGCGGGATTATTATCGGCTCCGGCCAGCCTGATCGAATCAACAGTCTGCACAAAGGCGCCGAACAAGTCATCGCCAGCGCCAAACCAGTAGAAATCTATCCCCATGAGATTGATCGCTACAACGGCGCTAAACCTGGACTCAACATGCCGATTATTATTAATCGCCAAATGATCGGCGTTGTCGGCGTATCAGGCCATCCAGACGCCGTACGTTCTGTTGCTCTCATGGTCAAAATGATCACTGAACTAATTATTGAGCAAGAACTGCTGCAAGAAGAGGCCCGCTCCCAATCCCAATTACGGGAAAACTTCGCCTTACAGCTGCTTTCTCCCGAAGCGTCCTTAAATACTGATAAAATTGTCAAAATGGCAAAGCTGCTCAAATTCGATTTATCACTGCCGCGCTGCGTCCTGGTTTCAGACATGCAAAATTTACTGCCAGGAGCGCTGGAAACAACAAATTTAGCGGAATTTGCCTTAGCCCGTTCTAAAGAAGCTCTGCTCTTGCAGCTCACTGACGCCGCCTTATTAAGGTCGGAAGATTTTGCCGTATTCCTTGAAACAAAACTGCTGATTCTAAAACATTTCTCTCAGGAAAAGAGTTTACAGCACCGTCAAGAATGGGCCCAAGCTGTCAGAAACGTCTTATCGCCGGACAAAGCTCTCGCCTTCCCGCTAGGTCTGGGCAGCTTACTAAACTCCTCTAACAAACTGGCGCAATCTTATGAAGAAGCGCTGTTCGCCTTGAGTAGAAAACAGCCGCTGGCAACAATTCATGATCTAGATATATTAGCCGATTATGTCACGACTACCCTAGCCGCTAATCCGCCGCAGCCGCTAGATCAACTGCGCCGTCAAATCGAGCAGGAACTTGATCGAAAATATAATATGAAGCAAACATTGTCCTATCTGCTTGCTAATAATCTCAGCCTAACCGATACGGCGAAAACGCTGTTTATTCATCGCAATACACTATTATTTCGTCTGGAAAAACTAAAAGAAGCGACAGGATTAGATCCCTGCCACTTCTTAAATCACGCGCTATTATGTAAAGTTATTTTGCACAGTTAATTGCCAACTTGCCGCTTTTCGGCCAGGTCGCGCCATTTCAAACCAGGATCAACCTTTTCATAGTTTTTCATCTGGGCCACTAACTCTTGCGGATCCGAGGAAACAAGCAGCAAGTTAAAACTTGACTCATTCATAAATCCCTCTTCCGTTGTATTTTTCAAGAGATTTACTAGCGGATCATAAAAAGCGGCTACATTTAAAACCGCCACAGGCTTATTATGAATCCCGAGCTGCGCCCAAGTAAGAATTTCAAAGAGTTCTTCAAAAGTGCCAATCCCGCCAGGCAAAGCAATAAATCCGTCAGAAAGATCAGCCATGGTTTTCTTTCTTTCATGCATGTCCTTTACCTCAATCAGCCGCGTCAGTTCGCTACTAACAATTCGATCAGGAAACAGCCCTTTGGGAATAACACCGGTAACACGGCCGTTTCGTTTTAAAACCTGGTGGGCAATCTCCCCCATCAGTCCTACGTTAGAACCGCCATAAACAAGTTCTATCCCATTTTCCACAAGGACATTTCCTAATGTAATGGCGCTTTCTCTGTATTCACTTCGCAGTCCGGCATTAGAACCGGAATATACACAAATTCGTTTCACTAACAACCACCTCATCTGCTAATACACTCTAACGAAACAACCAATTTATAAAAACAAAAGCCTGCCACAAGAAAAAGTTCTCATGACGGCATCTGTTTTGCAAGAAGCTCGCTTTATTATGATTCCAGTAAAAGCAGATAATTCCTGTAAGCTATCAATATTTTAGCCGCTGAAACACGCCGAGGCGCTGTTCGGCCCAATGAAAGGCCAGCTGCGTTACCGCACACAAAACAAGGTAGACAAGAAAGACGTCTATATATGCTTCAATGTAATTATAACCGAAGGAAGCGGCAATTTTTCCTGTAGCGGTAACTTCCTTCACTGTCATTAGAAAAGCCAGCGAAGTATTTTTCATCAGATTGACAGTCAGATTGCACAAGTTAGGCAAAGCTGATACAAGGGCCTGGGGAATCAAAATACGCCGATAAATCTGGAAGTAAGACATGCCTATAGATAAACCTGCTTCCATTTGCCCGTCAGCCAAACTCAGCAGCGCTGACCGAAAAACTTCCGATAGCAAAGCCATCGTATTTAGGGTAAATACGATATATGCATAAAAAATGGGATCCACGTCAAACACTTTGATTTGCCAGCCGAAGGTTTTCACAACCGAATTAAGCAAGCTAGGCATCAAACTATATACAACTAGAATCTGAAGCACCATGGGCGTGCCACGAATAAAGGAAACATAGAGCTGCACTAAGGGCTTAATTCCTTTTACCTCATAGATCCGCGCCAAAGCCATAAAAAAGCTAAAGGGAATCGCTACAGCAAGCGATACAGCCGTTAATTTTAACGTAACAGGAACGCTTTGAAGAATCACCCATAACGTCTTCGCCATAAAATCATAATCAAGTTCCACAAAAGCCGCCTCCTTTCCTATACGGTCTGCGGCCGCTTGTGCCGTGACAGTCGATGCTCTAACATAAAGAAGGCTTTTTCAAATAAAAGAGCCATAGCCCAATATATAGCTGATAAGGCTAAGTAGATTTCCAAGGCATAAGAGCCATAATTTTGCGCAATGATTAGGTTGCCAGAGCCTAACACATCAATTAAGCCGATCGTATAAGCCAAAGCGCCTTCCTTTAACAGCGAAATAAAGGAGTTGCCAAAGTTAGGCAAAGCGATGATCGCCGCCTGCGGAATCACGATGCGCCGCAAGGCTTGAATTGGAGTCAAACCAATGCTAACTGCCGCTTCATATTGTCCGCGGTCAATTGCCAGATAAGCGGAGCGCATCACTTCCGATACAGGCGCTGCAAACAGCAACGTAAAGGTTGTTATAACAAAAAACATTTTATGAAATTCATTGATATCGTAATCAAAGACCTCCAAGCAAAACTTGGGCAGTCCATAAAAAACGATAAATAACAGAATAATGGACGGTGTACAACGAATGATGCCTGTATAGGCATTGGCCAAGAAGCGGAGCAAAGGCTTCTCACTCAGCTTGGCCGTTGCCAGCAAACCACCAAGCAAACTGCCTAAGAACACCGAACTGAGGACAACAGCTAAGGTGATCCCCAAAAAGGGCAACAACTCGGGTATGACCGTCAAAATATAGAGAGGATCAAAGGGTCTCATGGCGTCCTCCATTCGGGAAAACTTTATTTGGCCACAAGCCGCAGCAAGTCTTCGCCAAAATATTTATCTTCCAATTCTTTTATTTTTCCAGACTTCGTTAATTCATCAATTGCTTTATCGTAAGCGTCAGCAAGCTCCTGATTCTTCTTGTTGAAAATCGGATAAGTCGGAATCGCGCTATAACGAACATAAGTCAATTGGTCATTGAATTTATGATAGGTTCCTTTTTCATCAGCTACATTATTTTTGAAAGCTAGTTCAATATCAAAGAAGGCGTCATAGCGGCCCTCCAAAACCCAAGTATAGGCGTCAGCAATCTGGAATGACTCGGAAGCCTGCAATTTAATAGGCGTATCAGGATGCTTCTTATTGTAATCTTCTACAACGGCATACTGAGCATTTTGCGGTGCAATCGGCACAAGCTTACCGCCGCTTTTCGCAAAGCTGTCCATATCGGTAATCTTATCGGCGTCACTCTTACGGATCGTTAACCCAATCACGCTGGCGGCAATATAGTTTTTCGGGAAAATAAATTTGCTCTTACGCGCTTCTGTCTGCCAGACACCTTTAATCCCTACATCATATTTGCCTGACTCCACACCAATCAGCAAATCATCATCTGATGTGGGTACAAATTTAAATTGATAGCCTGGCAGCTTCTTTTCCACTTCCTTCATAATCTGCACTTCAATCCCGTCTTCCTGACCGTCTTTATTGACAAAGTCATAGGGCACATAATAATTCGTAAAGGCAACGCGCACTACTTTTTTATCACCGCTAGACGCCGCCGCATTTCCCGCATTTTTGTCAGCTGATTTGCCGCAGCCGGCACTTACAACCGTAGCTACGAGAACTGCCGCCACCGCCAACAGCTTTACAAATTTATTCATGATTCATTTCCTCCTCTAAATTCTTATGGCAACACAGTATCCCCTAAAGCCTGCTTTAGCTCGGCAACTTTAACCGATGTCGCCTTACAAAATCCACAGCCTTCTCAAAGCGAAGCCGCTTTTTCACGTACCCATTGAAGTCGCTGCAAATCAATATCGCCAGGAACAGTGCAGTCGGCGCCAATAATCACACCCGTTTTGCCTGCATCACGAATAATATCTGCTACAGCTGCCTCGATGTCGTCTTTTGTTCCGCTATATAACAAGCTATTCTTCGTATTATCAAGCCCGCCGATCACAGCCCGACCGCCAAATAAAGCCTTAGCCTTTGACAAAGGGATTCCTTCGACGACAGCCGCATAATTGATGACTTTTGCTTCGTAGTCAGTGTACCAACTTAAATCATTATGGCAGCCAGCGTAGCCGCAAATATGAAGAATATTATGAGCGCTGACCTGATTCGCAGCAGCCAAAATCTTCTTTTCTGCTGGCGCAATAATTTCTTCATAGACTTCTCTGGTTACTTCCGGCTTCGGCAGATTCTGCACACTGAAATAGATTCCATCAGCACCGCCTTCTGTAATCACTCGTGTTGCCAGAGACGCTAAGTCCTCTGAAATCACGTCGAGAATTTCTTTCAGCGCCGCCTTATCTTCTTTTAGCAAGTTCACAAAAGCACCGTTCGGGTCCGCTGCAGTTTGTAAAAACTCCAAATAGCGCGGCGCCGCAAAGACATTATAAAAGAGCAGTACCTCTTTACCATAAGCATCTACCGCTTGTTTTACCAAGTTGACCTGTTCCTCAATCCAGCGAGCCTTAGGCCCAATTGGACGAATCGGCAAAGCTTCCTTAACAGACTTAATATCACGCAATGCCGCATTCGGATAGAGAAAGTAGCCATCACTCATAATCTTGATAAAATCAGGCTGGAAGCCCTCATAAAATCGTTTCAGACCTGCCAAATTGGCTGCGGCAATCGCCGGATTCCCTTCCCCTTCAGCCGTTTCCGCGTCGGGCAGGAAGTGATACCAAAAGCCAACAGGAATCCGATCTACCGGTTGATTTTGAAAAGCTGCGAGAACAAGTTCTTTTTTCGTTTGTGTCATGATTTTATACCCCTTTATCGTTTCTTTTTAGACAACATAGCTTTTTTAGGCAACACAAAAAGGCTAAGCACAGAAAAATCCCTTCTGTGCTTAGCCTTCAATCTTTTTGATCAGCTAAAGCGCCTAAAAATATTTTATTTGTTCCTTATATTACACAAGTGCTGCAGCGATGTCAATAGAAAATTTTACTATCAAATAGTTTGACTTCATTTATAAAGTTCTTTAGTTAAGTCGATAAATTCGCGAGCAGCGCGAGATAAATAGCGACCTTTGCGATACAGAATCACAGCAGTCCGAGTTGGCGCTGGATCACCTAGAGAAAAATAGCAGGGAGGTTCCAGCAGTTGATGACGGCCGATCAAAGTGTCCGGCAACAAAGTAACACCAAGACCAGCAGCTACTAAAGCCTCGGTCGATTCCATACTTTGACTTTCCAGTGTAATACGAGGTTTAAAGCCTACTGCAGCACAAAGATCTAAAATCCGTTGATGTAGCCGCTGACCTGATTTTACCATAATAAAGGGCTGATCTTTCAGCGCGGTCAGAGAAATCTGCGGCCGCACCTTTTTCGACTTACATTTGCCGTATTCCTGGCTTAACGGGTGGCTTGCCGGAATGGCCGCTACAATTTCTTCTGTAAAAATTGGTTCATAGTGAAATAAATTTTCATCAACAGGCAGCAGACCAATAGAAAAATCGGTTTGCCCATTAAGCGCCAGCATCTCCAGTTCTGCTGTCATGCCTTCGGCTAAAACAATTTCCACGCCGGGAAATTTCGCCTTAAACCGCGGCAAAATTTGCGGTAAAAAATGCGTACTGCGAAAAGGTGAACTGCCAATAGTGAGACGCCCCTTCTTTAGTTGAGCAATATCGGCAATCTCCTGGTCTAGCTCTGCTTCAAGCGCTAAAATTTTGCTTGCCGTTGCTACATACTTTTCGCCAGCAAGCGTCAGAGTAAGCGGCGTAGTGCCCCGATCAAACAAGCTCGCACCAAGCTGTTTTTCTATGTTAATAATATACTGACTCAGTGAAGGCTGCGATATATAAAGCTGTTTCGCTGCCTGAGAAAAGCTCTTCGCTTCAGCTACTTTTAAGACATAAGCGATCTGTCGACGATCCATAATTCCTCCAGTTATAGTTTTTAACCTATTAAAATCATAATTATATTAATATTAGACCTATATTGTTACCTATTATACAATAGTAAAAAAAGTAAGACAATGCTGAATTTACTACTCTATTTCAGCATCATTAAAAGGAGGTTTTTCTGTGACACAAGAACAGAAAAAGCAGTCAATGATTGACACTGTAGCAAAATTCACGGCTGCTGTGGGCAAGTACTTGCCTGATGATGTACTGGCAAAACTCGAAGAACTAGGCGCGAAAGAAACGACCCAGCTAGGAAAAGTCGTTTACGATTCCATGTTTCAAAATCTCCAATCTGCCAAAGAGCTAAACCGCCCTTGCTGCCAAGATACTGGTGTCATTCAATACTACGTAAAAGCAGGCGCCCACTTTCCGCTACTTGGCGAATTACGGGAGATCTTAGACGCTGCCGTAAAAGAAGCAACCATAACAGCGCCACTCCGCCATAATGCCGTTGAACCCTTTGAAGAAAAGAATACTGGCGATAATACCGGCACAAGAATCCCTTGGATCAACTGGGAGATCATTCCTGACGATAGCAGTATTACCATTGAAGCTTATATGGCAGGCGGCGGCTGTAGTTTGCCTGGTCAGGCAAAGACGTTGATGCCTTCCGCTGGCTACGAAGGAATTGTTGAGTTTGTTTTTGATGTCATTACATCCTATGGCATTAACGCCTGCCCACCGCTGCTCGTCGGCATTGGCGTAGCTGGATCCATCGATGTCGCATCAGAGCTTTCGAAGAAAGCCATTTTGCGTCCCTTAGAAACAAAACACCCCCATCCCAATGGCGCAGCCATGGAAAAACTCCTGGAAAAGGGCTTAAACGATCTAGGCCTTGGACCGCAAGGCTTAGCCGGTCAGGACTCGGTCATGGGCGTTCACATTGAATCAGCAGCCAGACATCCTTCCACAATCAGCGTCGCCGTATCCGTGGGCTGTTGGGCCCATCGCCGCGGCACCATCCGCATCCATGAAGATTTGTCCTATGAAATTATTTCCCACAAGGAGGTAACACTGTGAGTAAAGTCTTAACAACTCCCATCAAAAATGAAGATTTAGCTGATATTACTGCAGGTGATATTGTCTATCTGGACGGCTATCTCATTACCTGCCGCGATGTAGCCCATCGCCGCCTTATTGAACAAGGCCGCAAACTGCCTGTTGATTTAGCGGGACGGGCGATCTTCCATGCTGGTCCCATTGTTGCCAAAGACGGCGATGGCTGGAAAATGATTTCGATCGGACCAACGACTAGCATGCGCATGGAAAAGTTCGAAAAAGAATTTGTCAAAGAAACTGGTGTAAAGCTAATCATCGGCAAAGGCGGCATGGGGCCGGAAACGGTGGAAGCCTGCCAAGAGCATAAAGCGCTTCATGCCGTATTTCCTGGCGGCTGTGCCGTACTAGCGGCAACAGAGGTCGAAGAAATCGAAGGTGTCGAATGGCAAGAACTTGGTATGCCTGAGTCACTGTGGATTTCCCGTGTAAAAAACTTCGGTCCGCTCATCATTTCGATTGATACAAAAGGCAACAACTTATTTGAGAAAAACAAAGCCATTTTTAACGAAAAGAAACAGGCGATTGTCGCTGAAATCTGCAAACAAGTCAGTTATATTAAATAAAATCTTCCCCCGCATTGCGGGGGCTTCTTACTCTATACGAACTTATGATATAAGGAGATACTTCTATGAGTAACAAGAAAGCACTTTGGTCTCTTATAGGCCTTGCCGTTATGCTGGCAATCGTTTTAATGCCAACACCGATCGGACTATCCATTGCCGGTCAGCGAGTTCTAGCCGTCCTTGCTTTTGCTGTAATTATGTGGGTTACAGAAGCTATTCCCTATCCTTTAAGCGCCTTACTAATTATTGTCTTTCTGATCCTATATCTCGGCTTTGCCCCCGCAAAAGGAATAGAAGGTCCGCTGCTTGGCACAGGTAAAGCAATTCCCTTAGCGCTAAGCGGTTTCATTAACTCCGGCTGGGTTCTTGTGGCCGCAGGGCTGTTTATGGCGGCAGGTATTTTAACAACCGGCCTAGAAAAGCGAATTGCTTTAAGCATCTTACGTCTTGTCGGTACAAAAACAAACCGAATCTTTGCCGGAATGATTCTAGTCATGCTCGTTCTAGATTTTCTCATTCCCTCGATGACAGCAAGAGCGGCAACCATGACCCCCATCGCAATGGGATTAATCGCCGCCTTCGGCGTAGATAGAAAAAGCGTCTTTGCCCGTTCGCTCTTAATTACAGTGGCTATTATGTCTTCCATTTCAGGGATCGGTATCCTCACCGCTGCTGCGCCAAATGCCATATTTCTCGGTTTTGCCAACAACATCTTTCATAAAAGCATTACTTGGGGACAATGGCTTGTTTACAGCATGCCTTACTGTCTGCTCTTATCGATTACCTTCTATTTTCTCATTACCCGCCTAAACCGCTTTGAGTTTTCTGAGGTGCCAGGCGGCAAAACAGCCATTCAGAGGGCGTTGCAAGAAATTGGCCCTACGACAAACGAAGAAAAACGAATCCTTACTATTTTTCTTTTCACTATTTTTCTCTGGGCCAGCGAAAGCTATCATAGAATTGATCCTAATACCGTAGCAATCCTTTCTGTTGCGTTGATGCTGCTACCTGGGATTGGCGTTACTACTTGGAAAGAAATTTCTAGCAAAGTAGACTGGGGAACCATTTTACTATTTGGTGCTGGTATTTCCCTTGGCGAATCGCTGCTCAGCTCCGGCGCCGCGATCTGGCTGGCAAAAGCTACACTCGGCAGCATGGGACTGGAAAAAATGACGCCGCCTGTTATGATGATAATCATCGTCATTGCCCTCTTAATTATTCGGTTCGCCTTTGCCAGCATCACCTCGGCAACGGCAGCGCTTGTTCCGACAGTCATGGGATTTTTACTCAGTCTCAATAACCCGGACCTCCCGGTATTTGGTATGACTCTGATTGCTACCTATACAGTTTGCTTCGCCTTTATTTTACCGGTAAATTCGCCGCAGGCCATGATTGCCTACGCTACTGACACGTTTGAAGTAAAAGATATGGTCAAAATCGGCATTCCCCTCACGCTAGTGGCTTTTGCCCTTGTCGTGCTTTTCAGTTTTACCTACTGGCACTGGCTCGGTCTGATCTAAAGGGACTCATATTAAAGCTATGACCGCCTCAATAGAGAAGTTATCACAAATTTGTCACAACCTTACGCTATGATAAGTAATACTTTCTTTTCATAGGAGGATTCACTTATGATATCAAAGGCAGATATAAATTTTTACTTAAATATAGCCTTATTCTGTTTGGGCTTGATCAGCGCTGGAACAGGGATCTTGTTATCACTCAAACTGCCGGAACTAAGGGTTTTGCCGCTCAAACCCTTTCACGAATGGTCGAGCTATATTTTAACAGGTCTCGTACTAATTCATCTCTTCTTTCATTCTGGCTGGATAAAGACCATGGTCAGAAATAAACTTACGTCAAAATAGGAACATCCCCTTAAAGCTCTCGGCTGCATCGCCGAGAGCTTCTCCTTTAGATAAAGCGGAAGCCCCCAGTCATAGATTTATTCATCTATAACTAGGGGCTAGCGGCAAATCTATATTCCTTTATTCAATTCATGCCTTGTTGAAAAGCATGAGGGCCGTGTTGCCCGGGAAATCCTTGCGGTTTCATCGCCTTATGAATACTTTTCATATCTTCTTTAAAGGTATTTTCATCGACGCCTAAAGATGCGGCCACATCCTGCCAGGAGTTATTGATCCGCTTTTGCGCTAATATATCACCAATTGATTTTCCCGTATTTTGGGCCAATGCATTAGCTACAGTAATATCACGCGGATGATAACCTTGCCCAAGCAGGTCAAGCGAAGTTTGCTTGGAGATTTTCAGTTTCTGTTCCATTCGCGTTGCAGCAATATCATTACGGGTCGCTTTCATTTGCTCTTTGCTCACCCCCAATGTCTGCGCCACATCTTTCCAAGTATTATCATACGTCTTAGCCTGCATCACTTCTGTTAAAGATTTTCCGCTGGCTTTTGCCAAAAAAGAAGCTCGGAAAATATCGCGAAAAGCGATATGCTCTTGCTGATATTTCAAAACTTCATCTTTACTTACACCAAAAACGCTTGAAACATGTTCTGCAAATTGATTCGGGTTTGGAGCAAATTTACCTTGATGCACAATTGGCGGTTGTTCGCCACCTTCAAATTGCGGTGACGCATTCACAACGAAAGGACTCATCGTTCCGGCAAGAATGGCGATCCCTGCAGTCAAACCTAAAATACGCTGTTTATTGAATATTTGTTTCATGGTCCATCCCCCTCAAGAATATTTTTAGTATCTTTAGGCTTATTATAGCCAGCAAATATGACAACTTTATGATAATCCGAAGGGGATTCATTACTTTTTATAAAAACAGTAAAAATCACTGCTAACTTAGAGGTATTCTTCGTTCTTGACGATATAAGCTTCGCCATAGCTTATAATATAGGGCAATAATTGTCCATAAGTATCACGTATAATTTCATTAAACTCTTGCTTGCCAACAACCACAAGTTTAGGTAGTACCTTTTTTAATGTTCCATGACATTCAGGAATATTTCTTACTAGCATTAGTTGCTGCCACATAAACCGAGTATTGGCATTGAAAAGTTCTTCTTCAAACGGTTCTGGCTCAAAGCTCATTGTTTCCGCCTCCTTTTTGAATAAAATTCGACATTTTTAGTCATTTTCCTTCAATGGAAATAAAATAAAACCACCGCAATAAAGCTGCTGCTTTACTTCGATGGTTGTAATACATTCTACAAATGAATTTTTCTACTACTTTCTAACTACACCAAGCTGCTGGCTGATTTCACCTTGTACCAAAAGCGTATTATTGGCTTCTTCTTTTTTAACGCCAATTACGTTACATTGCTTGCAGAAATAGTACGTATATACCGTCTCTGAATAATGATCACTCCCTGGCGCCCCCCAACGCATTACTTTTTTCCGCGGAGATTCTTCCATGGTACAATTGCATTTTTCACAAATCGTTTTGATCACCCTCAAAATCAGCTTATTATTTAAGATATACCACATTCCCGGCAATAATAAAAGCTTTATTTTCGGAAATGTCCAAATGCACCTAATAATTCCCAATCTTTTTTTAAATTTTTCTTGACTAAAAAAATACTCCAGCTATAATATAGTCACTATTTTGATAAGAACTATAGCTAAAGGAGCTCTTCTACAAATGATCCATATCGACTTAGCAATAAGTATGAATCTGCTCGGCATCATTGCCTTTGCCTTCGCTGGCGCAATGAAAGCAATCCAAGAACACTTAGATCTTCTCGGAATCCTTATTTTAGGTATCGTTTACGCCCTCGGCGGCGGCGTAGTGCGAGATATATTAATTAATCGAATTCCTTACGCATTTTCCGCCAATGTCGATGTAGCCGTAGCAGCGTTGGGAGTTATTATGGCAGGTGTAGTCTATCGATTGCTAAAGCGCGATATATCTAACCGCTCTTACATCCTCATTCCAGATGCCCTAGGCTTAGCCGCATTTACTACTGCGGGCGCCGTTACGGCCCATCAAACAGGTATATCCGGAATAGGACTTATTTTTCTTGCTGCAATTACTGCTGTTGGCGGCGGTGTTATCGGAGATTTATTACTAGGAAAAATTCCCGCTGTTTTAAAAAATGACTGTTATGCAACTTGTTCGATTCTTGGCGGCCTTTGTTTCTATTTAGCGACAATGTGGAATGTTGATCTAGGTATCACCTCACTTGTAAGCAGCAGCATTACCTTCTTGATTCGTTTATTAGCCATACGCGGGCAATGGAGTCTACCAAAACTAACCTGGCAAAAGACCAGTTAAAGCTCCTCGTGATTAAAAATTCATTTCAGTACTATTCCTTTATGATATGCCGCTCAGCATTGGAAACTTCCGTGAAAGCGGTGGATGGTGCGGCGCTTTTGCGCCTAGCTTCTTTAAAAAGCATCAAAATCGCAAATAAAATGGCGGCATAACCAGTAATCGGAAAAAGCAAATTCACTAGTTTGTCAAAGGGAATGACACTGCCAAAAAACATACCGATACTAGTCAACACAACAGCTACTGTATTAAACGTTTTTGTCTTGTCCACAGCAAATTTGCGAACGACCATCAGTAGAACCGAGGCTACGGCTGAATAAATGCATAATACGATAATGATCGAAAAAGTGAGTCCCAGCAACGGCGAAACGTGATTCGCGATAGCGAGAGTGGGAACCTGCTGTCCTACAATAAGAGCATGATAAACAATCTCCGCCAAAACAAGAAATATAATAGCTACCGTAAACATAACCCCGCCGACAATTGCGCCGATGCGAGCTTCTCGCTTATTTGCAGCTTGACTACCACAAGTTACTTGGAAGGGGATACTCATCATTAATGCTAAGAACGCGTAGAGAGCGCCTGACCAGGCCCAATTATCAGAAGCAGACTGGAAACCAAGCGTCGGCATTAGCGCATCACCGCGCATGAGCATAGCGGGCTCATCCAAAGCAGAAAACAATGCAGCGATCCCGATTACGACAACAAATAAAATCTTAACAGGCCCAATAACCCCAATAATATTAATGAGTCGATCCACGCCAAGCAATACGGTCAGCAGTGATAGAATCCCGATAAAGCCTGTCCCCAAATAGGTCGGCACACCAAAATACTGATGGATTGTTGCACCGCCGCCAGCCATCATGACCACAAAAATGCCATAACTTAAAACAACGCTGAACCAGATATAGACTTGCCCCAAATATTTACCACAATAATACTGAAACGCATCGTAGGGATTTTCAAAATCCTCCCTTTGCCCTAGATTCCATAATGTATAGGAGAAGACGCAAGTAAGGATACAGCACAAGCCAGCAGCCCATATACCCTTAATTCCATTCACAGCAAAAAACTGCAGAACCTCTTGGCCCGTAGAAAAACCGGCTCCAATCCAATAAGCGCATATCGCACCAGCAAGAATAAATATTTTTTTCAAACGCACCGTATGATTATCCACAATAACATCTCCTATCCTATTAAACTCGCCTCTAATTTAATCCCTTACTAATCCTTGTATAAAGACAAAGAACAGCTAAGTCATCACCTTGGCCTTTGCGGTTATAGGTATACTTAGCTGCTCTGCTAATCGTGCATTCAATTATGTACAAGCTGTATATCGTCATCCTCCAAGTATGATATTTAAAATTTTTGTACTTTACATTGTTTATTTCTCTTTTTTAAAGTACGTAATATGACAGGTCTTGCATCCCTTAGCAATGGTGTCGCCTAACTCAAAGCCGTAACCCATGGCTTTAGCAATATAACGATCGCCATCCATCGCCATGTCACATAATTTTTCACAGGTTTCATCATCAAGCCCCAACTTCTGCCAGGCTTTTAGCAGCGGACAGTAATGAAAGTCCATTTCTAAAAGTTCTTGTGTTTTATGCCTGTACTCAAGCTCGAAAGTTTTTGCCACATCTGGGCCAAGAAAAACATCACCAAAACAACTTAAATTTTCAGGATCAGAACAAGCTGCTTTCAGTTCCGCGCCTTGCGTTAGTCCGGTTTCGACAATCGCCTGACGAATAAATTTTTCTGCCGCTGCCGCTTCACCGGCTTCTCGCGCTTTTACATAGGTCAACCCAGTCCAAGTGGCACGATGCTCTGTAGCACTACGCCGTACATTTACCAATTCATCATCATGAAGTTTCGCCTCATTAATTATCATAGAACTCCTCCTCTAATATGATCACATCATGTATTATTAACTCTTTAAAAAATCCGATGGACATCCATAAATCCTCTTTTTACTACCCATAAGAGCTCTTGCCGTAATCATATCACAAGAAAACAACAAAGGCAATAGTTTTCATTATGCAGATTTATTTATCTGTTTATTTACATTTAACTTCAACAAAATAATAAACTTAACCACAATCGAGAATTTGTTTACAGTATTTTTAGTCATACCACTGCGGTTTACCTTCGGCAGCAACTTGACTTATAAAATTTTCCCAAGGTATAATAAGCCTATATCGATCGAGGAGATCCACAATGAAAAATCGTCTTGTAACGACTTTAAAAGATCAAGTATATGAGGCTATGTTTACTGATATTATCAAAGGCGTCTATTCTGCCGACATGATTTTGACGGAAAAGTTTTTTATAGAAAAATATCAAGTAAGCAGAGCTCCTATCCGCGAAGCCCTGCTCCAGTTAACTAGCAAGAAGTTTTTAATCAGCATCCCGCGCCAAGGCTATCGAATCTTGCAACCTGATAAAAGTTATATGATAGAACTGGCAAAATTTCGCGCCGTTACAGAACCAGCCTTTTTAGAACGTTACTTTTCTAGCATAGATACAGACTGTCTGGAAACATTGCGCATAATCTGCGATAAATATGCAGCTTGCCCTGATCATGACTTCATGGCTCACTGGAAATATAACTGCGAATTTCATTTGAAATTGTTTTCCATGTACAAAAACCCCTACGCTTATGAAGCTCTGGAAAACGCGTTGTATCTTCAAACCGTGTACTTTGTCCAGACTGAACATGACGCGACCATGGATTTACACCGAGCAATCGTAGATTATATTGAAAAAAGGGATGTCAACACAGCCATGAAAATACTACGAGCCGATATCGAAACACTTACGACTTCCGACTCTTTATAAGGAGAAACCATTCATGAAAAAACGTTGTCTTTATGTTATTTTTTTATTACTACTTTGCTGGCAGACATTAGCTGCCGCTGCGCCCATAGCGCCAACAACTAGCGCCGAGGCCGGTATAATGATCGATGGTAAAACACAGCAAGTCCTCTATTCTAAAGATGCCGACAAAATCATGTACCCAGCAAGCACTACTAAAATGCTCACTCTTTTAATTGCTTTAGAACGAGGCAAATTAGACAGCATTGTTACTGTTAGCAAAAACGCCGCCTCTACGGAAGAATCAAACCTAGGTATCCATGCTGGCGACAAACTGCCGCTACGGGATTTATTAACTGGAATGATGCTTGTATCTGGCAATGATGCTGCTGTCGCCGCCGCAGAACATATTGCTGGTTCTGTCCCCGCCTTTGCCAAACTGATGAACGAAAAAGCCGATCAACTTGGCGCAGTAAACAGTCACTTTTCTAATCCTAACGGTCTACCCGACCCCTATAATCACTTTTCTACGGCCAGCGATCTAGCAAAAATCGCAGCAGCAGGTATGCAAAATCCCGAATTTGCCAAAATTGTAGCAACACCAAGCTACACCGTTCATTTTTTAAACCGTCCACCACTGTTCGTAAAAAACATTGATAAATTTTTGCGAATTTATCCTGGCGCTAATGGAATAAAAACAGGCTACACTGATGCGGCAGGAGATTGTTTAGCCGCTGGCGCCAAGCGAAATGGCGTTGAGCTTATTGTAGTATTATTAAATGATGATGAACGTTGGGATGACTCAATTCATTTAATGAATTATGGTTTTCAATTAAAAAAAGCGCTTTAAGCAAAGCGCCAATCAATTTCATAGTATAATAACATTTCGACTGACTGCGAAATATTTCAAGCCAGTCTTTTTTTTGCCCTTTGCATTCCATTTATTTACAATCAATCGGTTTAGTATCTATTAATTTAATACGCATTAATTCATTATCGATTAATTTAACATATATTTAATTCCATATTAACACCACTTTGCTTAGTAAATGTAATAATCATGTAAAGTGTAATCACATCAATGCGGGAGGCGCCTATGAATATTAAAAAAAAGCTCGTAATCTACATTTTATCGCTAACTATGGTAATGCTACTTTCTATTTGTCTATTTAGTTATTGGAATGCCAGTAAACAACTCACTAGAGACATCAACATAAATATGGATATTATTGCCGACCAACAGGCGCAGGTTCTTGATGATTGGTTAGTAAAAAAGGCAAAAACACTGCAAGATTTAGCCTTCGTGATCCAAAATACAACAAATGGCGAAATTCCCGCTTCTTATTTCAAACTGGATCCTAACGATAAAGAAATCTCTGATATCTATATTGGCTTTGAACAAGATGGAAAATTCATTCACGGTGAGTCCTCACCAATGCCTTCTGATTATGACCCTCGCAAACGCGGCTGGTATGCAAACGCTAAAGATAAAACCGGACTCATTTTTAGCGATCCCTATATTGATGCAACAACAAAAAAGTTTTGTGTAAGCCCGGCTATCGCCTTAAAAGATTCCCAGGGAAAGCTTAAGGGCGTCATGGCTGAAGATATTTTACTCGAAACGCTGACTAGTATTATTGAAAAAGCGACCTTGAACGGCAAGGGATATGCTTATATTATTGACGGAAAAGGAACTATTTTAGCTCATCGTGACCCACAATTTATCGCTTCGAGCCTTGCCGATAATGAAGAGTTAAAAACGATTGCCACCAAAATGTTAAATACGCCATCGGGCAATATCGAGTATACGCTACAGGGAAAAGATATGATTACCGTATTTAGAAAAATCCCAAGTACCGGCTGGACAATTGCCTTTACTGTATCAAAAGCGGAAATATTTGAACCGCTAGCACAACTGAGGAACGTCTATTTGCTAATTGCTTGTTTATCCCTTTTACTCATGGGGCTTGCTACTACTTATATATCACGGAAAATTGCTAATCCAATTTCTAATTTAACCAAAAACGCCTTACTCTTGGCCGACGGTGATCTACGCATTTCTGTCGAAGTTGCCGGAAAAGATGAAGTGGCGTTATTGTCACAAGCTTTCAATCAGATGGGCAGTAATTTACGCAAATTGATAACAGAAATATCAAGTACAGCTGATTATCTATTAAAATCCGCCTCAGAAATGAATCATGCCGCTGGCGAAGCTGGTCAAGTATCGGAGCAGATTGCAATTACCATTACTGATATGGCTCAAGCCGCTACGAAACAATCCGATGTAATCACCTCTAGCGCCGATAGAGTAAAAGAAATGGCAAATTCCGTTCACTTAATTACTAGTGCCGCACAAAAATCGAATACCACAGCAGGCGAAGCGATGACAGCAATCCACGAAGGAAATGCGACGATTGCTAAACAGGGAATATTGATGCAGGAAAATCAAAAAGCTGTTATCAATGTCCGTGATTCGATCACCGAACTAGCTGAAAAATCCTCACAAATCGGTCATATTATAGAAGTCATCTCCAATATAGCCGATCAGACCAATCTATTAGCGCTCAATGCAGCTATAGAAGCGGCACGCGCGGGCGAACAAGGCCGGGGTTTTGCCGTCGTAGCCGAAGAAGTTCGTAAACTTGCCGAACAGTCCAATCACTCGAGTAAAGAAATCGAACAGTTGATTAAGGACATTCAAGCAACAACAAAACTGGCTGTTGAAGAAATTGCACTAAGCAATGATATTGCTCTCGACTTAGAAAAGGCCTCTCATACAAGTCAGCAGTCACTCCACGAGATTAACAAGGCTGTACAAGACTTTGTTGTACAAATTGAGCATATTTCGACCGAAACAACGGCAGTCAACGAAAATGCCACTGAAGTATCTAGCTCCATCAACGAAGCCGCTGCCGTTTCTGAAAGCAATGCAGCAGCCACCGAAGAAGTTGCTGCCGCTTCGGAAGAACAAGCCGCTTCGGTTCAATCTATTTTCTCAGAAACCAATACACTATTAAAACAAGCCGAAACATTAAAAAAGGAAATACAAAAATTCAAGATTTAATGCCAAAGGCAGCTTTCAGCATTTTGCTGAAAGCTGCCTTTTCTTAATTCTATCAAAAATTATTCTATCTTATCAATTTTCCGCTAATACATCTAGATTTACATCATACAGTTTCATCTTTCCATTTTGCTCAACTATAAGCATATCAGTCGGTATCTGTTTAAGCTGAGCGCGAACCGTAGAAGAACTTAGTTCTAAAATATTTACAAGTTCTGCTACAGTGATTCCCTCGTCAGCAAACAAAGAGTTTTGCAACAAAACAAAAAGGACTCTTCCTAAATGTTTATTCCCCTTGGCTTTCTTTTCAATTTTCTTACTATAAAACAACAGTTTTTCCTGTTTCTCTTCTAGCGTAGAACATAAGTTACTTACTGATTCCTTAATAAAGCTTAAAAAGCCGATCACAAACGGAGTAAGATCCCCTTTATTTTTTTGATCGTTCGTCTCTTTAAACAGATCATAATATTTTCTAATTTTCTCTTTAATTGTGTATGATATAGCAAAAGCAACGACTGGTTCTAAATTTTTTGCTAATAAATAACTGCTGATAAACCTTGTCATCCTACCGTTGCCATCATAGAAGGGATGAATATAACCAAACATATAGTGAAATACAGCCACTCTGATCATACTCTCCATAGTATCGTCATGCAAAGCCTGTAATGCAGCCGACATGGCCGAAATGATTTTTTCTTCAGGATACAAACCTTGATGAATGACTTTTTGCGCTGGTGAAACGATTTCCACGATTTCTTTTCTAAAAATTTCACCATCAGGTACATTCTTGGGATCATCGGCTTTTATTTCTTCTAAAATAAATTCATTATAGAGGTTTCTGATATCCCGACAAGAGTGTAGCGGAATCTCTTGATTCTCAATCAGCATTAAGTATTTATTTACTAAACCATATAGCCGTTTCTTCTTATTATCTGCTCTATCATCTATGATTTCGCGTATTTCTTTGCGAGTACTATATACCCCCTCTATTTCATTGGTCAGCTTGACTTCATCTACAATGCACTTTTTAGTGAATTGAATCAAAGCACTCCGAGGAAGTTCAGAAGATATGGCCTGTAATTTTTTATCAAGCTTAAAAATGTCAGCTACAAGCTGCAATACCTCTAGGTGAATTACCAAAAATGCTTTATATTTTCCAATCATGAAGTCATATTGATACGTAGACTCGCTCTCAAATCTTTTTCTATAAATCATCTCATATATATTATTTTCTTTATAGTAAATCTTGGATAGCAACTCATAAGCCATAGCAATTACCCCCATTTATCTTATTATATTCGGGCATAATTAATAAGTAAATAAATATATAGATTACAATACTATTAAAAACCCTGTTTTTTATCAACATATTCAATGCTTTAATGCAATATCTTTATATTATCGCCTATTTTTCAAACTAAAATACACAAATTCGTTCTAGAAGTTAGCTAAAGTAACCTGCTTAAACGGAATTTGGATTTTTTAGACGCTAACCATTCATAGAATACGTTCGAGTCAACAAGACTATTTTAAGTCGCTTTATCGGACATAAAGCAATAAGGGGCAAATAAGGGACAACACTACCCTACAAACAGAAAAAAGGCTTCTAGCAAAACGCTAGAAGCCTTAATTTCATTGGAGCCGATGATAGGATTCGAACCTACGACCCCCTCATTACGAATGAGGTGCTCTACCAGCTGAGCTACACCGGCACATAACAATAGATATTATAACTTATGTATAGTAATCTGTCAACATCTTAGTCGTGTTATTGCTTGCTACCTTTGAACCAATGCAAAAATAGGAAGGAAAAACCATTTATTATATTATCTGATGGTTTAAAAATATCTTAAAAATATAATTTCACTTAAGAAACCTAGTTAAAAAATACGATATTATAATAAGCCGTTGACCAAGGGCTTCATTTAGAGAAAGGTGAGACTATGAAATATACAGGAAGAATTCTCGGCCTAACACTTACAATACTTTTCATTATTGCCGTAAGAATCTACGCTTATTTTTATCTGAACTATCCTGTGACAGCGCCGCCGCTGCCAGGTCTCATCGCGCTCACTTTCGCCTATTGGGCTGGAAAGAAATACGATCAAGTGAAATTTTATTCAGAAAGAGATTCTCTAACGGGTCTTTATAATCGGCGCATGATTGATAAACTTTCAGCAACAACTTTTGCCCGTTCGCATAAGCGTCGGGAACAAGTTGGGCTAATCCTTTTCGATTGTAATAATTTCAAAATAATTAATGATACATATGGGCATAATATAGGCGATCTGGTCTTACAAGCCTTTGCCAGGCTTCTAGTAAAAGAAACACGAAAAAATGACGTTGTAGCTCGCTGGGGAGGCGATGAATTTCTTGTCATTGTTACCAATGCAGATGAACAGC
Organism: uncultured Pelosinus sp.; assembly: GCA_900550105.1. Lineage (GTDB taxonomy): Bacteria > Bacillota > Negativicutes > UMGS1260 > UMGS1260 > UMGS1260. Next base: position 40,202 of record URQW01000019.1, read on the forward strand.
AAATGAAAGCCATACTGCAACGCATCGAACTTAAGACGTTCGAACTATCCAAGGAATTTGAATTTCCCATTTCCGTCGCTAGCGGCTTCTCTCTTCATGTAAAAGAATCGGAAGATCTTGATACCTTACTGGCTGAAGCCGATCATATGATGTATCGCCAAAAACGTACAACTTGCTATTCTATTGCCACCTAAGGCAAAAAGAATTTCTAAATAAAATGCAAAAACGGTTAGAACCTGTTACTTGGTTTTAACCGTTTTCTCGTTTCATTAGAAATAACTATCTGCAATAATTTGCTGCTGCAAATCATAAATTTGGCGAGAATTGCTAAATAAATCCGCTGTAACACCACCATCAATCTTATGATGATCGACCATACCTGTCATGATTTTTTCTACTTCCTGTAGCGTCAAATTCTTTCGATAAGGACGCGTTTCGGTAAGAGCTGTAAATACATCAGCCACAGCAACAATACGGGCCCCCAAGGATAACGCTTTTTCGGGAATCCGAAAGGGATAGCCAACACCATCTAATGTTTCATGATGATAGGCGGCCCATTCAGCGATCGTTTCAAATCCTTCAATTTGCTCTAAAACCCGATATGTATAATAAGTATGCTGCTTGATCATGTGAAATTCGGCGCCGCTAAGATGCCCGGGCTTTTCTAAAACAGAACTAGGAATAGATAGTTTACCTAGATCATGTAACAAACCAGCAATCCGCATCATTTTGACTTCATCATCGCAAAAGCCCCTACCTTCCGCTAAAAAGGCCGAGATTGACGCTACGCTCCGCGAATGAGCTCCTGTAAAACGACTTGTTCTATCAATAATTGTGGCAAAAATCTCAGCAATATCAATCATATCACAAAGAGAAAAGTTCACTTTCCCATAATCATAAATCTGACTAAAGAAATTTTGATAGTAATGAGGATTCATTAAATCAAGCCAGAAGCTCTCTTGACTAGCAAAATCATGCAATGCCTTGACTAACTCAGGATCAAAAGATGTGCCGCTCCGTTTGCGAATATTTGTAAGAATATCAGCACGTTGCGAAAAAACAAATTCATTATCGTGAAGCTGAATTTCTACGCGATCGGCTAAATGAATAATCCGACTGTGCAACGGTATTTTATCACCCGCAAGCCCCGAAGGACTAGACCCGTCCCAAAAATCATGATGATGCCGAATCGCTTCAGCTAAATAGCCAAGTTGTGTAGAATTTTTTAAGAGGTCATAGCCCATCTGGGCATGTTTGTACAAAAAATCGGCGCCTGCGATCCGCAATTGACTTTTTTCCTGCCAATTGGATGCCGCACCAATATCATGAAGCAAGGTAGCATAAATCAAGTTATGGCGTTCAAAGTCTTCCATCCCTATGGCCTCGGCAATGCGACTCGCAATCATCGCTGTACGCCAATGGTGACGGGAAAGACCGCCGGAAGAAAGCTCTAAAGCCATGGATAAGGCCCGTAATAAATTAATCGGATTTACAGTTGAATACATAAAACCCTCCCCAAAAATCTTGCCAAGCCGTTCAATATAAAGAAAGCCATGCGCTTTTCTGCTACGCATGACTAGTTTGCAATGTCTAGATAAATAAATGGAGCGGGCGACGAGAATCGAACTCGCCTAGCTAGCTTGGGAAGCTAGAACTTTACCACTAAGCTACGCCCGCAAAAATCACTCAACAAGTAATATTATACTCTAACTGAACCTTAAAGGCAACTAAGGATTACTTTCCTGCTGGCATTTTTTCACCATTAACAATTCATTGCCTTGACGATTATAGCGAACAAGATCCATCCATGCCGTAATAATCGCTAAACCCCGGCCGCTTTCTTCATACAGAAAGCGCTCAAAAATCGTCCCCTGTTCTTCGCGGAGTATTTCAATCATATGATTGCCTGCAAATCCAGGCCCATCATCTTTCACACGCAAAATCAGATTTTCACCAATTTTATTCAACCGAATGCGGACGACCGTTCCGTGTCTAAGTGCATTTGACACAGCCTCGCCTAAAGCAATAATGACTTTTCCTTGGAAAATTCCAGCACTTTTGGCTAACAAATTCTCAATTTGCGGTCTAAAGCGCTGACGATCTTCTTGTCGCCGATAGTAGTACACCGCAGGAAAAGGTTTCATATTCGCTTTTGTATAGGAACCCACTTTGGAAGAAAAACCTTGCCTTGTTTTCTCTGTACTGCTCATTTTTTTTATTTGAACAATCATGCATTTCAAATTCCAGGGTTTCATCTAATGCCCCCTTTATGAGCTTTTCCAACACCACACCTTAGAGAAAAAAACTATCTTACGTTCTTCGACAAAAATATGTTTTTTTCCTTTAGCCAAAATAAAAAAACGTCCTGTACACCAAAGGTGTATAGAACGTAGTATTGTTAAACATGGTGCCGCAAGACAGAATCGAACTGTCGACACGAGGATTTTCAGTCCTCTGCTCTACCGACTGAGCTATCGCGGCAAATGGCGACCCGGATGGGACTTGAACCCACGACCTCCGCCGTGACAGGGCGGCATTCTAACCAACTAAACTACCGGGCC
>URQW01000020.1 GCA_900550105.1 uncultured Pelosinus sp.
GAGCCGGTTTCTTGAATTTTGTGATGGAGACTCCGGCGATTCAGGAATGTCATCATATGGCTGGGGCCGAGGATTATCTTTTGAAAGTGCGCTGCAGTGGTACGCGTGATTTAGAAAGGCTGATCAGCGAAGATTTGAAAGCCGTGCCTGGCGTGATAAAAACACGCACGACCATTGTTCTATCAACAGTCAAGGAGTCGCTGCAACTACCGATTAAGGAGATGGAAGGGCATGGATGAGAGCTTTTTTCTGAAAGGACTTATCTTAGGATTTTCTATTGCAGCGCCGGTTGGGCCGATTGGATTACTGTGCATTCGACGAACTTTAACGCAGGGAATGGCTGGAGGCTTTATATCTGGTTTGGGAGCGGCTACAGCAGATGGTTTTTATGGCGCTGCAGCGGCTTTTGGTCTTACTGTTATTTCGCAGTTTTTTCTGGATCAAGCTATTATTTTGCAGTGGTTTGGCAGTTTCTTTTTAGTGTACCTTGGCTGGACTACTTTGGCGTCAAAGCCGGGAGATCAGGCTGCTCAAGGCGAAGTGTTTAGTTTGGGTCGCAACTACCTATCGACTTTTTTCTTGACCATTACGAATCCTATGACAATTCTTTCTTTCGGCGCTGTTTTTTCTGGCTTAGGCTTAGGTCTTGTCAATAGGGGCGGAGAGTCGGCGGTTTTGTTGGTAGGAGGCGTGGTATCAGGCTCCATTTTATGGTGGCTTTGTCTGAGTTGTTCCGTAGCTTATCTGAAAGAAAAGATTTCTCCGTCCCGTCTTGTCTGGGTAAATCGCTTTGCTGGTATTTTGCTCTTGGGGTTTGGCATCGCAGCCGTAGTTGGGTTAGTAAAATCGTGGTAGTACATGAAAGTCAGGTGAATTCCGTTTGAGTTTGGCGGTTGCTCTGACGCGACAGCCACCATTTAAGTCCGGGAATGAGTAACAATAAAATCGATAATAGACGAAATAATTGATAAGCAATAACGATTGAAATATCAGCATCGACTGATAAGGCAGTAATACCCATTTCAGCCATGCCGCCTGGTGCTGTCCCAATAAAGGCTGTTAAAAAAGGAACTAGATATATTTGAGATATCCCATAATCAACAAAGGCTGATGTTGTAATTACGGCAAGAACGCTCAGAAAAGTAAAGAATGAAATTTTCCGCCAGTTTGCTAGGCCTGCCAGTTCGACATCAGCGCCGATCCGGATTCCTATGGTAATTTGGGCAAGCGCTAGTAAAGGGCGCGGCAGATAGGGCGCTTCAAAACCGCCTAATATAAGGGCAATGGTCGTGAGCATTGGGCCTAAGAGATAAGGCGTTGGCATATGAAGTTTGCTGGCGATATAGATAGAGGCAAGAATTGCACTAGCAAAGAGCAACACGCTGTCAGGCTGATAGTGAACAAAATCAGGAAGAGCTAGAGAGGCTTGATGGGCTTGATCGGCGAGACCGTAAATGGCGATAAAGGGGACCGTAAATACGCTTGTTAGCAGACGGAGGGTTTGCATCAAGGTTACGACAGCCACATCGGCGCCTTCCACTTCTTCGCAAATTGCAACCATTTGGGCTAAGCCGCCAGGTACGCTGCCCAACAGACCATTTATAAGGCCCACACCAGTTTTATGGCAGGTAAGCCAGCCGAACAGCAGGCTGACTGCCAAGGTTACAAAGGTTGCGCCAACCATGCCGGGAAGTTGTCCTAAAATTTTATGGCCCACTTCGATCGTAAAGGGACTGCCGAGCGCATAGCCTAAGATGATCATACCGCCATCGCGCAGTTTTTTTGGCCAGAGTAGTTTTTCTTTGCGCCAAAGTTTCCAAACCAAAACCGTAAGAAGCGGACCGAGCGTCCAGGGAAGCGGCAGATGCAGCGAATAAAAAAGAATGCCGCCGAGTGAACCAATTAAAAAAAGTAACAATGGTTTTTTCATAGTAATACCTTCCTTTAGGGGTCTTCTGAGAGGTCTATTTCGCTGTTTTTCCTTAAATCCTGTTGAAACAAGGCGATAAAATGATCGGCCGCCTGGGATAAGGGATGACCTTTTTTCCAAATAACGGCGCTGGTTGTAGCTAAACTTTTTTCATGGAGCGCATAAAAGGATAAAGCTAGGTTGTCAAATAAATCTTTGGCGGCAAGAGGGACGATTGCAGAGCCGATGCCTTGTGCCGCTAGCAGCAGCAGCGGTGTAATGTCGTCGCTAGTACAGAGCAGATGCGGCTCAAAGCCAAGATGGCGGCAGTATTCGACGATGATTTCCCGGTGACGTTGGTGGAGCAGCAGGGGACCTTGCCACAAAGTAAGCAAATCTGTTTCAGTTTGCGGCGCTTCACTTTTTTTACAGGCAAGACACATGGGTTCCGTTGGTAATGGTAGAGCATGGTAACGATTTGGGTCTACGGGAAATCGAACGATCCCGACTTCAATAAGGTTGTTTTCTAATAACTCAAGCAGTTTACTCGTTTCTCCTTGGCAAAGATGAAAGGAGATATTCGGGTACGATTGATGAAATGTTTCTAGATAGCGGGGCAGCAGGGAATTGCCGATAGAAGATATGGCGCCAATGGCGAGATTGCCACTGATTCCTTTGGCAGTTTCGGAAATTTCCCGGCGCGTTGCCGCCAGGAGTTCTAACATTTGGCCCGCTCGCTTTTTTAGGATTTGTCCAGCCTCGGTTAAATGAACTTGGCGGCTGCCTCGTTCTAAAAGCGCTATACCTAGCTCCTTTTCCAGAGCGATAAGCTGCTGGCTTAAGGGCGGCTGAGTTACATGAAGCCGCTTTGCCGCTTTGGTGATTTGCCCCTCTTCGGCGACTGCTAGGAAATATTTCAATTGACGCAGTTCCATAGAAAAACTCCTTTATAGTCGATTTTCAAATAGAAGACAGACGAAATGAATATTATTCATATAGTAAACTTTTTGCTATAATCATACCGAATCTGTGAAATCCTGTCAAAGGCTTTGGCTGAATCGTAGCAGGATTTTTACTAGGAGAGGTGGAGACTGATGGAACTTAGTTTTAGTCAGGGAATCATTCTGGTAGGAACCGTGGCGGCAGTGATTGGCTGGGGAATTTATAGTGCCAGGCAAGTTCGCTCAGCTGAAGGATTTAGTTTAGGCGGTCGTTCCGCTGGGAGCGCTATGATTGCCGGAACGATTGCTGGAACGGCTGTTGGCGGTGCGTCGACCATTGGAACAGCGCAACTGGCTTTTTTACATGGTTTATCAGCTTGGTGGTTTACGTTAGGCTCTGGAATCGGCTTACTTTTACTAGGACTTTTTTACGCGCGGGCGTTGCGCCAAAGCGGTTTAGAAACAATTTCTCAATATCTTGTGGTTCACTATGGCCGAACGGCTGGACCGATTACCAGTTTAATTTCTTCTTTGGGAATTCTACTAAGCGTAGTTGCCAGCAGTCTTTCGGGAATTTCACTTCTTGCGGGCTTGCTCTCTATCCCCCCCTGGCAGGCAGCAGGTCTCATTGTTATACTTGTTGTAGCCTATGTATTTTTTGGCGGATTAAAAGGGGCTGGGGTAGCTGGTCTGTTAAAGCTGCTTATTATTTGGCTCAGTCTTTTTGCCGCCGGTGGGGCGGCTGTTTATATTCTTTCACAACGGCCAGACTGTGCCGTTCTTTTTCCGGCTGATCCTTGGTTTAATTTATTTGGTGAAGGTCTTAGCCATGGGTTGGAAAATTTATTTTCTTTGATTGTCGGCATTGTCTGCACGCAGACCTATATTCAGGCTGTATATGCCGCTACCAATGTCAAGACTGCTCTCATCGGCACCTGTACGGCTGCAGCGATTATTATTCCAGTGGGGCTTCCTTCTGTTGCCGTCGGCATGTTTATGCATGTCTATCATCCCGATATTTTACCAATCCTAGCTCTGCCCATGTATTTAACGACCTATCTGCCTAGTTGGATTGGTGGTATTGGTTTGGCTGGACTGCTGTTATCGGTAGTGGGTTCGATTGCTGGTCTTGTTCTGGGAATCGGCACAATGATTGCTCGCGACATTGCTGCAGACCTATTTCAGATCACTAACAGCTCTCGACTCTTATGGCTCAATCGTTGTACCGTTGTTGTGGTGACTGGGCTGTCTATGGCCATTGCGTTGACGAATCTAGATTCACTTGTACTTGACTGGAACTTTATGTCTATGGCGCTGCGCGGCGGCGGCGTATTTATTCCCTTGACATTGGCGGTGTTTTATCAGCGCCCTATGATGTCGGGCTGGGTTCAAGGTTCGATTCTCTTTAGTACGGCAGTTGCTGTCTATAGCGAAGTTTATTTAAGTCTGCCTTTCCCGCCGTTGTTTGTGGGCCTATTGGTAAGCGCCTTAATTTTATTGAGCGGATTCTTATGGCCAAAAGCGAAAGCGAAGTTGGCGGAAGTTCATGAAGTTTGACACTGTAATGGGGAAAGGATGAGTTTTATTTGCCGCAATCTTATTTTTTACGGGCCTTAGCTTTAACGAAGCAGGGCGATATCGAAGGGGCGATCTATAATTATTGCCAAGCTGTTTCGTTAGATCGATCATATGGTCAAGCCTATAATAATATGGCGCTTCTGTTGCTCCAGCAAGGAAAGATCTGGGAAGCTGAAGTCATGTTGCGTCAGGCCATTGAGCTCAATGGAGCGGACGGCAAAGCTCATCATAATTTGGCATTAGTTTTTATGGAAAAAGGCGATTTGACGGCTGCCCGCGACTGCTTTATACGAGCTTTGCAGTGCGGTGAAGAGAGTTCTACTTTTTATAATAACTGGGGTCTCTATTATTGGGAAATCGGCTGTAGCAATGCGGCAGAAGCGGCTTTTTGCCAAGCCATTTCGCTTGATGAAATATATGTTGAGGCTTATTATAATTTGGCTAACTTACTACGGGAGCAGCAACGAGTCGATGAAGCAGAACAATATCTTATCAAGGCTGTAACCATTGCTCCTGCTTATAAGGAAGCTCAGTTTGCTTTGTCGCTTATTTATTTATTGCAGGGGCGATTTCAAGTGGCGTGGCCTTTGTATGAGTCTTTTCGTATGAAGCATTCAGGCCATAGACCGCCTCTGCCCTTGTGGCAAGGTGAGGCGCTTCGCGGCAAGCGAGTGCTGCTCTTCTATGAGCAAGGCTTTGGCGACACTTTTCAATTTTTGCGATTTGCGCCGCTTCTTGCTGCTCAAGCTTCTGAAATTTCGCTGTGGCTGCCAGAAGCTATGCGGGGTATTCAACTGCTAGATGAATCAATCCCGCTTTACTATAGTAGCTCCGTAACGCAACAGCGTTTTGATTTTTGCTGTCCTTTGCCCAGCTTGCCAGCTGTGTTGAAAATAGATGAAGCGACAATTCCCCGGACTGTTCCGTATCTTGCCGTTTCTACTGACCTGCAAGAAAAGTGGCGCTTGCGCCTTGCCGCCGAAGGGCGGCCTGAGCAAATGCGCATTGGTTTTGTTTGGGCGGGGAATCCGCAGCATCATAATGATCGAAATCGGTCCATTCCGGCCGAATTATTTCGACCGCTGTTACTCATAAAAAATACAGAATGGATTAGTCTCCAGATTGGTCCGCGCAGCAACGAAGGCGCAGGCTTACCCGCTTTTCTTGATTTTACAAGTGAACTAACTGATTTTTCGCAAACTGCAGCGTTAATTAGCCAATTAGATCTCGTTGTGACGGTTGATTCGGCAGTAGCCCATTTAGCCGGAGCCTTAGGAAAAAAGACGTGGGTATGTATCCCTTATGATCCTGATTGGCGTTGGCAGTATCAGCGCACTGACAGTCCGTGGTATCCCTCAATAAAGCTGTTTCGTCAGCAACAACCAGGAATTTGGGAGAATATTATTGCCTGCCTGCAACAAGAGATCATTGCGGAAACAGGAAAAAAATGACGAACTGACGATTATTATGGCAGGGATATTGTTGGAAACGCAGAACTTTTACAGGAAAAGGAGCTTTACGAATAAGGAGGATCTGCGATGAAATTTGTGAATAACCTGCCAGTGAGCTTGAAGTTAAGTATTCTTATTTGTATTGGTCTTGTTTCACTCCTTGTAGTGACTTATACAGGCTATTATTTTTTACAGCGATCTAGTTCCGATGTAGGAATTATGTATCGCGATCGATTGAAGCCTGTCGAGTTGGTGAATCAGACTTTTTCGCTTGTGGCGCTGTCTAATGCGTCAACGCTAGAACTTATGGTAACGACTGACGAGAAACGCAATCAAGAGATCAAAAAAGACATGACGGAAAGATCAGCCCAGATTGGGAAAAATTTGGAGATCGTTGAAAAATCCCTCAGCGAGCCAGAAGGAAAAGCTTTAATGGCGAAGGTACAGGCCTCACGGCAAAAGTACCGTGATATACGTGAGAAAGCGCTTGTTTTGGCTAGAGCCAATAAGAATACGGAAGCTTACGCTGTGTATGTCCAAGAAGTATATCCTCAGGCTCAAGAGTATTTTTCTAACTTAAATCAATTGTCAGCGTATTATTCCACTTTATCAAATAAGATGGATGAAGATAATAAAGCGGCTTTAACCCACTCGGTTCTAGTTGCTGTAGGCGTTATGGCTGTAGCCGGATTATTACTGTTAGGTAGTGGGTTTTATATTACTCGCAATATTACCGTTCCTTTGTCGCTGATGGTTAGAGCTTGTCAAGATCTTGCCAACGGCGATTTTAGAGAAAAGCCTCGTCGGGTACTGCGTTCTGATGAGGTTGGTAAGCTAGCTGATGCGCTTGTTTTGATGCGCTCTAGTTTAAATCGATTAATGCGCCAAGTGGGTTCTTCGGCGGAGCATCTGGCGGCGTCAGCAGAAGAATTGACTGCTAGTGCCGATCAGTCGTCGCAGGCCTCGCAGGTCGTGGCTAACTCCATTACCGATGTCGCCCAAGGGATGGCCCAACAGCTTTCAGCGGCTGGAGCGGCAACCGAGATTATTGAGTCCATGTCTGATCGCATTAAGGAGGCTTCTGGCAATACGAATCGAGTTGCCCAGCAGTCGTTGCAAGCGGCTGATACTGCTCAAGGCGGGGCCGGAACGATTGAGGAAGCGGTAGCGCAAATGTCCCATGTAGAGAGCTCTGTCAATGGATCGGCTCTTGTAGTAGCTCAATTGGGCGAACGGTCAAAAGAGATTGGGCAAATTGTTGAAGTCATTGCTAATATTGCCGGACAAACCAATCTGTTGGCTTTGAATGCCGCTATTGAAGCGGCTCGCGCCGGTGAACAGGGACGAGGCTTTGCTGTTGTCGCTGATGAAGTGCGTAAGCTAGCAGAACAATCGGAAGAAGCAGCTAAGCAGATTTCAGCCTTAATCCAAGAAATTCAGGGCGATACGGAAAAAGCAGTTTTATCGATGGATCAAGGTACGAAAGAGGTTAAGCGTGGAGCGGCAGTCGTTCAAAAGGCTGGGGTCGCCTTTACTGAGATTGTGGCTGGAGTCACAGCAGTATCTGAACAGGTAGCGGGAATTTCCCATGTGATTGATCAATTGGCGCAAAATAGCAACCAAATTGTTGGTTCTGTTAAGGAGATTGATAATCTTAGCAAGAAAGCGGCGTCAGAAACGGAAACTGTATCAGCTGCTACGGAAGAACAAGCGGCGTCTACCGGTGAAATTTCTGGGGCTAGTCAGTCTTTGGCTCAGCTTGCCGTGGATTTACGGAACATTACAGAAAAATTCCAGGTATAAATCAATGATTACAGTATAAAATATTTTCTTTGCCTTCTTGCTCTAAGGACAAGGAATTTGCTATGATTAAGGAGAAAAAACCTAAAGTTTGGCTTAGGCAGCAAAACTTTAGGTTTTTTGATTGATCGCATTTTTCGCATGCGAGAACTATTTAGAGGAAGAAGGCTTTTAATTACGTGATGATTTGGGAAAAAATTTATCGGGAGCTGCAGCAGGATTTGAAGCTAGTCTTCTTTCTGATCGCGGTGATTTCATGTTTTCGCATTGCTTTTATTGTCTATATGCATCATTATCTGGCTGATATGACAACTTTATCTGATGTATTTGCCGCTCTTTACTATGGCTTGCGTATTAGCTTAAAAAGCGCCGGACTCATGGGGCTTTTTTGTTTTAGTTTCTGTCTGATTTGCCGTGGCCTTAAGCCTCGTTGGGTTGACAAACTTCGCTTGATCGTTGGCGGAAGTTATTTGTTTTTGCTGACTTTGCTTTTTTATGCGCGGATTCCCTATTATGAACAGTTTCATATGAGTTTTAACCAACTTTTGTTTAATACTTTTCAAGATGATGTTTCGGCCTTGGGGCACACCTTATTAGAACAATATAATCTGCCGCTGCGCCTTTCGTTGGTGGCAGTGACTGCTTTTCTGCTTCAGAGACTGCTCGTTCGTTGGCTATCAGTAAGAATCGTATTTTTGCCGAGCTTTTCGCGGTGGTATTATACGGCATTACTACGGGCCGGATTTTTAGTTGCTTTTTACTTTTTCTGTCTCTTTATGCGTTTTGGCGGAACGCTAACTTACGCCCAAAATATTGATTGGGAAAATTCTGGTGTGACGAAAGACCAACTGCTGAATGAAGCAATCTTAGATGATGTGCAAGCGCTTTATCGCGCCTATGAATTAAATGAGCGTGTCAATAGCTCTACTGGCCTTGCCATTGATTCTACGAAGCTGCAACTTTATAGTCAAGCCCTAGCTGGTCGGTCGCTTCAATCAGACAAACTGGATGACTATTTGCAAAAAACGGCTCAAGGTGCAGCGCATCCCAAGCCTAAGCATGTTTTTTTAATTATCGGCGAAAGTTATGCCAACTGGCCGCTGTTGCCGGAATATAAAGATTTGCATATTGCGGATGGCGTGAAAAATTTGATTCAAAAACAGAATTCTGTTTATGTGCCAACCTTTCTGCCAAATGGTATGAGCACGATTTCCGGTGTCATGGGGGTATTGACAGGTTTTCCTGACGTGAATCTCTATTTGAATTGTTTGCCAGAAGCTTATGGGGGACCTTTTTCCACAGCGATTGCACCGCAAATGAAGCGTCTTGGCTACAAGGCGGAGTTTTGGTATGCTGGTCCGAGTTCTTGGGAAAAAATTAAAGATTTTACGTTGGCCCAGGGCTTTGATCGTTTTTACGGCTCCGGCGATTATCCCAGCGCTTCAGGAAATGTATGGGGCTCTGATGATGCCTATCTCTTTCAAGGCGTGTCAGCAAGTCTTACGGCGGAACAACCTACTTTTGATGTGATTTTGACGGTATCGAATCATGCTCCCTTTACGGTGGATTTACCGGCAGCTGGTTTTGACAGTGAAATGGTGAAGGCCGCTTTACCGGACGATAAGAAAAATGATGTAAATCTGATTAAGCAGTTAGGTCATTTCTGGTACGCTGATAAGGAATTGGCGGCTTTTATTAAACGTACGGAAGAACAGTACCCTGACAGCGTATTTATGATTGTAGGCGATCACGCCGACCGTCTTAATATTGAGGCCAATCCCGGGCTATATAAACGCTATGGGATTCCGCTGATTGTTTATGGCAAGGGAATTACGAAGCAAAGCCTGCCAGTGGATGCGGCGGGAAGCCATATTAATGTAACGCCCACGTTGCTTGAACTGATTGCGCCGCAGGGGTTCACTTACTACTCGTTAGGTGATAGCTTAACTAGGGGCAATCGTATAGGAATTAACTATGGCTTCTGGATTACGAATAAAGCAATAGGCAAAGAGGCGTCGAAAGAGCAAGAAGCCGTTTTTGGGGCCGACCCTGCTGGTGATTTGGATCAGGAGCAAATTGAAGCAGCTTTTGAGCGGCTTCGATCTGTGGCCTGGTGGCGAATTAAGCATGGCAACACAATGAAACTGCCAACAGCAGAGCAAGGAATTTCGGGGCAATAAGACCTGAGAAAAGAGGCTTTTATGGCAAATTTTTCTGCTTTATTTAAACTAAGACAGTTTCAAAATATTGCACTATGTCACTTGAATACGACTCTTGGCATGAATTTACTCATTCCTGTTCTGCCGGTTTTTTTGCATAACCAAGGCTTTAGCGAGACTCAGATTGGTTTAATCATGGGGGCGACGGCAGCGAGTTCTTTGTTAGTTCGCCCCTGGGTCGGTATTCAGGTGGATACGCGCGGCAGCCGTCCCATCATTCTGTTTGGTCAAATTCTGCTGTTTCTATCGGTTGTGGGCTATTTAGGAGCAGCTGGTTTTTGGACCTTTGTGGCGCTCAGATCGCTTTTTGGCTTAGCTTTGGCTTTTTATAACACGGGAGCTGTCACCTTTGCCAGCAGTATCGGTACGGGCGATTTGAATGCCAGTGCAATTGCCATGTATACTCTTACGACGATGGTCGGTCTTGGCATTAGTATGAGTTTTGCTCAAATTGCCTTTGAACGTTTTGGCTTTACACTGCTTATTGTTCTTAGCGCCATACTTGTTGCGGGTGCTTTTGCGGTTATGAAATTTCGTCAGGCGCCAGCGCTTGTTAGAGGTGGCGGCAGCAAACGCAGCTCCTTTACGACAGTGCTGAAGGATAAAGTAGTTCTAGCAGTTACGGCCGGACAGTTTGGCGCGAGTTTCTCCTTTGGGGCGTTATTTACTTTTATTCCTTTGGCTTCGCTGGCCGAGGGAATCTCTTTTTATTCGCTCTTTTATATTGCCTTTGCGGTATTTGTCATCTTATCCCGTCTATTTGTGCAGAAGGTCGATGAACTTTTCGGTGTGAAGAAAGCGGCGGAATATTCGGCGTTACTCATGTTACTTGGTTTAGTGCTGCTTGTGATCAAGCTTTCCCCTTTAACGCTGTTAGCCGCAGGCATCTTATTTGGTCTCGGTTTCGGCATCGTTTTTCCTACGCTAGTTTTGATTCTAGTGAAAGGCACTGACGGAGCCAATCGCGGTACTGCTTTGGGGATTATGACAGCCGCCGGTGATATTGCCAATGCGCTTTCAACCGCTGTTTTAGGCGGCGTGGCGGAACATTTTGGGTATGTAGCGTTATTTTTGGCAGCGTCGCTCGTTTTATTAGGCTGTATTTACTATTTCTACAGTGCCTTGTCTAAGAAAGAGGCTGGTCAAGTATGAAAGAACAGGCCAAAGAAGCAGTCAAACTGGCGCTTATTTCCACTTATCCGGAAATGGCGAAGGTATTTACCACACTAGCGAAACAGGAGGAAATTGACTACCATGTGGCTTTTGCCGCTCTTGATGAAGCGGCGCGTTTGGCAGCGGGCTTACAAGGCGAAGTTGACGCGATTCTCAGTCGGGGCGGTACGGCTGAATATATTCGTCAAGTTGTTGATATTCCGGTGATATCCATACCCATTACCCCATTTGATCTGATCAAATCGATTCATCAAGTGGAGAATCGGCGCCGTCCTATGGCTTTTTTTAATTTTAAGCAGCCTCTGTTTGACATCAGTGCGATTGAGAAAATGTTTGACCTTACCTTGCACGAATATACCTTTGAATCAGAGGGGGAAATTGAAATTGGTTTGCAAGAGGCGGCAGCGCGCGGGGTAGAAGTGGTAATTGGCGGCGTAGTGGCTGTAGCGCTGGCCAAAAAATATGGTCTAGCTGGTCAATTGATTGAATGCGGCGAAGATGCCGTATATCGCTCTATGTTGGAAGCGGTTCATGTTGTTACGGTGCGTCGCAATGAACGGCGGCGTTCTACTCGGTTTGAAGCCATTTTGGATTCCATTAACGAGGGGATTATTGTAACAGATGAACAAAATAAAGTCATTGTTTATAATTCGGCGGCGGAACGGATTTTTCGTTTACCAGAGAAAGATGTGTTGGGACAGGCTGTAGAACCAACGATTCCCAATACGCGGATGCATAAGGTTTTTGCCACAGGTCAAGCTGAAATCGGTTCCTTTCAAGAAATTCACGGTGGAATTATTACAACAAGCCGCATTCCTCTATTTTTAGATGAAAAGCCCATTGGCGTAGTGAGCACCTTTGAAGATGTCACGAAAATACAGCAGTTGGAGCGACAAATTCGCAAGCAGATCTATGACAAAGGTTTTATTGCTAAATATCACTTTGATGATATCTTAACAGAAGATATGGCGATGACGGAGTTAAAAGAATTAGCTGCTTTATTTGCTGCGACTGAGTCGGCAATTCTCCTCGAAGGGGAGTCCGGTACAGGCAAGGAATTATTTGCCCAGAGTATCCATAATGCCAGCAAGCGCCAGCAAGGCCCCTTTGTGGCTGTCAATTGTGCGGCGATTCCTGAACCGCTCTTAGAAAGCGAGCTCTTTGGGTATGAAGGCGGCGCTTTTTCTGGTGCGAAAAAAGAAGGTAAACAAGGACTCTTTGAATTAGCTCACCATGGTACGATTTTTCTTGATGAAATTGGCGAGATTCCGCCATCACTGCAAGCGCGGTTGCTTAGAGTACTGCAGGAAAAAGAGATTATGCGCGTTGGCGGGGATAAGATTCTTCCTGTAGACATTCGAATACTCAGTGCGACAAATCGAAATTTAACAAGCAAAGTAAAACAAGGCGAGTTTCGCGAAGATCTTTATTATCGGCTTAGTGTATTTAACGTAACACTGCCGCCGCTTCGGCAGCGTAAAGGCGATATTATGTTGATGACAAAGTTTTTTCTACAAGAATTTGTCGGCAAAGAGCTGGCAGCGACGTTGCCTGCTTCAGTAATGGAGCTACTTTTAGCCTATGATTGGCCCGGAAATATACGGGAACTGCGCAACGTGGCGGAACGATTAGCCTTGTTGCTGCAAGAGCCTGTGCTGTCAGAAAAAAAACGCGAACGGTTTTTCCATACGGTCATGGGGCCTATGCCTAAGGCGGCAACTGAAACCCGGCTTACTGTGCAAGTGAAGGCGCAGGCGCCGTTGAAACAGACCGTAGCTGCGGTGGAAAAAGAAATTATTGAGTATTTGTTGCAGCAACACGACGAGAATCAGGAAAAAGTTGCTGAAATTTTAGCGATTGGCAAAAGTACTTTGTGGCGCAAGCTGCAGTTCCCCACAACAAAACGATAAAATGTATAAAAAAACTGCCTTGCGGCAAAGGGGAAAGGTCCTTTTGCTGTAAGGCAGTTTTTTTAGCACGCGAAAGATTATAAGGATAAATTTGTAAAAATGGCGTGCAATGTTTTGCGAAATGTGGCAATTTCTTCAGTGCTGACACCTGTAAGCATTTGCTTTTCGACTCGCTTCATGAGTGCTGTCAGATCGGCTTTGCGTTCAAGGGCTTTTTCTGTTAGGATGATTTGAAAGGAACGGCGGTCATTAGGAGTTGCCATCCGCATGACAAGGCCGAGGCGTTCTAAGCGGTCGATAAGACCTGTCAAAGTCGAATTATCTAACAAGACATTTTTGCTAAGTTCTGATATGGAAATATTATCTTTCTTATACAATACATATAAGACGACAAGCTGGCCGGGGGAGATTTCTAGATTCTCTGTTTCCAAAGCTTTTTTTGTGTAGGCAAAGTGCTTTTGTTCTGCTTTGGCCAATAAGACGCAGAGACTATCAAAAATATCAACCATGCTATTCTTCACCTCCACAGTCATTTCATTATTTTTTTGTCTACAAAATATGTGTACATAAACTATATTTTAGCTGATTATTTGCGATTGTCAATGGAATTTTGAAATTAACAAATAATCTGATAAAGTGCTGAGCGATTTTTATGTTTTTTTTCTTATCAGAAAGGAAATAACGAAAAAAATAGCGAATTTTGACAATGATGTCTTGGTGATCGATAAATTCGCGAGAGCTGGTGATAGAATGAGTGAAGTAAAGACGAGAAATAGTGTTCTATTTGTGGATGATGAGCAGCAAATTTTAAATTCCATTCGCCGAGCGACAGAAGATGAGCCTTTTAAAAGTCTCTTTGCCAATAGTGGGAAAGAGGCCTTGCGTTTGCTGGAAGAACAGGCCGTTAGTGTTATTGTAACAGATATGCGCATGCCAGAAATGGACGGTCTTTCTTTATTGAAAACAGTCCGGGAAAAATATCCGAAAACAGTTCGCATTGTTCTTTCTGGCTATACACAGCTGTCACAGGTTCTTGCTACAGTGAATCACGGCGATATTTTTCAATTCATTCCCAAGCCCTGGAGTATGGAGGACGAACTGCTCGTCACCGTCCGTCAGGCCATTGAACATTATAACCTTGAAGCAGAACGCGAACGGCTCAAAGAGGGTCTGGTGCAGAAGAATACGGCCTATCAGAATATGTTCCGGACAATGGAACAGACTCTTGCGAAAGAACGCCGTGATCTAAACCAACTGAAACAGATTAATACTTGGATTTTTTCTTTTTTGAAGAAATTTAGTAGCGGCAAGGAAACTGGTCCCGAAGGGAGAGCGCTATTTGCTGAATATAGTGATTTACTGGAGAAACTGTTGGGGACTTATATTGATTTGTTGCCGCTCGGTAGTGAAACGAAACCTAAGGACCTTTTTTGGTCAGAGCTGTTAAAACAAGGCGAGGAAGTTTTTTTAGCTGGCGATATGCCAGAGTTGCCAGAAAAGGTGGTTGGTTATCATGAATTGCTGCGATTTTTCCTTGCTTCTATTCTAACTTTACTAGGCGTTTTGGATACGCAGCTTGCCATGGTTTCCGTAACGGCAGATCGCAAGAATGTGGAAGTTCCGATTCTTATTTTTGATATTACCGGGCCGAAGCTACTGGCGTCGCCAGAGCAGAATTTGCTGAAGATTGGTTGCTCCCTCTTGAATGAAATGGGCAAAGCTTATAATTTCAATGTGCGCTTGAAACAAGAGGAGCTAGAGAAAAGTAGCGTGCGTCTCGTGTGGGCTGTACCGGAAGAAAAGAAATAAATGTTTATTCTGAAAAAATACTGTTGAATAGCAAAAATGCTTAAAAAGATAACACTGTTCCTTTAATGTGGTATTTTTGCTCATCTCAAAAGTACATGATGTGGTCTTTCCGCTATTTTTAGCTTGTTTATTCATTTGGTTGTAAAGATTGATTATTGCGAAATTTGATTTTCCTATTGATCTTCGAAAAAACATATGGTATTATCAACGCAATAGAATATATCAGCATAAGCAAAGAGGCTTATAAACGAATTTCGTTTATAAGCCTCTTCCTGTTAAGAGAGAATTTATTCTCTTGCTGACTAAGCAAAGGCGCTTACGAACCAAAAGTTCGTAGGCGCCTTTATGATTCAGGTACAAGGGTTTTCTATCTAAAGGAGGTGATTGTATCGGTGAGAAATAAGAAGGCTTCACGAGTATTCGCAGTACTCATGAAGCCAAGGAAAATCTCCTAAATCCCAGAAGCACTAGGTTTATTTGATTTACCCATTTTTCATTATAACGGTTACGAAGATTCATTTCAAGGTGAAATATAAGGTGAAATATAAGGAGGCATTCGATCATGAGACAAGTAGCAATTTATGGTAAGGGCGGTATTGGCAAATCGACGACAACACAAAATACGGTGGCGGCTCTTGCTGAGGCCGGAAAGAACATTATGGTAGTTGGCTGTGATCCGAAGGCTGACTCAACTCGATTACTTTTAAACGGTTTGGCCCAAAAAACCGTACTTGATACACTGCGCGATGAAGGGGACGACATTGATTTAGAAGACATTTTGAAACCAGGCTTCAAAGGTACCATGTGTGTGGAATCAGGCGGGCCGGAGCCAGGTGTTGGCTGTGCCGGACGCGGGATTATCACTTCCATCAATCTGCTCGAATCTCTGGGCGCTTATACGGACGAACTTGACTACGTTTTCTATGATGTTCTTGGCGACGTTGTTTGCGGCGGTTTCGCCATGCCGATTCGAGAAGGCAAAGCCGAAGAAATTTATATTGTTGCTTCCGGCGAGCTAATGGCTCTCTATGCAGCGAACAATATTTCCAAAGGCATTCAAAAGTATGCTGTAAATGGCAAGGTACGGTTAGGCGGCATTATCTGTAACAGCCGTAAAGTCGATCGGGAACTTGATCTTTTGCAGGCCTTCGCCTCAGAGCTGGGATCACAACTCATTCATTTTGTGCCGCGCGACAATGTGGTACAGCGAGCTGAAATTAATAAGAAAACAGTCATTGACTATGATCCTGAAGAAGGTCAGGCCTATGAATATCGAAAATTGGCTAGTGCCATCGACAATAATGATATGTTTGTTATTCCCAAACCGATGACGCAGGATCGTCTTGAAGAATTAATGATGTCTTACGGCATTCTTGGCTAAATGCATCTAGCTTCAAAAATCATGAGCAATGAAGGAGTGGTAGCGTGTTATTAGTTAGAGCCATTGTACGTCCCGAAAAACGAGATGAAGTACTCTATGAATTGTCCACAGCCGGATTTCATGCCGCTACAGTGATTGATGTAGTAGGCCGAGGTAAGCAAAAAGGCATTAAAATCGGCAGTATTGTCTATGATGAGATTCCTAAGGTTATGATTATGATGGCGATCCGCGATGAAGATAAGGCAGATATGGTAAGTGTTATTTTGCGGACAGCGAAAACTGGCGAAAAAGGCGCTTTTGGCGATGGTAAAATTTTTATTACTCCTGTGGAAGAGGCTTACACTATATCCAGTTCTGACACTGGCTTGTAAGGAGGGGCAGCATGAAGGAAATTGTGGCGATTGTACGGATGAACAAGACAAGTGCTACGAAACAGGCTCTCATTGAAAGCGGCGCTGCTGGCTTTACAGCTGTGAAGGTGCTGGGCCGTGGCAATCTGGTCACAGACCCGACGATGATTGCAGCGAGAAGAGCTGATTTAATTTCTATGGTTAGCGATGAAGATAATAAGGAATCGATTGCTCTGATTGACAATTTTTTAAACGGAACGAGTCTCTTTCCGAGACGATTATTTAATATTGTAGCCCAGGACGAAGATGTGCCGAAAATCGTGCAAGCCATTATTGACGTCAATAAGACTGACAATAATGTGGGCGATGGCAAGATTTTTGTAATGCCTCTTGGCGACAGTATTCGAATTCGTACCGGCGAAACGGGCGAAGCGGCACTGTAATTAATGGTTTGATCACAAAGGAGGGAACTTCGCCGTGGCTATAACGGAAAGACAGTTAGAGAAGATACTTGATCAATATCCCAGTAAAGTGCAGAAAAATCGTAAGAAGCATATTATCATCAAAAATGGCGAGCTTGAACAGCAGATTGAAGCGAATACGCGCACGATTCCCGGCATCATTACGAACCGCGGCTGTGCCTATGCCGGCTGTAAAGGCGTTGTTCTCGGCCCCTTAAAAGATATGATCCATATTGTTCACGGTCCGATCGGCTGCAGCTATTATACCTGGGGCACTCGCCGCAATAAGGCTCGTGACGAAAAGGACTTAGATAATTACATTAACTATTGCTTTTCGACGGATATGCAGGAAAAGGATATTGTTTTTGGCGGTGATAAAAAACTAGCTGCCGTGATTGATGAAGTTGTTGATATTTTTCATCCCAAAGCGGTTACGATTTCCGCTACTTGTCCTGTTGGTCTGATTGGCGATGACATTAACGCCGTAGCAAAAGCGGCGGAAAAACGCCATGGCATTCAAGTTATTGCCTTTAGTTGTGAAGGTTATAAAGGCGTCAGCCAGTCGGCAGGTCATCATATAGCAAACAATAACCTGATGGAACGGGTCATTGGCAATAGTGATAAGGAAAAAGCTGCTGGCAAGTATCCCATTAATATTTTAGGCGAGTATAATATTGGCGGCGATAGCTGGGAGATTGAGCGAGTGCTAGAAGAGATCGGCTATGAAGTCGTTTCGGTTATGACTGGCGACGGCGCTTGGGAGAAGCTGCGCGATGCTCATACGGCCGAACTGAATCTTGTGCAATGCCATCGTTCCATTAACTACATTGCTGAGATGCTAGAGACAAAATACGGTACGCCTTGGTTAAAAGTAAACTTTATCGGTGTTCAATCGACCATTGAGACTTTACGGAATATGGCCTTGTACTTTGAAGACGAAGAATTAAGCCGCAAAACGGAAGAAGTCATTGCCAAAGAGTTAAGTCAGATTGAAGGACCGCTCAATCAATATCGTAAGATCTGTGAAGGAAAAACGGCGTTCTGTTTTGTCGGGGGCTCCCGCGGCCATCATTATCAGGGACTTTTTGCCGAACTGGGAATCGAAACAGTGTTGGCAGGCTATGAGTTTGCTCATCGCGACGACTATGAAGGCCGCCAGGTCATTCCGACAATCAAGCCTGACGCGGACAGTAAGAATATTCCTGAGCTGCATGTAACGGCTGATGAAGGTCGTTTTAGGCTGAAAGTTTCACCGGAACGCCTGGAAAAATTGCAGGCCGAGATTCCTTTAAGCACTTACCATGGCATGCATTTTGATATGAAAGACGGCACAATTATGGTGGATGATATGAACCACTTTGAAACCGAAGAGTTCATTAAACTATTTAAGCCAGATATTTTCGCTTCTGGTATCAAAGATAAATATGTGGTGCAAAAAATGGGAATTCCGGCCAAACAGCTCCATTCCTATGATTACAGCGGTCCCTATGCTGGTTTTCGCGGTGCTGTAAACTTTGCCCGCGATGTGAGCATGGCGTTTGCTTCGCCTACCTGGAATTTTATTACGCCGCCTTGGCAGGGCCAGCCGCTTTTAGACGGACAAATCAATGAAGGGGGGAAAGCGTAAGATGCTTGATTATACACCGAAAGAGATCAAAGAACGTACTAGCGGCGGTATGATCAATCCCGCCAAAACTTGTCAACCTATTGGCGCCATGTATGCGGCTCTCGGCATTCATAAATGTTTGCCTCATAGCCATGGTTCTCAAGGCTGCTGTTCTTTCCATCGTATGCATTTAACACGGCATTTCCGTGATCCCATTATGGCGTCGACAAGTAGCTTTACCGAAGGGGCCTCCGTATTTGGCGGCGGTGCGAATTTGAAGACCGCCATTAAAAATGTTTTTTCTTTGTATGATCCTGATATCATTGCTATTCATACAACCTGTTTGTCCGAAACGATTGGCGACGATATACCGACACTCATTAAACAGGCTGCCGAAAAAGACGTACCGGAAGGTAAGGTTGTATTCCACGCTAACACGCCAAGTTATCAAGGTTCGCATATTACCGGTTTTTCCAATATGACCAAGGCGATGGTGACTTATTTTTCGCAGAAAATCCAGCCGGAACCAAAAGAACAGGTCAACCTGATTCCCGGTTTTGTCAATCCTGGCGACATGCGGGAAATCAAACGGATTACTGGTTTGATGGGCGCTAACTTTATTATGTTTCCTGATACGTCAGGTGTAGTCGATTCACCCATGACTGGCGAATTTACCATGTATCCTAAAGGCGGTACGACGCTTGCTGAGCTATATGATACAGGCAACTCGAAACAAACCCTGTCCTTAGGCCGGTTTGCTTCCTATGGCGCCGCCGAAGAATTGAAGAAAAAATGCGGTGTTCCCTTCCTCTCGCTGAAAACACCAATTGGGATTAAAGCGACCGACGAATTCGTTATGGCGCTTCGCTCGACTTTTGCGGCAGAAGTACCCTATGCGCTAGAAGAAGAGCGGGGACAGCTTGTTGACATTATGACTGACGCTCATTTCCATTTCCATGGCAAGAAAGTAGCGATTTTCGGTGATCCTGATATTGTCATTGCTATGACGGAATTTGTTTTAAGTCTTGGTATGATCCCGGTTCATGTACTGACAGGTACGCCAGGCGGCGCTCTTGGGTCAGGTCTTGGCAGTTTTGAAGAAGAAGTGAAGGAAATGCTGCTTGCTTCTGGTTTAAAAGGCAATGTGAAAGCGGCAGGCGATCTCTTTATGCTGCATCAATGGATTAAAAATGAGCCAGTAGATCTCTTGATTGGCAATACCTATGGGAAATATATCGCCAGAGCCGAGGATATTCCTTTTGTTCGCTGTGGGTTCCCGGTACTAGATCGCACGGTTCATTCATATTTGCCGATTGTGGGCTATCACGGCGCGATGCGCTTAATCGAAATGATCGACGGCGCTCTCTTGGATCGCGCTGATCGTGATGCCGCCGACGAGGACTTTGAACTTGTTATGTAACTGTAGCAAGATTCGCTAGTTTTAGCAGAACTTTGTAATTGTTAGCTTAGTAAGAAATGAAAAGGATGTGAGGAGATTGAGCGGACCGGCCATCAATGAACGACAAGATTTTATTGTCACGAAAGGAAAGCAAAAGTCACAGCCCAAATGCGATGCTGACAGCATTGCTGGCTGCGTCAGTCAGCGTGCCTGCGTTTATTGCGGCGCAAGGGTCGTGCTCAATCCGATCACCGATGCAATTCATCTTGTTCACGGACCGATTGGCTGTTCAAGCTATACCTGGGATCTCCGGGGTAGCTTGACTAGCGGTTCGGAACTATTTCGCCAGGGATTTTCCACGGATTTGCAGGAAAAAGACGTGATTTTTGGCGGAGAAAAGAAGTTAGCAGCGGCGATTGATGAGTTAGTGGCCAAATATCGGGCGAAACTGGTATTTGTGTATTCGACTTGCATTGTAGGCGTGATTGGCGATGACTTGGAAGCGGTCTGCCGTCAGGCAAGCCATAGGTATGGGATTGAGGTCATTCCTGTGCAGTCCAGTGGGTTTATTGGCAATAAGTCGGCAGGGTATCGAGCTGCCTGTGATGCGCTGCTGCGCCTCATTGAACCGCAAGAGCCCTATGTAAAACGAAACAAAACGGTGAACTATTTAGGTGATTTTAATTTAGCTGGCGAAGCCTGGATCATTCGCAATTATCTGGAAGAAATTGGCGTTACTGTCAATGTGGTCTTTACGGGCGATTCGCAGTATGAACTACTCAAAAAGGCGCCGGAAGCCAGTTTGAATATCATTCAGTGTGCTGGTTCGATGCAGTATTTAGCAGCCAAAATGGAAGAACTTTATGAAATTCCCTATATTCAAATTTCTTTTTTAGGCTTAGCCGATACAGCCAATTCGCTGCGGCGGATTGCCGAAGCTTTTGACGATCCGGTTATGCTGGCAAAAGTTGAAGCGTTGATTGCGCGGGAAACAGCTAAAGTGCAGCCAGTAATTCAAGGCTATTATGAGAAACTACAAGGGAAAAAAGCAGCTGTCTATGTGGGCGGCGGTTTCAAAGCCATTTCACTTATTAAACAATTTCGGGAAATTGGTATTGAAGTTGTCATGATTGGCACCCAGACGGGACGGAAAGAAGAGTACGAAACAATTAACAATCTCGTTTATGACGGTACAATCATTTTAGATGACGCCAATCCCTCTGAGCTGGAAAAATTCATGGTGGAGCAAGGCGCAAATCTCTTAGTCGGCGGCGTAAAGGAACGGCCCCTCGCTTATAAACTGGGGATTTCCTTTATTGATCATAATCACGAACGCAAACATCCGTTAAGCGGTTTTTGCGGAGCCGTCAATTTCGCCGAGGAAGTCTATACGACGGTTTGTTCACCTGTTTGGAAATATATACCGCGGGGAGGGGCCGATTATGAGCGACCAAGCTATGGAGTCTTGCAAAAATGTGAATGAAAATCCTTGTCACATGTGTATGCCTATGGGCGGCATTCTAGCTCTCAAAGGGATTGAGCGGTCCATGGTGATTCTTCACGGCTCGCAAGGCTGCAGCACTTATATGCGGCGCCATATTGCGGCACATTTTAATGAACCTGTCGATGTCGGTTCTTCTTCGCTCAATGAAAAAGGAACGATTTACGGCGGCGAAAAGAACCTAGTTAAAGCGATTGATAATATTCTTAAGGTATACCAACCTGATTTAATTGGTGTCTTGACTACCTGTCTGGCTGAGACGATCGGTGAAGATATTGATCGGATTGTGACCGAATATTTGCGGGAAAAGAACCAAGAAACTTTTCCGATTATTACGGCGCCGACGCCTGGCTATGGTTCAAGTCAAGCAGAAGGCTATTACTTTACAGTGAAGCGGACGATTATGGGCCTAGCGGAAGCGACTAAAAAGCATAATCGGGTTAATATTATTACCGCTCATATGAGTCCCGCTGATCTTCGCGAATTAAAACGCATTTTGGCGCTTATGGATATTGACTATATTATGTGCCCTGACTATTCCGAAACGCTTGACGCGCCTTATGTCAGTTCCTTTTCCAAGATGCCCCAGGGAGGTACGAAATTAGCGGATATAAAAGCGATGGGTGGAGCTATAGCTACCATACAGCTTGGCGTGACCGTTGATGAAAAATTGTCGCCAGGTAAGTACTTGGAAGAGACCTTTGGCGTGCCGCTCTATACATTACCAATACCGATGGGCATCGAAAATACAGATCAATTTATTCATCGCTTAAGCGAAATTACAGGAAAAACTATCCCAGTCCTTCTGGAAAAAGAACGGGGACGGCTCATTGACGCGATGATTGATTCCCATAAATATAATATGCAGGGACGCAGCGTGGTCTATGGCGAGCCAGAGCTTGTCTATGGCGTAACTAAGGTTTGCCTGGAAAATGGGATTGAGCCTGTGGTTGTGGCTACAGGCAGTAAGCCAGGACTCTTAACAAAATTGCTTGGTAAGAAAATCAATGTTATGCATGAAAGTGATTTTGTGGCCATTCGGGCCAAAAGCCGCGAACAGAAAGCCAATATTGCTATTGGTCACTCTGATGGTCATTATCTTACAGAAAAGGACGGGATTCCATTAGTCAGGATTGGCTTTCCCATTCATGATCGCATAGGCGGCCAACGGATTTTATCAGTGGGTTATGCCGGAACGATGCTTTTATTAGATCGTTTAACCAATACGCTGTTAGAACATAAATACCATTCCTATCGGAGTAGGATGTATGAACAATATTACGACACCAGAGCCAACAAGGCCTAGAAGAAGATTCGCGGAGGTGATTTCATGGACTTGGCAGCACTTGAAGCAAAAACGAAAAAACATCCCTGTTATTCTTTTGAAGCGCATCAGTCTTTTGCCAGAATGCATCTGCCGGTAGCGCCGCAGTGCAATATTAGCTGCAATTATTGTAATCGTAAGTTTGATTGCGTCAATGAAAGCAGGCCGGGAGTTACTAGTGAGGTTTTGGCGCCTAAGCAGGCCAAACTGAAATTTGATTATGTAAAAGAAAAAATTGGTCAGCTTTCTGTTGTTGGTATAGCTGGACCTGGCGATGCTTTGGCTAATTGGGACAAAACAAAGGCTTCGATTGCGTTAATTCGCGCCGAAAATCCCGATATGGTGTTCTGTATGTCCACAAATGGACTCATGCTGCCTCAGTATGCAGCAGAAATTGCAGCGCTTGGCGTAACTCATCTTACGGTAACTGTCAATTGTCTTGACAGTAAGATTGGCGCTAAAATTTATAAGCATGTATTTTATGAGGGCGTAAAATATGAAGGAGAAGCAGGCGCTGCTATTTTGCTGAAAAATCAGCTTGCTGGCATTGAACAGGCGATTCGACTTGGTCTTGTCGTTAAAATTAATATTGTAATGTTGCCAGGAATCAATGACCGCCATATTCCCGATGTAGTTAAACAAATGAAAGCACTTGGCGTGTTTATTACGAATATTATGCCGCTGATTCCGGCGCCTGGCAGTGCCTTTCAGGATTTTCCTCAAACGAGTATGAAAGATGTGCAGGCCATGCGGGATCGTTGTGAACTCGATGTGCAGCAAATGCGTCACTGTAAGCAATGCCGTGCCGACGCGATCGGCCTCTTGGGGGAAGATCGATCGGCAGAGTTTCGGGAGCTATTTACAGAATCTGAGGCGACAGCAGTTGCGGCAGAGGCGGCGAATCAGACTGATCGAAGCTTTAAAATTGCTGTTACTTCAAAATATGGCAAGCTCATTGATTTGCATTTTGGTCATGCTACGGAATTTTTGATTTATGAAATAGATGGAAGAGCAGCAAAGTTGGTGGAAAGACGGGCTTTGCCAAAGTACTGTCTAGGCGTTACGGAATGTGATGACGCTGAAACGAAGCGTGACGTGATTATGGAGCAGTTAAGCGACTGCGATGCAGTTCTTACTATGCGGATCGGTTATCAGGCGCAAAAGCGGCTGGCCGAACGAGGTGTGACGGCTATCGAGTATTGTTATACTTTGGAAGAGGGTCTTCGTTATGCGCTAGAACAGCTTCGTTTGCCACAAGCAGTTTGAAAGGGGAGATTTCAAGATGAATAAACCGAAACAGCACATTTTTGTCTGTACGAGTTCCCGGGTCAATGGTCAGCAGAAAGGCTACTGCCATTCGAAAGATGGCGTTCAAATTGTGGCTAACTTTCTGGAGGAAATTGAACAGCGCGATTTAGGCGGTGAGGTTTTTGTATCCAATACAGGCTGTTTTGGTATTTGCAGCCAAGGTCCGATCGTGGTAGTTTATCCTGATAATGTGTGGTATGGCGCGGTAACACCTGATGATGTAGAAGAAATTATGGATCAGCATATTGAAGGCGGTACGCCTGTGGCGCGTCTTACCTTATAGAAAGGGGAAAAACCATGGCGGAAGATATTGCTGTATTTGTCGGGGAGACAGGCTTTGCGGCCAGCTTGTATGATGTGGGCAAAATCATTGTTTTTGAGCGGCGGATGAAAGTTTGGCAGCCGTCACGCAAGCTGGAATTTACTTTAGCCCATAGTGCATCTATGCCTGCTTTGCGGCAAAAAATGCAGGAACTTTTAGCTTTTTTAGGAGACTGCAAGATTTTTGTCGGTCAGACAGTGACAGGTCTTCCTTTTTTTGAATTGGAAAAAGGCGATATTCATGTGTGGGAATTTACGGGTAGTCCGCTAGATTTTCTTGATTATGTATGGGAGCAGGAACTGGCGGCAGTGGCGCAAGTTACACAAAAAGAGCCACTAGTACCGCCAGAACCTGTGGCGCTAGGCGACGGATGTTTTGCTATTTCGCTTACGGAGAT
The DNA here is from genome assembly GCA_900550105.1 of uncultured Pelosinus sp. Lineage (GTDB taxonomy): Bacteria > Bacillota > Negativicutes > UMGS1260 > UMGS1260 > UMGS1260. The sequence goes on from URQW01000020.1 coordinate 24,840, forward strand.
TCAGCGCAGCGATAGTACAATTACCTCTAAACAAGTGTTACTGCCTTTTTTACAGAAGACTCCTTTTTATGAACTTGCTGTAACTTGCCGTCATGTGCCGCCGTGGTTGGAACTGGAGTTGATTGGCGATGTTTTTGCTGGAAAAGTAGAAAAATTACCTGATCAGCAGTATCTAGTGAAAATAAAGCGAAAAGCCTGTCAAGAATAAAAATTTGTTGTGGTGAAATATAGTGTCATGGGAAAGGCGCCTTGCGGCAAATCACGCAGGGTGCTTTCTTTTTACGTAATGGTTAGCAAAAAATTCTAACCTGTTGTACAATGAGAAAGGATACGTTGAATTTGTGCGGTGAAGGTGCAAAATGATGAAATTATTAATTATTGATGATGAAAAAAGTGTACGAAAAATTTTGGCGAATATGGTGGGAGAATGGGGCTATGAGGTCCTCTTTGCCGCTGATGGTATTAGCGCCTGGCAAATTGTTCAGCTCATTCAAGAACCGCTTATTGTGCTGCTTGACTGGATTATTCCCGGCATGGACGGCATTGAACTTTGTCGTAAAATTAAGCAGAATGTAAAATCAGGACACGTCCATGTCATCATGTTGACAGGACAAAAAAATAGTGTTGACGATGTAGTTATGGGATTTGAAGCCGGGGCTGACGATTTTTTGTTTAAGCCTATTGAACCACGAGAGTTAAACTGTCGGCTTTCCGTTGGTAAACGGATTTTAACTTATCAATATGAATTAGAACAGCGCAATCATGCCTTAGAAGAGACAACGCAGATTATGGAGCGAGTCATGAAGGCGCTCAATTCCGCGAACAGTCAGTTAAAAGAACTATCTTTGCTTGATGAATTAACTGGGATCGCCAACAGGCGACATTTGGAAACTTTTTTTGAGAAAACCTGGCTGCATGCTTTAAATAAACAAGAAGAAGTTACTTTTATGATGGCCGATATTGATTTTTTTAAGCTTTACAATGATACCTATGGGCATCAGGCCGGCGATGAATGTCTAAAGCAGGTAGCAAGGGCGTTAGCAGAGTGTGTCACAAGACCTTGCGATTTGCTAGCTCGTTATGGCGGTGAGGAATTCGGTATTATTTTGCAAAATACGAGTAAAGTAGGGGCGGCTGAGCTGGCGAAACAAATTCAAGAAAAGCTGAAAGCTCTCGCAATCCCCCATGAAGGTTCGCCAGTCAGCTCACAGTTAACGATTAGCTTAGGTGTGGCTACAGCGATTCCTGCTACAAACAGTTCCTACGAGGATTTGATTCAACAGGCTGACCATGCTTTGTATCGAGCCAAAGAAGAAGGTCGGCATCAGTGGATTGCCTTTTAAGTAAAATGAGGTGCAAGCGATGATTGAAGACAAAGAGCTGCTGGAAGAATTCATAGCTGATGCGAAGGCCCATACCGAAACAATTGAAAGAGGTTTGTTGCAAGTAGAGCAGGGAAATGGTGAAGCCGATTTGCTCCATGAAATTTTCCGTGCCGCTCACAGTATTAAAGGAACGGCTAGCTTTTTTGGTCTGGAGAAAATCGTAGAATTATCTCATGCTATGGAAAATTTGCTGGGAAAAATGCGCAAAGAAAAAAAGTTTCCCAGTCCGCAAGAGATTGACGCCCTTTTGGGGGCGAATGACCGGTTGAAATATTTGCTTGCGGGAGTATTGACAGGAAAAGATGCTGCGATTGATCGAGAACTATCTGCTTTAAGCGCTGATGAACCTAAAGTGACTCAATCAGACGCGGCGCTGGACAAGTATCGAGATATGATTGCAGTCATGACGAAACAAGGCCGTAAATTTTATCGCCTTTTGTGGCAAGCTTCCGATCGAAAACGCAATGCTGTTAACTTTTGTGCAACCTTAGGGAAAAATATTCAGTCAATCGGTTCGCTCTTAGCAGAAACTGCGCCAGTGACTGAAGCGGGGGCCTCCGGAGAGGCTTGTTTTGTTTTTAGTTCTGTTTTAGAAAAAGATCTTGTTATTATGGCGTTAGGAATCAGTGCCGAAGAATTGCATCAGTTTCATTTGCCTGAGGAACAAGACGATTTGCTATTTTGTTTAAATCAGACCGCTAAGAAAGAACGCGTTTTCACAGAGTCGCCGCCAGTTCGTCAGTTAGTTGGGGAAGCCAGTAGTGAATTTGAAACGAGTGATTCGACACGAATCTTTGCTGAGGACCGGATTAAGGTAGATGTGACGTTATTAAATCAACTTGTCAATTTATCAAGCGAAATGGTTTTAGCTAGAAATCAACTGCTGCGCGCGATCGGCCCGTTAAATGATGAATTCGCGTTTTTACAACCTGTGTTGCAAAAGCTCGATTTTACGATTAGCGAAATGCAGGAACGGATCATGCGCACACGGATGCAGCCAATTGCCATGTTGCTTCATTCGATGCCCCGCCTAGTGCGGGAACTTTCCCGTAAGCTAGGCAAACAGGTTCAACTAAGCGTACAAGGAGAACAGGTAGAACTGGATAAGTCCATTATTGAAGGCTTAGTGGATCCGTTTACGCATTTAGTGAGAAATGCCTTAGATCATGGAATAGAGACGCCTGAAATACGTGCTCAAAAGGGCAAGGCTCCGCAGGGAACGTTGCAAATTGCGGCCTATCATGAAGGCGGCCGCGTTTTTATCGATATGAAAGATGACGGCGCTGGTATTTCTTGTGAGAAGGTCTGCAAACGGGCGTTGCAGCAGGGCCTTATTACAGTAGAGCAGTCTGAGCAGCTATCGCAGGCAGAGATCTTAAAATTAATTTTTTTGCCGGGCTTTTCCACAGTAAACACAGTAAGCAATATTTCCGGTCGTGGCGTAGGTCTTGATGTGGTTCGCTCTAATATTGAAAAACTTGGGGGCATTGTCGAAGTGCATTCCCAGGAAGATAAAGAAACAGTTTTTCGTTTGATTCTTCCCTTTACGTTAGCCATTATTCCTTCGTTAATTTTAGGCGCAGGTGATTTTTTATTTGCTTTACCACAAGTCAATTTACAGGAAGTGGTTCGCATAAGTCGCGAAAAGTGGGAAGGGTTGGAACAGGTAGGAAATTGCCGCTTATATCAATTGCGCGGCGCGCTTGTACCTGTTATTGATCTTACAACCGTGATTGGTAGCCATTCTTCCGAAGCGCTGATACGGCCTATCACTAAAATTCTCATTTTAAAAAGCGCCGTCACTGTCTTTGGACTTCAGGTCGATGAAATGCAGGATCGTGAGGAAGTCTTAATTAAGCCATTGCCGCATTATTTGCAGCGTAAAAGAATCTATTCTGGTGTGACGATTTTAGGTGATGGCAAGATTGCTATGGTGCTAGATGTAGAAGGCGTTGCCGAAGTGTATCGTTTAGCAAGATCAGCTGAGCAGTTTCCTCGATCAGTCAAGAAAATCCAGACAGAGTTACGTCAGGCTTCTCAGCAGGAAATTCTGCTCTTTCGTTCGGGACCAACAGGTTTTTTGGCGGTACCGCTTGCGGCTATTCTTCGTATTGAAGAAATTTTGCCACAAAACATGGCTCGGGTGGGCGGTCAAGATTTTTATCATGCCCATGGTCATATTTGGCGATTACTGTACCCTAGTGAGTTTTTACCGTCAACAAGCGAATCGGAGATTCCCAAGCGAAGGTATGCCCTTATTTTAAAAAATGGGCCTTTTCCTGCTGCTATTGTAGCTGATAAAATTGAAGATACTGTGGCTGTTATGCTCGAAGAGCGGCTGCAGTCTGTCGAGGATCTGTTTTCTTCGCTGGTTGTCGGCGGTAAGTTAGTATTTTTACTTTCTTTAACAGCTATTTTTAGAGATGCGCAGTTAAAAGCTCCCTTAGCAGAACACTCAGTAGTGCAAAGGGAGAATCATCCAGTGACATTCGGTGAGCAATTAGGAACAAAGCGGATTTTAACTTTTTATTTAGGTTCGAAGCTTTATGGAATTGAGTTAATTTATGCACGCGAAATTAATCGCATCAGTGAATATACAAAAATTTCCGGGGAAATAGAATCTATTGCCGGATTACTAAATTTACGCGGACAAGTAATTACTTTATTTGATGTGTCACGGTTGCTCCATGAACAGACTGATGCAACGGTGAGGGAGCGTCATTGCATCATTTTGAAAGGCGATATTTTAGAAAATACGGGTTTTTTCATTGATCGGTTAGGCGATGTGATTACGATTGATGATGCTTGCCGCGAATCTTTGCCGCCGCAGTTCGGCAATAAGAAAGAAACGGCTGTAAGCCAAGTTGTACAAACTGGCGCTACGATTATTTTAGTGCTTGACATTCAGCAGCTGTTAGCGGAAAGTACCCCAGCCATATATGGAGAGGAGCGTTTTGTATGAAGGGATTTAGTGATTTTTCCATTGGGAAAAAGTTGTTTTTTAGTTTCTTTATTCTTGTTTTACTTTCGGCCTTGCTTGGCTTGGTTGGTGTAAGGCATATCTACAATATGGCAGCCGTTGATAAAGAACTTTATCAGGAAAATACAGTGCCCTTAGCTGATTTGGCGCAAGCTGCTATTGCCTATCAACAGAGTCGTGTAACATTAGGACAAGCTATATTAGAGCAGGACCCCATGAAGCGGCAGCAATACATCCAAATGGCTTTAGATCAGAGAAAGCGAATGAATGATGAGTTTTCGAACTTTACGAAAAATCCCCAGTCGACTGAAACCATGCAGGCTTTTGAACGGATAAAAGTATTGCAGAAAAACGCCATGGATGCACAAGACGAAGTCGTTCGTGCCGCTTTGGCGGGAAATATTCAGGAAGCGCAGGCCATTCATACTGGAAAAATCAATCAGGTGGCCAATGAACTTAGTTATGTTATTGATAATTTAATTGAACTGCAAGTGGCTCAGGCGGGGTATAAAGAAAAAAGCAATGAATTACTAGCCAAAACTGCGACGCAGGAAATGAGCGTCTTGCTGATAGTGAGCCTTATTGCCGCGATCTTGATGACTATTTTTATTACTCTGCAGATTACAAAGCCCATTCGTCGGCTGCAAGATCTGATGACGCTCGTCGAAAAAGGCGACCTAACTGTACAGGAAAGCGATTATGGCAAAGATGAATTAGGCCAGCTTACCGTTTCTTTTAATCATTTGATTCGCGTTATGCATAATATGACGCAAGATATTTCTAATTCTACCGGGGTATTAAATCAAGCGTCAGAACGAATGCTTTCGGTTTCCGAAAGTGTAGCAGCCAATAGTGAAGAAATGAGTGCTGTCACTAGCGGCGCCAGTCAGGCGGCTGAGACAATTAGTCAAGGTACGCAGTCTATGACGGTGTCTATACAAGAAGCGGGCGATCAGCTTCATTCTATCTCAGCTGCTACGGAAGAAATTTCCGCAACAATACAGAGTTTAGCAACGACATCGGCCCAGACATCGGCAAATTTATTGCAGGTGAGCCATTTAATTGAAGAAGTGTCTGAAGGGGTTACCGTAGTAGCTGGTTCATCAAAAGAAATTTCCGGATCAGTCACGCAGATTGCGGCAGCGGCTCAAGAAATTAATAGTTCGTTAAGTGAAGTCAGTCAAAATTGCGAGGAGTCTATTGTTGTATCAAAGGACGCCGAAACTCAGGCGATGAAGACGACGGCGATTATGAATCGGCTTAGCGATTTGTCGCGGCAAATCGGCAAGGTCGTTAACTTGATTGATGATATTGCCGACCAGACCAATATGCTTGCATTAAATGCAGCTATTGAAGCGGCTGGCGCTGGTGAGGCAGGCCGCGGCTTTGCTGTCGTAGCGAATGAGGTCAAAGAGCTAGCGAAACAGACTTCTCATGCTACAGATGATATTGCCGAACAGATTGAACGCATGCAAAGCGAAATTAATGATGCTGTGGTTGCTGTCGGCGGGATTACCACGGTAATTAGCAGCATGAGTGGCAATAGTCATAATATCGCCGCAGCAGTTACGGAACAATCGGCTGTTGTTGGTAATATCTCTGACGCCATTGTGCAGGCAGCTGATAAGGTGAATTTAATCTCCGACGAAATTAGTAAGATTGCCGATAAGTCGGCCATTGTGGCTCATAATGCGGCGGAAAGTAGTGTAGGTGTGGAAGATATTGCTTTGTCTGTGGGCGAACTGTCGTCTGCTGCTAGCCAGTTAGCGCAAAGTACGGAAAAGGTTTCGTCTCGTATGGAAGAAGTAGTAAAATCATCGCAACTGATTGCCGCCAATATTGAGGAAATTTCTCATAGTATGGGGGAAATTAGTAAAGCTTCCGGCGATACAGCGACTAAAGGGGAAGAAACGCGTCAGGCTGCGGATGATCTAGTACATATTTCAGGCGAATTGACGGATCTAGCGCGGCGATTTAAGGTGTGAATTCTATAGACTGTTGTAAGGACCGCAGCAATGTCGAGTCTAATGATGGCAATTATCCCTGTATTTTAAATCATTGAGGTGAGGCCTGTGAGGATTTTATCGGTTGACGACTCGGCAGTGATTCGAAAATTTATTCGCAGTGGTGTGGAAGCCATGCAATTTGAAATGGTGGAAGCTTGCGACGGTAAAGCAGCTTTACATCTCCTCGCAGAACAAGGTGCTGCGATTGATTTGATTTTGCTTGATTGGAATATGCCGGAGATGGATGGATTGGAGTTTTTACATGCAATTAAAAGCTGTCCTTCCTTTCGCCATATTCCGGTGATGATGGTGACGACAGAAAGTGAACGAGAAAATATGATTCAGGCGGTCCAGGCTGGGGCGATTAACTATTTAATCAAACCCTTTACCTTAGAAGAATTGACCCAGAAGATCGAAGAATGTGTGGCTTGCTGTGTAGAACAGAAAGTTTATTCAGAAAATCTTGACAGTTCAAAAGGCCTGTCATAATATAATAATTATGAATACTACGACGAAACAAAAGCTTATTACAATTGGTGCGAAAGCTATGCTAGCCAAAAGTTATCATGGCGTAGGGCTACAGGAAGTATTAGCCGAAGCGCAAGTGCCGAAAGGCTCTTTTTATCATTACTTTGCTTCGAAAGAAGCCTTTGGTGTGGCCATTATTGAATATTATGGCGATAGACTTGCGAAAAATATCGACGAATTTTTACAGGATACAGCATATAGTCCGCGAGAGCGGATTGTACGTTATTTTCAAGCGGTTCGCGATTATTATGAAAGTAGAGGGTTTGGGCGCGGCTGTCTTGTCGCCAAATTAGCGACGGAAGTGGCTGATCCAAGTGAACCGATGCGGCTTGCTTTAAAGGCGCAGTTTGATAAATGGACTGCTTTATTTGCTAAATGTATTGCCGAAGGGCAACAGCAGCAAGAGATATCCGATGAAGCGTCTGCTGAGAGTTTAGCAGAATTTCTTTATACGGCGTGGGAAGGCGTTTTAATTCGTATGCAGGTCAATGGTAATTTGCAGCCGATTGAAGTTTTTTTAGCACAGGCTCTTGACAGTATTTTACCGCCGTGTAGCAAAAAATAGTCGAAAAATGTCTCTGGAGAAAAAACCTTTGCAAAAATAATACGTTGACTTTTTTACAATTTATATTATAATTAAGAACAATAAATTGCGAATGTTAATTTCATGATAAGGCAATGCTGCCGATCTTCTTTATCGGCATGCTTAAAAAGCTGGCCATAGGTCGGCTTTTTTTATATATATAGGGATTTTTAGGCTTGGAATTTGAAATCGATTTGCAGAAAGTGGTGGTGGAAATGATGGCAATTGGAAAAAAAATCTTTGACAAATGGCGGCTTCAGAAACGTTCCCTGCCTCAGAAATCCCCTTTGCGCCGAGAAATTTGGCCGAAAGATTTTCGTATGTTTCGCACTATGACTGTGAAAAAGAAAATCTTAAGCGGTTTTGCCCTTGTCATTTTCTTAGTTGTTCTTATGAGCAGTATTACTTATTATGAGCTTGGCGCTGTGACGCGAGAGTCTCAGGAAAGAATGCAGCAGAATCTTTATAAGGTAGAGCTGGCGGAAGAATTGGCAGTGGATGTTGCCAATCAGGCTGTCGCGATGCGGCGGTTTAATTTTACTGGCGTACTAGCAGATGTAGCAGCTTTTGAAGATCATCGTAAGTATGGCGATGATAAAATCGTTAAGTTGGAAAGCCTACTTAGCTCAGAACAATCGAAAGCGATTCTGGCGGATTTAAAGAAAGCAAAAACCGAGTTTGATACTATTGCGGCGAAATCTATTGCGGCAAAACGGAATAATAATACGGCTGAAGTGGCACTGCTTATGCAACAAGCCGGTGATCCTTCGGAAAAAGCCATTGCTATGACTAAGCAACTGGTAAGCGCTGTGAAAGCCTATATTCGCACGGAAGAAGAAAAAAGTATGGAAACAGCCAAGGAAGTGCAGCTTTTACTTGTGCTAATTAGTCTATTAGTGGCAGCTTTGGCAGTCGTGATAAGCATTTATATTAGTAATGGGATTGCTCGTCCAACCAATCGTATTGCCGCTGCTGCGGCTGAAATTGCTGAAGGCAACTTGACCGGTGATGATTTTACTATGGACTCTTCTGATGAGATTGGTCATTTAGGTCAATCCTTTAATCAAATGAAAGGAAATTTGCAATCGTTACTTTCTAAAGTCAATCAGGCCGCTGCTAAGGTAGCCTCTCTATCGGAGCAGCTTACGGGCAATGCCGAACAGTCAGCAAAATCGTCAGGGCAAGTAGCTGGCGCTAGCATGAGTGTAGCTCAAGGCGCAGAGCAGCAGCAACTTACGGTCAATGAAACAGCTGCTGCTGTACAGCAGATGGCTGCTGGAGTGCAGCTTGTTGTAAATAATGTAAATCGTGTCGCAGAAAAAACAAGCGAGGCGGCGAAACAGGCTACTGATGGCGGTAAGGCTGTTGGCCAGGCCATTGACCAAATGGAGCGTATTGAGGCCGCTGTAACCGGGTCAGCCGTTGTTGTTGCGAAGCTGGGGACACGGTCACAGGAGATTGGTGAAATCGTTCAAACGATTTCGGGCATTGCTAGTCAGACGAATTTATTGGCGCTCAATGCGGCGATTGAAGCAGCTCGTGCTGGTGATCAAGGCAGGGGATTTGCCGTAGTTGCGGAAGAGGTCAGAAAACTAGCGGAACAATCACAAGGCGCCGCCAAACAAATTGCCGCCTTAATCGGTGAAATTCAAACAGAAACGGCACAGGCCGTGAAAGCAATGGATAGTGGCACAGAAGAAGTGGAGTTGGGAACCGAAGCTGTTAATCTTTCTGGCCAGACTTTTAAGATTATTGAAGAGCTAGTACAGGATGTTTCCAGTCAGGTGACGGAAGTATCAGCAGCAGTTGAACAGATAGCTAGTGGGACAAAACAAATTGTTCGCGCCATGAGCCGCCTGGATACACTTAGCCATGACGCCGTGGAAAAGGCGCAGACAGTCTCGGCGGCTACACAGGAACAATCTGCTGTTGTCGAAGAAATTGCCTCATCAAGTCAAATTCTTGCGGGAATGGCTCAGGAATTGCACGAAGTAGTTGGGCACTTTCGCTTGAAAGCTTAAGTCAGCAAGTTTTATATTTTATGGGGGGAGCGCCATGAAAGAAAAAAAATTGATAGCGCAGTCAACCTTACAGAATCTTTTACAAGTTGGCGATCATGAACGGGTTATCGCTTTATTTGAAGCGTTGCAGCAGGAACGAAATTTGCAAGAAGCTCGCCTTCAGGCACTGCTTGATACAATGAATGAGGCTGTATGCATGGTTGACGAGAACGACCAGGTTGTTGCCTGGAATGAGCAGGCTGTATTGCTTTACGGGATTGATCAGGCCGATATTGTTGGTAAAGCCGTAACACAGTTTTTTTCAAACCTCATTGTCAGTAAAGTCGTGCAGGAGGGAGAACACGTAAAAGATGCCTACCACCGACCGCGCTCTGATAAGCATGTCTTGATTAATGCGAGAGCGATACAGTTAGATGATCGTATTATCGGTGGTGTTGGTTGTGAACGGGATATTACAGAGCTTGTGCAGTTAAACCAGAAGTTGTCGCAGTCCCATGAAGAAGTGCGGTCTTTAAAGCAGGAGATTCATAAGATTCATCAAAAAAGCGACGCTTTTGCTACAGTCTACGGTCATAGTGAGCCAATTAAAGAAGCCATTGCCATTGCGAAACGCGTCGCCGCCGCTAGCGTTCCGGTAATGCTGCGCGGTGAAAGTGGTACAGGAAAAGAACTCTTTGCGAAAGCGATTCATGAAGCCAGTGGACGTCAAGGCCAATTTGTAGCGATTAACTGCGGCGCCATACCGGCTAATTTATTTGAAAGTGAACTTTTTGGCTATGAGTCTGGCGCTTTCACTGGAGCGGATCGCAAGGGGAAGGCTGGTTTTTTGGAACAGTCAGATGGCGGCACGCTGCTGCTAGATGAATTAGGCGATATGCCGAAAGAAATGCAGGTCAAGCTGTTGCGAGCACTGCAAGATAAAACTTTCTATCGTGTTGGCGGACAAAAGCCGATAGAAGTGAATGTACGACTTATTGCAGCAACAAATCGCAATTTGGAGGAAATGATTCAAACAGGCCAATTTAGACAGGATTTGTATTATCGTTTAAATGTAGTTTCTGTTCATTTACCGCCACTACGTGATCGCAAGGAAGATATTCCCGAACTTATACAGCGAGGGTTGGCGTATTTTCGTTCGCTCCATCATAAAAAGATAGAACGGCTGGCGCCGTCTTTATTGGCCGTATTATTGGAATATTCCTGGCCTGGTAATATTCGTGAGTTGTTTAATGTGTTGGAACGTTTAGTTATTTTAGCGGATCAGGTCATTCTTGACGAAACGAATCTGCCTGAGAGCATTTTTTCTGTTTGTACCGAAGCCAATCAGAGTCCAGCGGTTCTATTAGCGGCAGCTTGCGAGAAAAATCTTACAACAGCGACAGAAGCGTTAGAACGAGATGCCATTGATCGGGCTCTTCAGGCAGAGAGCTATAACAAGGCCAATACGGCGAAACGCCTGGGGATTCCTCGCAGTACTTTATATTACAAGTTGCGCAAACTTCATATCGAGTGTCAGTAAATTGACACTTTCGTCAGAAAACTGACGTTTTCTCGTAGTTTGGCAGAAAAAAGGGGGCTTAAAAGTAAGGAGCTCCACTATATTAAAATATAGCTGACTTAAGCGCTGGCGCTATTTACAGCAGGAATCGCTTCTTATGGCGATTGCCTGCTTTTTTTATGGCACGCTTCTTGCTTATTAATAAGGAAAATGCAGTTGGCTTTATTTATTCAGCGTGCTGCATGGATCAGGAGGTGTATTTTCTTTGAGAATTGCAAATCATCCTATTTTAGATTTTGCCAAGCAAACTTTTGTTTCTTTTACACTCAATGGGCAGCCTTTGACGGGAGTGGCTGGCGAACCGATTGCTGCGGCGCTCCACGCCGCTGGGGTTAAGGTTTTAAGTCACAGTCACAATAATCATCGTCCCCGCGGTCTGTTTTGTGCGATTGGCAACTGTTCTTCCTGCTTGATGACTGTAAACGGCGTTCCCAATGTACGAGTCTGTGTTGAGCCCCTAAAAGAAGGCATGGCTGTCGAAACACAGAATGGGAAGGGGAAAATATTATGATGACACCAGATATTCTTATCATTGGCGCAGGACCGGCCGGTCTTATGGCGGCGATTTATGCGGCAAAAGCAGGCGCTAAAGTGTTGCTTGCCGAACGGTCTGATCGTCTTGGCGGTCAACTGATTAAACAAACTCATAAATTTTTTGGTTCGAAAGCAGAATTTGCTGGGGAACGCGGGATTGATATTGCTAACAAGCTGATTGCTGAATGTGAGGCAACAGCGGGGATTGAACTGTTAAAACAGACAACAGTTTTAGGCATTTATCCTGACGGCGTTGTTACATTATCAGCGGCTGGCCGTTTTTTGACAGCAAAACCGCGGAAAGTTATCGTAGCTACAGGCGCATCAGAAAAGACGATGGCTTTTCCCAATAATGATTTGCCGGGGATTTATGGCGCTGGCGCTGTGCAGACTTTAATGAATGTCCATGGTGTTGTGCCAGCCAAACGGATTTTAATGGTTGGTGCGGGGAATATTGGTGTTATTGTAGGCTATCAGCTGATGCAGGCTGTGTAGAAGTAGCCGGAATTGTCGAGGCGGCGCCGAAAATTGGCGGCTATCATGTTCATGCGGCGAAATTACAGCGCTATGGCGTACCAATTTATACATCCCATACTGTGAAAGAAGCCCATGGTAAGGAGTGTCTGGAAGGCGTTACAATTTGCCGCCTTAATGAAAAGTGGGAAATGATTGCTGGCAGTGAACAGTATGTTGCGGTAGATGGTCTTTGTCTGGCTGTAGGCTTGACGCCTCTGGCGGAACTGCTATGGCAGGCAGGCTGCAAAATGAAGTTTGTACCGGAATTGGGCGGCTACGTGCCGCTTAGAGACGAATCTATGGCGACTACCCAGGAATTATTGTATGTTGCTGGTGATGTATCTGGCGTAGAAGAAGCGTCTGCCGCTATGGTAGAAGGTAAAGTAGCCGGGCTTGCCGCCGCGGCATCACTTGGCTTAAAGCAAGCTTCATTCACAAAAGAGCTGGCGGCGGCGAAGGCGCAGCTACAAGCTTTGCGCAGTGGTCCGGCCAGCGCTAAAGTCTGTGCTGGCTTGGAACAGGTAGCGCTAAAGGAGGTTATTTAAATGGCAGTTGCAGCTTTGAAACAAGGGCCTGTCGCTGTATTTGAATGTTTACAGCAGATTCCTTGCAACCCCTGCGCTGACGCTTGTCCGCGCGGTGCAATTACGGTGAAAGAAATTAACGATTGTCCGACTGTCGATGCTGAAAAATGCAATGGTTGTGGCATCTGTATGACCCATTGCCCGGGCCTTTCAATTTTTGTTATTGATTCTGCTTATCGCTCTGATAAAGCCTTAGTAAAAATCCCTTACGAATTTTATCCTGTGCCTAAGGCGGATAGTCAAGTTGAAGGGTTAAATCGCAGCGGTGAAACAGTGGGGGTTGTTGACGTTGTTCACGTGCAAAATTCGCCCAACAAAACAACCGTTCTCTGGCTGGCGATGCCGAAAGAACTTGCTGGCGAAGTCAGAGCGATTCGCGTACCGAAGGAGGAAGCATAATGAGCCAAACAGCTGAGGAAAATACCATTATCTGTCGTTGTGAAGACCTTACCCTAAAAGACGTGAGAGATCGAATTCAAAAAGGGGAACATACGCTAGAAGAAATTAAACGGTCTTGCCGTTGTGGTATGGGGCCCTGTCAGGGCCGTAACTGTATGCCGCTGATTGCAAAAGAGATTGCTCAAGCTACCGGGAAAAGTGTTGGCGAAATTGCTTTGCCTACCTTTCGGCAACCGACGGCGGCGATCAAGCTCGGAGCATTGATCGGAGGAAACTCTCATGATAAATAAGGCGGATATTGTAGTAATTGGCGGCGGTGTAATCGGCTGCTCTACCGCGTATAATTTAGCTAAGCTAGGCGCTGGTAAAGTTGTTTTACTAGAAAAGAAATATTTAGCTAGCGGCGCTACCGGCCGCTGCGGCGCCGGTATGCGCATGCAGTGGGGGACGGAAACAAATTGTCTATTGTCGCGAGAAAGTGTGAAAATGCTGTCTCAACTGCCACAACTGCTTGATGTGGATATTGATATTGAATTTCATCAAAGCGGCTATTTAATGCCCGCCTATACGGAAAAGATGGTGGAACAGTTTCAGAAGAATCTTGAATTACAGCATTCTTTGGGAATTCCTGCTCGCTGGGTTGCACCGGAAGATTGTCTGGATATTGTTCCGTTTTTAAGTTTGGATGGCGTGCTAGGCGCAACTTATTGCGGTGAAGACGGTCACTGCAATCCCTTTAAGGTTACAGAAGCTTATGCGACAGCTGCCAGAAATCTTGGGGTTGAAATCTATACCGATACGGAAGTGACTGATATTATTTACAAAGGGGATAAGCTGGAAGCTGTTTGTACGACGAAAGGCAATATTTTGACAGATACAATTGTCAATGCTGCTGGCGGTTATGCCAAACAAGTGGGGCGGATGGTTGGCGTTGAACTGCCCATTTTCCCAGAACGTCATGAAATTCTTGTTACAGAACCAGTGGAACCGCTTATGGGGCCTATGGTAATGAGTTTTCACCATAATCTCTATTGTCAACAGAGTCCTCATGGCAGCTTTATTATGGGAATTGGCCATCCTAATGAGCCGGAAACTCACAATATTAAATCAAGCTGGGAGTTCATGGTTGACATGGCTGAGCGGGTTGTAGAGATTTTACCGCCTCTTGCTGGACTGAATGTGATTCGTCAATGGGCTGGTTTGTATGATATGTGTCCTGACCGGACGCCGATTCTTGGCAGCACTCCGTCACTGGAGCGGTTTTTTACGGCAGCAGGGTTTAGTGGTCATGGCTTTATGATTTCGCCCATTACGGGAAAATTAATGGCTGAAATGATTTTAGGTTTGCCAACGACTTTTCCGATCCAAATGTTTGGCGCAGATCGCTTTGCCAAAGGTGAGTTATTTGTGGAGCCGTCTGTTGTCTAAGTCTTTACAGCAGAATATATTTCAAGTGTCCGATTCCTGACAGATCAACAGTGTAAAAGGAACTTTGTCGTTTAGTAGTGAACTTATACTGCTATATATACCTGGTAGTCTTGTAGTGAAGAATCAATTTGCGAAAAGTTCGATTGAATACAAGTATATTTAAAAAAAAGATTGTCAATTTGATAAATACAATGTAATATAAGTATATCAATTAAATGAGTTGGAAGCGAAGGCGCTTCGAATAAGGCACAAAGCCTTATTTGAAGCGCCTTTTTATTTTACTTGGAGGTGATGGGGCAAAAGAAGCGATGGTTGGTGTCCACAGTACAATTAAATGAGGGGGTTTGGCTGTGTTCAAGAAGATCAGTAAAAAATGGGTTAGCGCCTTGATTGCCGTAACACTTTCGGCAGGTCTTTTGGCGGGTTGCGGCGATAGCGCCAGCAAAGATATTAAAATTGGTGTTGTCTACGAGTTGACAGGCAATACAGCTTCGTTTGGAACGGCAGCAGCCAATGGCGCAAAGCTTGCTTTTAAAGAAATCAACGCCAACGGCGGGGTTTTAGGCAAGCAGATTCAAACGGTTGTAGCTGATAACAAAGGCGAGCCTTCGGAATCGTCCAATGCCATGACAAAAGTTATTTCGCAGGATAAAGTGGTAGCTGTTACGGGCTTTACGACAAGCTCGAATGGGATTGCCGCTTCAACGGTAGCGGAAGCCAACAAAATTCCTTTTGTTGCTGCTGCTACGACAAATCCTAAAGTAACTCTTGATGAAAACTCTGGCAAGGTAAAAAATTATACCTTCCGCGTATGTTTCATTGATCCCTTCCAAGGCACTGTTGGTGCGAATTTCGTGTTGAACTCATTAAAACTGAAGAATGCAGCTGTACTGATTGATAATTCCAGTGACTACAGTAAGGGATTATCGCAGTTCTTTAAAGAAGCCTTTACAAAAGGCGGCGGTAAAATTGCCATTGAAGAAGCTTATTTGCAGAAAGATCAGGACTTCAAAGCGACTTTAACGAAGATTAAAGCAGCAAATCCTGATGTGATTTATCTCCCTGGCTATTATGAAGAAGTAGGTAAGATTGTTAAACAAGCCCGCGAATTGGGAATTACTGTTCCTTTTGTTGGCGGCGACGGTTGGGATTCGCCGAAGCTTGCTGAAATTGGCGGAGCTGATGCTTTGAATAATACCTTCTTCACAAATCATTATTCTGTAGAAGATAAGAGTCCTAAATCACAGGCTTTTGTAGAAGCTTATAAAAAAGAATATGGTCAAGTACCTGACGCTATGGCCGTTCTTGGTTATGATGCTGCTTACGCTCTCGTTGACGCCATTAAACGGGCCAACAGCGCTGAACCGGAAAAAATCCGGGAAGCTTTAGCAAATACGAAAGACTTCCCTGCTGTTACTGGTTCCTTGACGCTAAACGACAAGCATGATGCTGTCAAGAGCGCTGTCATCATCGAGATGAAAGGCGGCAAACAGGTTTATAAAGAAACTGTAAAACCCTAAAAGTGTAAAGTAACTTTCTTTTGTCTCTATTGTAAGTTACGGCAAATGCCGATCGCTTTTTAGACGGCATTTGCCCTGCTTGCTTAAAAAGCATTTCTAATGTTTAGTAGCTTGTCTATTATGTTTATTAGGAGGGGAAGCCCGAATGGATTCTTTCGTGCAACAACTATTACAACAGTTAATCAACGGCATTTCTCTCGGCAGCATTTATGCGCTGATCGCCCTGGGGTACACCATGGTTTATGGTATCATTCGTCTGATTAA
>URQW01000021.1 GCA_900550105.1 uncultured Pelosinus sp.
ATTGTTCGTGCTACTTTTAGAATTCGATCATAACCGCGAGCACTCAGCTCTAGTTTTTGAAAAGCGCCTTTAAGTAATTTTTGCGCACTTACAGTTAAACAACAAGTTTTTAACACCTGTTTATGGCTCATTTGTCCATTGCAAAAAATACTCCATTGTGCCAATCTCTCTTGCGTCAGATTTCTTACCGCGATGACTCGTTTACGGATCATTTCTGATGGTTCACCTTGCGATTTTAGGGATAAATCATCGTAAGAAACAGGTTCTACCCACAAATAAATATCAATACGATCAAGCAAGGGCCCTGAGATTCTATGTTGATATCGTCGAACCTCTTGTTCAGAGCAGGTACAGCGATCACTGGGGAAAAAGCCGCAATTGCAAGCGTGTGTTGCAAGTGTTAGGAGATAGCGTGGTTTGATGGGGAGAAAACCGATAGAGAATTTTAATATCAATTTCAGTTTTTCCATTAATGTCGATATTTCTCACTTTTATTTTTTCAACGATTGCTTTTACAATTTCACGCTTTTGCTGGAAAGACGGGTTGCCGTCTTTTATTTTATTTCTGAGGTATGCTAGGTAATCTTCTGCGGAGTTAGCTCTCGCGACAGAAGAGTCATTGGCAGCCAGAAGAGATTCGATTTCATTTTTCTTTTTTAAAAGCAATTCTGATTCCATGTTGATTTTTGAAAACTGCGTTTCAATATCAGCAGACGAGATGAGCTTTTTTCGGTAGAGATCCAGGATGGATTGCCGCTCTGCATCAACTTGCTGAATTGAGGAAGTGATCAGCTTCAATTCTTCTTCGTAGTTTCTTGTTTCGACTTTGGTTTCTTCAATTTTTTGATTTATAGATTGGAGAACATCGCCGGGATTATTGATAAAGTTCAAGCAGTCTTCCCATACCATGTTTTCAAGCCAGGTGCCGGGTATATTTTTTACTTTGCACCTTTCTTTTTCTTTGTTCTTATATACTTGTTTTCCTATGCAGCGATAAAAAGTTTTCTTCTCTTTTGTCTTATACTGCGTATAGGGCGCACCTGTGTAGTGATGACCGCATTCTTCGCATAAAATCAGGCCGCGGAGAAGATAGTTTCTAGTCTTTTCTTTAAAAAACTCTAACTTGTTTTCTTTGAGTAGGACTTGGGCAAGATCCCACTGTTCGACACTTACTATTGCGGGCACTTCACGTGGGATAAGTTCTCTTTGCTTTGAACTTCTTTTTCCGTAAATATGAATTCCTTTATATGTAGAATTTTTTATCATGCGGCCAATTTGATGCGGTATCCAAATGCCAGCTGTGTTTTCTTTTCTCTTACCTTTGGTGACTTTTCGGCCTGCCAACGCATAGCTTGGAGGAATCTTAAGTGCATTAAGATAGTCGCATATTTTTACGTGAGTTAGGCGATTTTTAGTATATAAGTCAAATATAAGCTTTACGACATCGGCCTCGGACAAATCAAGTCCAGGCATTTTTTCTGTGCTGATTTCTAAAAATCTTTGATCATTTACAAAGTAACCATAGGGAACAATTCCACCAATCCATTTTCCATCCCGTGCAGCACGGTTAGCTCCATGCCAAAGGCGCTCTAAGATAGTACTACGTTCCAGGTCGGCAACGCCAGCGAGCATAGTTAGAAGGAAGCGACCGGCCGGATCACCAGTATCAAATGGCTCAGTCATTGATTTTACTTTGATTCCGTATTGTTCAAGTTCGTAAACGGCATTTAGAATTACCCGAGCGCTGCGACCTAATCGATCTAGTTTATAGATTAATAAGGTGTCGAATTTTTTCTCTTTGGCATCATTAAAAAGGCGAGCGCCCTCAGGACGTTCCTCAAGTGGCAATGTTCCGGTTATTCCATCGTCTCTATAAAATTCAAATTCGCTAATAGCGTGAAGATCGCAGTATTTATTGCCAAATTCTATCTGACTTTCTATTGTTCCGCGATCGGCTTGCTCATCGGTGCTGACACGAACATATATTGCGACACGCATATTTATTTTCATAAAGTCACCAGCCTGATTAAATATAAGTGATTTTCACAACGAAATTAATCTAAAATGGTACGTATGTTCGGTTTTGAGGCGAAAAGGAAAGGCCGACTGAAAAAACTCTGTTCGGCCATTTCATATAATTATTAAATATTTATTTAGATGGATTGTATGAGTGGGACAAGTCTACTTTTACCATCGGCTTATCATCTTCTTGAGCTATTTCAGCAACTGTAATATTTGTTTCGTATCTGTGCGGAAGTTCCTTGGAATAAAATCTCTTAAAACCTGCGCCAATGATTTCTTCAATAATTTCTTTGTGAATTTCTTCGCAAGAACTATTTTTATGGATTATAAATACTGTTTGCCCAATTTGTTGGCTGTTATTTTGTCCCTGGAGGTATTTTTTGATAATTTCACGGATATGATTAGAGTGATCTTGTCCTGCATGGTGTTTTTCTTTAGCTTTTTCGGGAGTATAAAAAACATCATAACTAACGATATAACTTTTCACATTTAGCCTATCTTTTTTAAATTCTTTACTTTCATAATCATTTTTGAGTAATATTCCATCAAGAAACATAATATCTCTCCTCTTAGTTTTATGGTCTACAAATTTTGCAGGGGCGATATCCGGCATCAATGGCACCATCGCGACTGTCAAAATACACTTTATGAGCATCAGACATTTTGCCAACATATCGGCACCAAGCGTAGTGGAAAATGCCTGAGTTGCTATTTCCTATATACTGATCGGCATCAAGAGATTGGATTTCAGTGGCTGTTGCAAACGAATTGGCAGCGCAGCTGTCCAGAGAGACGATCGATTGATTTACGCTCTGAGCTTGTACCATGTAGAGAGTGGGGGAGGCCATTGCAGCCAGGCTTAACATGAAAATGGCCAAAGCAAAGGTGAAAAATGGCCTTGAGATTGATTTGAACTTTGTCATGATAATCCTCCGTTTCAAGTTATTTTGGATTTTGTGTCTTTGAATTGCTTAACTATTAAGTGTTTGTGATGTGTTTTTTCCATTAGAATCGCTTAAGAACGGCGCAACGATTAAAAAGATTGCACCAATAATTACTAAAGCGAATCCCCATTCAATTTGGACAGAGTTAATCATGGTTTCAGCAATTCCTTTAAATGGATTGCCTCTTAATTGCTGGCTCATTTGATTCTGTATTTCTTTAACCTTATTTTGAAAGTTGAAGAATGTAAAAGCGACCATTCCAAATGATATCAGTCCAGTTGCAATCAATGGATTGTAGTATCTTACAAATACTAAAATTAATGATATGATACCTAGCCCTAATACAATAACGCCATCTCCTTGACCATTTTGAAAGTAGGTTACTTCGCCAACAATTGGAATTTTCACTATAGGAGAAAATGTTCCAACTATCAACATGATTGAACCAAGTAACCCGACTATTTGCTTTATTGGCATAATTGATCATTCCTTTCATTGTTTTTTATATTCCTTTGTTATATTCATCGCGGAGATCGCAAGTTAAAAGGTAATTCCATTCTTTTAATATTTCAGAAGGGACTTCGATTTTTAGTGAAGGGGCATCTGCTAGATCAATAGCAATGAAAATTTTCGAAGCGGATAAAATTTGTTTTACTTGTTCGGCATCAATGCCAAAAGTATCAGAAGTATATGAAAGTGATCGGAAATCTTTTAACATAAGAAGTTTATCCGCATCGTTGGTACTCAATATTAAATATGGTCTTTTATTTGGGGCAAAAGCCATTGGAAATTTATAATGATGAGCTAAGCTGATTTGTAAAGAATTATCAGTATAGCTATTCGTAGAGTAACTAGAGCGTGTTAGAGTTAACCATATTGTCTTTTTTTCATCTGCAAGAGAATAAGCGTATTGAGATGAAATGGATATGTAATTTGTATTTGTAATTGTTTTATCAATTTCTGCAAAAGCAGATACTTGTAGTAAAAATAGAAAGCAAAATGTTAAGAATAAGATTTTTTTCATTTTTTCATCTCCTTGTTTTATCATAATCAGTAACCTTTATAGAGCTACTAAATTGCTGAGTCGAGCGCAACAAGACGTTCCTTGGCCTTACTCACCATTTTTTCATCTCGGTAGAATGTATTAATATATTCGCGATAACTAGTAATAGCCAAATCGCGAAGTCCTAGTTTCTCATATATTAGCCCTTGTAAATAATACATGTGTGGAGTTTTTTCTATTTCGCTATACTTTTTACAATCTTCGAGTGCTGCTTGATATTGGCCAATCTCATAATATGCTGAAGCTCTCCAGGTATAGGCATAAATATTGTTCGGGTTTTCTTTTAATAGTGTAGTTAAATCTCTTATACCTTCAGAATATTGTTTGTTACGAACATAGGCAATGCCTCGTTCGATGAGCCTTGCGCGTACAACAAATAGATCAGGATTTATCTCAAAGGCTTTATTAAAATCATTTATAGCCTCTGGAGCTTTTCCAGAATAGAAATAAATTAATCCTCGGCTAGCATAAGCTTCAGCATATTCTGGATTTAATTTGATTGCCTCACTATAAGAGGCAATAACTTGGTCCCGATAGGATGGATAATCAGAATATTTCTCAGCTTCTAAAAATATTTTTGTAGCGGCAAAACGGTTTTCATTTTGCCGTATTTTCAATTCAATTGATTTTGAGTCTTGTGTTTTCTGTGAGTCTAACTGCTTTTTTAGTAAAACGATTTCTTGCATTGACTTCTCATAATCATTTTGAACTTTTGCAAGAAGTTCTGCGGTCGCTTTGTCTTGGAGTTTATTATGCATAGATTCTATATTGTCGGTGTTAACCATACATTTTGCTTTAACATAAAAGCTGATCCCATTATTAATTATGTTTCGTTGTTTTTGGAGGACTGTTGTTTCTATAATTCCGGAAGCAATTGAATTGACTTCATCTTGTGTCAAAACCCAGTTTTTAGTTTGCGAGTAACTTTCAATATAGGTTCCAGCTTGTTCTATTGCATTTCTCTTTGCAAGAAATAATGCTCGTTCTTCAGCGATGAGTGGAGTTTCTCCATCGCCCATAATATAAGTGCCCTCGGTGATTATCTCCTTTGCTTCAGCGAAACAGGGAAGTGTTACACTAAATAAAAGCAAGACAAGAATTATTATTTTTTTCATTATCATTACTCCCCATATATCAAAATTCTTTCGCATATTTTGCTAATTCGGCAATTCCTTCTTCTCGAATATATCTATCAATATCGCCGTCATAATGATATTGACAAAATCCTTCATCAAAAAGTAAGTGCCAAGCAAATTCATTTGCTTCGCGCTCAAATTGGCCAGGAGCAAACAAAGTATGTTCTAGCATGAAATAGTACCCCCAGCCTTTATGCAACAGAATATGGCCTAATTCATGGGCGCAAGTTTGTTTTTGCTGATGGGCGGGAAGGTTGCTATTTATAATTATGAATTTTCGCCTTAAAATCCGGTCGCAAAATCCGTGAATACGACGTAATGGCTCTCGAATAATCTCTATCCTTAGATTCGAGGCAATTTCATACGGATCACGAGTTCGATGCTTTCTCGCTAAATTATTAGCACGTTGTTTGATACGCATTGGGCCCTCCCTGGAATGAGTATCAGAACGTATGTTCTGGAAAACGCTTAAACAAAAACACGACAGTTTACTTCGTCGTGTTTTTTATTTTGTAACTTCCAATGATAAAGAAGGCCATAAGATTATTCACCCTTAGGTGTAGGTTTTCTCTTATTAAGTTCTTTAGCACGTTTATACAAGCGATATTGAATGAGGTTATATATTTCTTCTTTGTCTTCTTCGTCGAGTGGGGTGCCGGAGAAGAGAAGTTCGTGTTCCGCAAGGATCTTTTGTAAGTCTTTAGGTTTTTTTTGTTCACCTTGAATATGACTATTTTCCTGTTTATTTTCTATTAGATCACTTGCGGGAATTTGTAAAGCATCAGAAATAAGAACAATGTCTTCATGGCTTATTGTTGGAGTATAGGCTCTTTCCCAATTTGATATAACTTGTGAAGATTTATTAATTAAATTGCCAAGATCTTTTTGAGTTAGTCCTTTATTTTTTCGTGCATCTCTTATGCGTTGGCCAATATCCACATTAAACACCTCTATATAGATATTATCAAATAATAACGAAATACGATATAAAACTAACGGTAAATGAGAAAAAACTATTGACTATAACGGAATTCGTTATTATAATGAATTATAACGAATTCCGTTATTTTATTGGAGGTGAGTCAATGGCAGTTCATGATAATGTTGAACGTATAAGGGAGGCTAGAGGAGTAACAAAAACTTATATTGCATCAAAAATTGGCCTATCATTACAGGGTTATAGGCACAAAGCCTCCGGTAATTGCAAGATGGATGTGGAAGAACTAAAAATATTAGCATTTGCTTTATGTGTAGATGTATCAATTTTTTTTGATGATGAACTAACGGATTCCGTTATAAAGAAAATTTCCAACATTGGAAATCGGCAAGTAGGGAAAACCGGTTAGATTACTCTTCTGTTTTCTTAAATCCAGGATGGTTAGCAATTATGTAATCTACTATTTGTTCAATTGGAGAACCTGGGCTTATCTTAGACCATTTTGTAGGCTTAATATAATGTTTTCTTTCTTTCGTTTTTTTACTATAGACATAATCTTCTTCGAATCGAAACTCCCTTGTCACTGGATTTACGGCTATGCATGGTGTAATCAATTCTTGATTGTTATTATCATCCATCATTGCCCAGAAGATAAGTAGGTTATTGGTCACGCGAACGCTATTCATATCAACGCTATAGGAAACGTCGGTGCTAGTTAGGACGTACTCCCATTTCACATCACTCGCGTAAGCAACGTTGCAAATTATGAGAGCGAAAAGAACAAGCGGAAGTACACGTTTCATTGTCAACATCCTTTTCAGATAATGGTGAGGGAGGTGCAAAAGTTGGAAAAACACTTTTTCTGTAAAGCAATTGAGGCATTACCTGGAGTAATGGTCATTTCAACTAATGACAAAACTTACTATTCTCAGTTAATCGCAACAGGCGGAAAGATGCTTTGTTGTCCCGAGCTTTTCAATGGTTTTAGTCATCCACAGGATATGCCAATACCCCTAAGTCAATCCGTTCCATATGTGGTTCTTCTTCATAGTCCTTTGGATAAACCGGATCAGAATGCCCATCTAACCACTGATATATGCGAAAGGTATGAGACCCGGTTGTATCGTTAATGCCGAAAAGAAGCCAACTTGCCTAGAAGGGAGCGTGAAGACGTGGAAAAACAAAGAGAAAATTCAGCAAAATTAGAAACACCTGTCAGTGTGGAAAACGAGAGAATCTATGGCGATAGTGAAAACGGCGCAATAGATAAAGCTGAACTGAGCACTAAAGGAGGCGGTAACCCTTATAAATGCTCTTTAAGCCAGCCAAAAGCTTCTTCGGATTTAGACAGCCATCCCTCATAATCTTGCTTTACGGCGATAACTAATAAACGATCATTTGCATCAATTGCCATATGTCTTTTTAGTTTTTCGGTTATTTGGTTGGCATTTAAAGATGTATCTACTATCCAAACGGATTCAAGGTAGTGCCACCATGCTCCAAGGGTTTTGATTTCTTCATATAATTTTTCATATTTTTGTCCCGGAGTATTTAAATCATATGTAATTAAATAAACCATTTGAATCATCCTTTCTATCTTTTAAATATTTCATCTTTCGACAGAAAGGATAATATTCCCTGTAAAAATATAGCGATTATGAGCTAAGGAGGTGCTGTTATATGAATTGCAAGTGCGGGTATGAATTAAAAGCTGAAACAAAATTTTGCCCTAATTGTGGCAAAAAAGCGCCTAAACCGAAGAAAGATCCGGTACCGTTGACTATTATTCATACTGATTCAAAACTATCATTTTCCGTAAAAGAAGCCGCCGTAGCGATTGGCGTGAGCCAGTTTTTGATTCGAGAGTTAATTAAGCAAGGCGAGCTTCAGGCAACGATGATTAGGAGTCGGATTGTTATTCGGCGCGCGACGCTTGAACAGTATCTCAAAGATCATGAAGTCAGCAATGAGGCAGGTCATCTTGACGATGAAGTAAGTTGAAATTTGAAAGGAGTTGTTGTTGTGATTGCTCGTCATAGCGTCAAACAGATTCCGATCTGTAAGAAGCATGAACCGGTATTAAAGAATTCTGATATGGTTTTAATTTTTGCCTTTATCGGCTTTGTTGCATTAGCTGCAGGGCTAACTTTATAAAAAGAGCCCGCCCTGGGGGCAGGACGGACGATGGGATGAGGATCTATCTATATTATCTCCTGAAAGGAGGTGAAAAACGATGCCAAAAGGTACACAATTTGCTTCTGATTTGGCACAAGAATGCACCATGGTTGATTTCAGAAATGGAGCTGGTCTTACGTTAGAAAAGGCAGCTGCGGCCGCAAATTACGAGCGCAGAACTGTTGCCAGATATGAAAAGACACCAGAAAAAGCAAACCCATTGGCTATTCTTACTTTGGCTAAAGCCTATCATAGTGATGAAATGCTGGAGTGGTACTGCACTGAGGTCTGCGATATCGGCAAAGAAAAGCATTGTAAAATGCGAGCAAATGATTTAGCTGCTGCAGGCCTCCGGTGGCTGAAGGAATTGCAGGATGTCATTAATGTTAAAGATCGATTGATTGCCATCTTGTGTGATGGCCGAGTGGATGCCTCGGAACTAAATGATCTTGAAATGATTATGCGAGAGATTGATGAGCTTGAGGGTGCCGTCCATGGCCTTCGAATAAAAGTTAGTCGTGAAGTTGACAAACTGGCAAAAGAAAAGCCGCCTGTGCTGGAACACAGACGACTTTTAGGGTAAAACAAAATTCATTACGAAAAGTATAACAGTTTTAATATCGGGAGTCAAAGGGGGAGAAGTTATGGCGGCAAAATTTGTACCGCCTAAGGTAACCAAAGTATACGCGCAGGACGACGAGGCGTGTACAAAAGTTCTTGCATTGATTGGGACCCAAGTATGGCAACCAAATAAAGATACGGACGAAGCTAGGCGGAACTGCGGACTTTGGAAAGGGCGGTAAGAAGGGGTGGTAATATGAAGTTTTTCATTTACGACTACCCGGTTGAGTTTTGCATTTTTCTCGGTTTTCTCTTGGCGATCATTGAAATTTTTATATGGAGGCTAAACGCATGAAAAAGCTGACGGAAAAATATTTATCGCGGCTAGCTAAAGCGAGAAGAGCGGAAGAGGCTGGCTATCATAAGGCCCGGTCGTTCCATATTTCTACAGGCAATGATCCAAATTTTGTACAGTTGCAGTACTTTGTAAAAAGACTGCAGTCATATAAAAAGCCTTATTTTCATGGTATTCGACTTTACCTGATCGAGTTATTGGAAAAACAGCGGCAGAGCGAGGCGGTGCGCAATGAAACGGCCTGAAAAATGTGAGATTTGTGAAATGAATCCACCTCGGCGCCTACCGACGATTGCTGTTTGGTGCTGCCGCATCTGCTCTCAAAGAGTCATGCGCAGACGAAAGGCGATCAGGAGGATGAGTGCATGATGAGGTTTTATACCTTTCTACAATACTAAAAAATAGGGGGAATATTCATGAGCGTAGCTCTTGATCAAATGGAATTAACGAAGCAGGTTGAACTGCTGAAACGGCAACATGTGGCTTGCCTTGGCGATAATGAAGTTTTTGTGAAACGGCTGGCAACCGGTCAGATTCGTACAGTGAAAGGCAATGTGAAACTGAGCGAGTCGGCTAGTGAAATCGCCGTTATTCAAAATAAAGCCATGACTACCGCCAAAGGGTTTTATCATGCCAATCAAATTGCAGGTTTATCTATTATTACGCCGCAGAACTTGACTTTGCCAACTGGCGAAGTCGTTGTGAATCCTTACCCTATTATCGATATGGATAGTCAGACAATCCGAAAGATTTGGGTAAAAAAAATGGCTATCGGCTACGGTCCTACAGGTAACTTGGTTATTACATCAGCTACGCTTCTCTATGATATCAATATGTATTTTATCCAGGACCTTATTAAAAAAGTTCAATACAATGCCGATGCAGGCCGTATTTGTATGGAAAACATGCTTACCGATGATGAAAGAAAAACCGGCATATTCTATAAAATTGACGGTACAATGGGCGTTTGGGCTAAGGTTGCACACAAAGATATTTTAAAGTGCATCGATACTTTCGTAAACAAAAAGCAGTTTGCCGAACGCAATGCCCAAACCATCGCCGAACGGCTTGCTATGCAAAAGCATCCAGCGCTTGCCCATATCGCTTATGTAGATGCAAAAGGAAACGAGAAACAGCGCACTGCTCAGGTCGGGATTATTGGCTATGTGCATGAACTGACTCAAGATAAAATGCTCGATATCGCAGAGAAGGCCGAGCGTGGTGAAGAGATTTGTCTAGAAGATGGTCAAAAAGCTGATGTTATTGAAACCACGGCGACAGCATCTGTCGACGATATGGCGGTTGAAAAGGATGATGAAGAAACCATGGCTGCCCATACTACGCCAGAACAGACAACTGCGAACCAAAATGGAGGTGTATTCTTTTGAGCAAAGTGCAAGCCATCGAATTGAGAAATTTTAAAGGACAAAGCTTATCTCAACCGCTTACAGGTAAGGATTTATTTATTGGCCGGAATGGCTCTGGTAAGACAAGCCGTATTCAAGCGTTGGGACTGTCTATGTTAGGATACGTTCCTAAAAACGGCAAGACAGCATCAGAAACCTTTAAGCTGGCTACTGGTGATGAAATATTTGTAGGCCTTAAAACGGATACCTTTTCTTTTGGACGATCTTTTGAAAGAAAAGAAAAAACAAATCGAACCACAGGCGATAAGTCTGTTAGTGTAACGGAATCAATCACACTCTCCCCAGGTCGGGGAGAGAAAAACGATACATCGAAAAAATCTCGTATTGCTGATGAAATCGGTGACTTTCCTGTAATGTTGGATGTTAATGAGTTTCTCGGCTTATCGGATGCAAAGCGCCGTGACTTTATTTATAGTCTTAGTCCTATTAAATCACCCGTATGGAACAAGGATCGGGTAAGTCAGTACCTTGAAAAAATGCTGACGGTAGAGCTAAAAACGAATAATTTTGAACACTACCAGGCCATGAATGAAATGATTGGCAAAGCAATGGATCAATACCCTGAGGGCTATTCGGTACAAGATGGCCTGCAGTCCATGCTCGATTGGGCCGAAACGGAACGAAAGTATTGGGAGTCCAAGAATAAAGATGCAAAAGGAGCTGTGCGGCAATTCTCTGATTTAAAAAACCAGATGGCCGAAACGGAACGAAACCTGAAGGCCGCGCGCGAAGAGATGGATCAATTGCAAAAAGATTTGATTGATCGTGAAAAGCAGATTTCTACTGATATTGAGAAAAAGAAGGCTATTGATGCAAAGATCAAACGAATTAGCGAACTTGAAGAATTGCTTCGTGTTGAAAGATTGAAACCTATTACCGATTTAGTGGCTATGGATCGTGAGATCAGCGAGCTTCAAGCCAAGGTTCAGGAAGTTCCCGATGTTGAAGCGGAAGCTAGTGAGATTCTCAAAGAAGTGAACGTAACGCGGAGTCAAATGGATCAAGTGAAATTAGAAAACTCGAAGATTATCACAGAAATCCAATCACTAGAAAATACTTTAAAATCAATCACCGCCGCTATTGAGCAGACTAAAGGGATTGACGGCATTTGCGTAATTCACCACATGATTCGGTGCCCTAAAGATTTCTCTGGTGTAGGCGACCAGGTTAAAGCTTGGAAAGAGAGCCAAGTAGATCCGAAACTTAATACTTTGAAGGGGGCTCTTGAAGCTTCTCAACGTCAACTGAAAACAATTCAAGAAAATGAAAAAATCCTTACTGAAAAACATGCCGCGCTATTAAAGAAAGCGCAGGCAGCGATTAGTCACAATAACACTATTAATAAATCCGTAACAGCAATTCAAAAGAAAAAACAAGACGGAATGGCTGAGTCGGCTGAAAGAAAAAGCCGGATGCAGTCTTATCAGGAAGAGATTGATCGCCTTCAGAAACAACCTCATGAATTCATTGCACCGATCGATGTACTTCAAGTTCAGACGGTCGGCATGAAAACACGAATTGAAGAATTGAAAAAAGACATCTCGGAAAAAGAGAAGGCCAAGCAAGCCGTAGCTCTTGTTCAGCAGTCTATGATCGATAACCGTATGGCTGAGTATAACGCCATTGCAATCAAGTCCATTTTAGAAAAACTTGGTCCTAAGGGCGTACAAGGTGAAATCGTAAAAGAAGTCTTGGAGCCGATCCGCGAGTCGATTGCAGCTAACCTAAAAATTTGTGGTTTTGATTATGAGCCATTTTTTC
The DNA here is from genome assembly GCA_900550105.1 of uncultured Pelosinus sp. Classification (GTDB taxonomy): domain Bacteria; phylum Bacillota; class Negativicutes; order UMGS1260; family UMGS1260; genus UMGS1260. The sequence continues at coordinate 12,382 of URQW01000021.1, forward strand.
AAACCCAATCTGATACTGGCAAAGAAATTTTTCAATTTGGTTGGCAAAATGAAAAGGGCCATCAAGTAAACTTCGACGCTTTAAGCACTGGTCAGCAAACGATTTTTCTAGCCGCCATGATGGTTACGATTATTGAACGAGCACAGCCAAAGACAAGAATCTTAGTCATGGATGATTTAAACCACTTAGATCGCCAAAACTTCCAGCTGTTTATTAATGGAGTGGATCGGTTATCAGACAAGCTCGATAACATCATCTTAGCTGGCGCCATTGAATTTGATTTTTCATGCGAAGGTTGGCAGGTATGGAATTTAAGCGAATCTGTCTCTACGCAAATTAGTGCATAAAAATCTGCTAGAGCAGAGAAAGAGGTATCGATATGTTAATTCCTGATGATATCGCTCATCTAACAAGCGTCGTTCAAGAAATAACGGAGCTAGTTGTATATCAGAAAGTTCCTTTACCGCTTCAGCCTGGGAATATACGTGAGTATACCAAAAGGCCTAGAAACCGTGATGAGATTGATTTTATCATTCGCTCGCTAGATGTGGTACTCGATCAAATCATTACGTCTATTGATACTGAGAAGCAAACTTCAAGTACAGCTGCCATCAAGGTGATTCATTCTTCGAAATTTCCACCGGAACTGTTAGATGCAATTAGTGCAGCTTTAAAGTCTGGGGAAAAACCTAACTTCCCATTTGGAGGCGCATGATTATGGCCTTATTAGATGGGTTGAACAAGGAACAGTATCAGGCGGTCACTTCGACCGCCCCCAATATTCTTTGCTTAGCCGGAGCTGGAAGTGGCAAAACAACCGTTTTAACTCGCAGGATTGCTCAGCTTCATCAAGAGTATAGAGTTGGCACGAGCAACATGCTGGCACTGACATTCACGCGTTTGGCGGCTCTAGAAATGAAAGAGCGAGTGATTCGGCTGATCGGAGATGAGCAGGGGAAACAACTTACCTGCAGTACATTTCACGCCTTTGCCGTTAGTGTTCTCCGGCGATGGGGCCACAAACTCGGAATTGATGAGAACTTTACCATTTACGATCAAGAAGATCGCGATCTGATTATAAAGCAAATCATCTCTGATTTTGGGAGTCGCATCACATTTAAAAAGGTTATTACGCGCTATGAATTATGTGTAGATGTCAGAGAAGAAGATCGCAAGTACCCAGAAGAATCTAAAGTCTTGAAGGAATATGGGTATCGATGCAGGCGCAATAATGCAGTCGATCTAAACCGATTGGTAGACCTGGTAGTAAGACTATGGGAGCTTCATCCGGATATATTGGCCGAATATCAACAGCGCTTTACTTATGTGTTTGTAGATGAATTTCAAGATACAAATGATGAGCAGAATCGGATGTGCGAATTGCTCAACCCTAAAAATAGTTTTCTAGTCGGTGATGACTTTCAGGCTATTTATGGATGGCGAGGGGCCAATGTAGAGCACATCATCAAACTGGCGCAGCGCTCTGGTATTGAGGTTATAAAACTAGAAGAAAATTATCGATCTACCTCTTGTATTGTTGCGGCGGCTAACGCCCTTATTTCAAATAATCTAAAGCAGACTAAAAAGATACTGCAAGCGCGAAGAACCGGTCACTTTGTTCAAGTCAAATTGTTTGAGAATGACAGAGAAGAAGCCAAGGCAATTGCAAATAAAATCAAATCTTTGAGGGAAACAAAAGGGCTTCAATATCAAGATTTTGCCGTGTTAGCAAGGACTAATAAGCAGATAGAGAATATCGATGAGATTTTTAAAAGTGTAGGCATTGCAAGTAAGAAAGTCACAACTTCTAATGATCCCTACAAAGCCTATGCCGTTAAGGGGATTCTAGATTGGATGCAATTTCTTTTTAACCGTAAAGATAATATGGCATTAAAAAAAGTCCTTTGGAAATTTAAGAGCAAAGCGCTCTTGATGGAACAGATTGAGCTTATGGCGATACAAAAAGACATCTCGTTATATGATGCCATATGCGAAACCAATAGCATGAGCGAGTTAATTCAAACGGTTCGGACGCTCGATGAGGGGATTGAAAAACAAAACATTTATTTACCATCGGAAATGTTTGATTTTATAAGCAGTACCTTGGGCATCAATCAAAACGTTGCTCAGTTAGCGGCTGCGAAAGAGGCTATTGAAACATGGCAAAAATCAAAACTGGCTGTCGGTGAAAATGTTACGGTTCAGGGATTTTTAAAATACCTCAGATATAAAGACGTTCAAGAAAAGCTTGTAGAAAATGTGGATGCTGTCAAGCTTATGACGGTACATGCAGCGAAAGGCCTTGAATTTAATACTGTCTTTGTAGTCGGAATGAATCAGAATGTTTTTCCCTCTAAGCGATCGGAAGACTTGGAAGAAGAGCGGCGTTTGTTTTATGTAGCAATAACTCGGGCGAAGGAACGCCTATGTATTACATATTCCAAGTTTGCAGCTGATTGGTCAGGCGATCTTCAGCCAATGGAACCTAGTGACTTCTTGTACGAGTTAGGGGAGGCGCCAATATATGAACCAAACTTACTCGGATGTTAAGATCGTCTCAGATTGTCCCAAATGCGGCTCAGAAGGCGTCGCTTGGCATCTAAAAGGAAACTTACTTGAAATGCGTTGTCCTAAGTGCTATGCGCAGTGGAAAACAGCTTCAGCTCGCTGCGGACATTGTTTTAAACCAAACGGAACGACAAAGCCGGGGCTTTGCCCAAAGTGCAGTTTTAAGAATAAATATGGGAGGGAAGTCAAGTGAAATCAACAGGAATTGTTAGAAAAGTGGACGAGCTTGGACGTATTGTAATGCCGAGAGAACTTCGTCGGACCCTTGATATTAACGAAGGGGATCGCATTGAAGTATTTGTCGATGGGGAGCAAATCATTTTAAAAAAGTTTGTTGACTCTTGCGTGTTCTGCGGTCAATCCGCTGAGCTAGCAAAATATAAAGAAAAGCCGGTTTGCCTAGCCTGCGCAGCTGAACTCGGTAAAGTAAAAACTAATGAATCATGAAACGTTGCCGCTGCTGCCATAGGGAATTAAAAGATCCTATATCTATTGAGCGCGGCTGCGGACCAACATGCTATGCTAAGCGTCCTAAAGAGTTTATCTATCAAACTGAATTGAATTTTGAGCCGAAGTTTGGCGAAGATAAGTCGGCCATTGATAAGCATCGGATTGTTGCAAAAATATTGGAAAGTGGGCGGACTACATAAAAGTAGTTTGCCCTACTCTACCGTTTTAATACGGGGGTTTTAAGATGTGCTATACTCTCGAAAATGTTTTACATATGGAAGGTTGGGCTGCGCTTGCGCTGGCAATCTTGGCACCAAAGTACCTTACAACTGATCAAGCCTGTGATGCTCTGGCTAAAGGAAGTATTTCAAATCAATCCGTAGTCAGCCGTATGTTTGCTCTTCGAGAGAAAGGCTTGGAGTGGAAGGAAATTGCCGATCTTGTTGGCCTATCACCTGATCGGGCCGCCGCACTTGCAGCAACACATCGAAAGCGACAGCGATACGGCAGCCTTCCTAAAGATACGGCGTACAAAGTTGAACTGTCGGCTAAAGACATGGCTGACATGATCAAGCTACGTGAAACGATGACCTATGAGGATATCGGTAATATATACGGTATGACTGATCAAGCCGTATATCGGCGGATCAAGCGTTTTAAACAAAAACATTTTGCGGGGTGAGTAATTTGGCGTCAGAATTCTATGATGCATCTGATGATCTTATTGAAATGGCAAGTGAGTTAATTCAGGAAAACCATAGTCACTTGGTTGAGGCCAAAATCAAATATTTGTTTCGAGACGGAACCTGGGAAGTTAAGCGGCGCGAAACATGGGGACAGGCTAAGAAAGTTGGTAAAGAGCTGAATTTTCTTACCGGATACGATTTTATTGTTACGATTCACCAAGACGTTTGGTGGCAGCTTGGCGTGGAACATAGAAAAGCACTCTTAGATCATGAGCTGCAGCACTGCAGCGCCGGAACGGATGATCATGGTAATAAGACATGGTATATACAAGGTCACGATTTTGAAGACTTTCAAGCCATTGTCAGGCGTCATGGGCTGTGGTCACCGGCTCTTAAAAAGATCGAAACATTGCTTAACCAAACGGAGCTGCAATTTGAAGATCCCAAGCCCCCTGAAGAAGAACTTCCGGCACTTGCGGGGCGCCCAGATTTGAAAGTTATATCTTCGCAGCCTGTCAAACAGCTTGAGGCACCAGCGAACGACGAAGATGATGAGTCACAAGGTCCTAAGCAGCTTAATCCTGGTGAAACGGATGATATTATCGAGGCTGAGATCGTTGAAGAGTCAGAAACAGTAAGCGAAGGTCCTATCGATGTGACCGATCATGAACACTTAGGAACTAGTCCAGGGACCGGAACTGAGGGGTAAGAAAAGAAATGCAGGCCGAGTAAAACGGCCTGCATCATCAAAAAAGAAATTGGCTTCTAGTTTTATTTAGTAGCCGTTAACAATTTATTTAATTTGTCGAGAAATTCTTCTGAGTCTACCTCGACTGTGCCACCGTGAAAACCGTTTTCCGTATCTTTGTCATAAAGATCGAATACCAATAATCCTTTTTCGTTTTTATAAACATCCATAACCATTTTACTATCTGAAGAATCAACAGTTAATTTCAAAGTAACTTCTTTTGGCATATTAAACATCTCCTTAGTTTATTTAAGATATGTTTCTACCAAAGCTAAATAAAGTTCCTTCTTGGAGGACTAATATGAAAGACGCATTTTATTTTTCACATGATAGCAATGCTTCAAATGATCCTAAAATCATACAGATGTGCAGTGTTTACGGTGCAGAAGGTTACGGATGGTATTGGATGCTAATTGAAATGATGCGTGAGCAGCACGAGTATAAAATTGATATAAGTGGTAAATACGCTATTAATTCATTAGCAGTACGAATGTATACGAACAAAGATACGCTCGAATCGTTTTTGGATGATTGCGTAAATGAATTTAAATTATTCGTAAAAGAAGATGGCTTTATTTGGAGTAATTCACTACTTCGTAGAATGGCCGAGAAAGATGCTAAGTCACAGAAAGCGCGTGAGTCTGTTATGAAGCGATGGTCTAAGAAGCCAGTAAATAAGCTGCCTGATACGAACGTATCCGAAAACGATACTATAAAAGAAAGTAAAGAAAAGGAAAGTAAAAGAAAAGAAAAAGATAAAAGAGATGATGATAACGCGCGCGAAGCCGTAGTTGTGGATAACTCAGAACGACAAGGCGATCTTTCACTTGTCCGTAAACTGGAAGGCAAATATGGGCCTTTTTCGCAGATTGAAATCAATTGCGTAACGGAGTGGCAAGGGTCGTTTGCGGATGAAATTGTCGAGGAATGCTTTGTCCGATATAAAGACCGTGGTGGAAGCGGCCGCAGCTATATGGACACGATTTTTATTAACTGGAAAAAGGCCGGAGTCAAGTCTATCGCTGATGTTAAGGAGCAAGATGCTTTGTTTGAGCAGCGACGGAATAAGACGTTTGGATCAAGAGACCGGCCATCGGATAATGTGTCCAGTGTTATGGCTGCAGCATTGGGAGGGTGATAATAGTGGGCTATGAAGTTGCAAAGAAATTTGATTTGTTACAGGTTAGAGAGCTTACTGATCATGAGAAGCAATATGCTATGCAGTTGACGCCTCTATTACATACCTGCGTAAATGCCAAAAATGTTGATGCGAATCAGATCAGGGCCTATGCAATTGCGCTTTCGGACATGGACTTAGGGGCTGTATCTGCAGGGGTTACGCGGTGCATGCGGACGAATACATTTTTCCCTTCGATTCCTGAGATTCGCGAAGCCGCCCAGGTCATGGAAGAGCATGTGATGGGAACGGCTATGAAGACCGCTGATGAAGCATGGAAAGAGGTTCTAGAGCAAATTCAGGTCGCGCATATTTACAAGACACCGCAATTTTCAACGCCAGAAATTGAAGTTGCCGCCAGGCGCATGGGATGGATTGACTTATGCCAGACGCAATCGGATAAGACGTCAATCGTTAGAGCTCAGTTTTTTAAAATATATGCTTCTGTTTGTCAGCAAAAACGTGAAAAACGTATTAACGATCAAGTCTTACAGACTCTGAGTGGATGTCAAATGATCAAGTCTCAGGCAGTCACGAAGCTGATTGATACAACGGCGAAGGAGATGAGCTGATGGACATTCGTAAAATTTCGCCTGTGATGCCGCCGAGTATCGTTCAAAACTCTTTGCACAAGCGGGAGCAAGAGGCGAGAAAGTCTACCAAGGCTGGGGATTTTAAAGCGCTGCTGCAGCGGGAACTTTCGAAAAGAGCGGGGGGAAAGACGTGAGCGAGCTAGATAGACGAAAGTGCGGACTTTTAAAGGCTACAGCCATTGAGATGGCCAACAGCGAACGAACGCCAATTGTAGGCGGCTTTAATCACAGTGATCGGCGCGAATATTGCGTGAATGGTATGTCTGTAATCACGATGGATCCGGAAAAAATTGAGCAGCTGCTCGCTAAAGATCAGAAAAAATGGGGGCAGAAATTGAGACCCGTAAAGGAAGGCGTTTATGGCAATTATAAACGGTTACGCAAATAGTTACGCCAATCGGGGACAGCCTCTCGAACATTTTATCATTCAGGCGAATGCGTATTATCGGCACCGCCAGGTGGCCGTGATCGAGAAGATGCCAACAGAGTGGATTCCGCTTAGAAACAATACGGGGAGAATTATTTCAGCAAAAGTAGAGCACAAATCTGCAGTAGATTTTTTCGGGATATATAAGGGGCTCGCGGTCGCTTTTGATGCTAAGAATACAAATAGTGACAAGATTGAATTCAAGCGAGTTGAAGACCATCAGGCAGCTATTCTAGATGATTGGCAGGCTCTCGGTGGCATTACCTTTATCTTCGTTGGCTGGCAGATGAAGCGGTTTTTCGTAGTTCCGTGGAGTTACTGGCGAGAGTGCTTGACGGTTTATAAAGCAAAGAAAAAGCCAGCATCGATCAAAATTGCAGATTTTCGGCCGGAATGGGAAGTTCGTGAAGGTGGTCCATATATTTTAGATTACCTGGGCGTTGCAGAAAGATTAGGACTGAGTTCTTAGGGGGAATGGATCGTGGAATACACTTTTGAAAAATCGACTTGTCAATGTTATGACATTAGATTCGGACATGGAGATTGGGCCATTTTTACGATTGAGGAGAATGGTGGTTTGTTTAATTGCCACAGTAGCTACGGTGCTTATAACTATTCGTGGCCTAAACGCGGCAGAAAATCATTTAAACACTTCTTGATCGAAATTGCACGAGATGCAGAAGGGTATTTACTTAACAAGGTATCAGACAGAAATTCCGTGATGTTTGATAAAACCATTGCTAAGTGGAAAAAAGAAATTCTGGATTGGAGAAAACAAGGGTCTATATCGAAAGAGCAAGCAAGACAGGCGTTTGATGATATTGAGCATATAGACGAAGGTTCAAGCGATTATTTATATAGCCAAATGCATAGCAGCTCATTAAGTAATATTTGTCCAGACGCATGGGAGGTGTTCAGTGTCGAAACTGACTATCCGCACGATGCAAAGGTTTTTGCAACAGAAATCATGCCTATATTTGCTCAAATTCTGTGTAATGAACTAAACCTCTCGAATTCGAGTGAATTAATTTGCCCACGCTGCCAGAATGAGGAGATTGGAAAAGATCATCGTTTCTGTCAGATTTGTGGGCTGGAGCTAAACAAGGAGGCTGATCGATAGTGGCATACGGTAAAATAAACACACTTTGTGTATATGCCTCGGACCGAATGGACGTGTATGCAATTGGCGGCAAAATTGCCGAGTCAGGAGAGCCAAGAGAAATTGCGGAAATCAAGGATATAGTTGTTGGCTACGATCTGCTTGATAAAAACGGAAATCTTATTGCTCGGTTTGAAAATGGAACATATTCAACATGGTTTGATGAACCAGTGAAGGTTAATGATTAGCTCTATAAATGAATCGAAAATCGGGGGAGGATTAACCATGAATTCGTATTTGTCAAAAGAGGAAAAGGATAAATTTGTTCGGGCAACAGCAATGCTTGCCTTGATCGATGAGGCTATCAAAGAGTATTCCAAAGTAAAAAGCATTCCACCGGAATTCTTGAAGTACTTGCGCATGGGACGAAGCTGGCTTAATAAAGCTCTTGCAATGCGTTCAGCGGCTTTGGATGATGATGCAAAAAGAGATTTCATGAAATATGTACTTGATAGAGAATATGTCTTTGTTCGCACCGCTGAAGCGAAAGATAAATGTATGGAAATGGCCGCAATGGACACGGTTCTTCACATTGACCTAGCGGATTTTGAAGCATGGTATTCATCTGTGATCGAAACGACTTGCAAGACTTGTTATAGCAAGGAATATAAAGAATGCCAGATTCGTGAAGTTTTAACCAAGTATGGCGTGTATCCGATCAATGCGGCGGCAACAGATAAATGCCAGTATAGCTATATTGGAACGCCTGAAGCCCAAGATCTGCCGGGTACTGCCGTGAAAAATGTGCCAGCAGAGGTCTATAATGCGGCGTTGGCGACACTCAATTTTATGCGAGACACTGTAAACGAAAAGTACTTACCTCGAATTAAGCAGCTTGAATTAGAGCTTGAGCAGTTTCAAACAGTTCATGAAGATGATCAACTCAAGGAAAAACTTGTTGATCTCCTGTATTTTCAAGATGACAGGCCTGAAAATCCAAGCAATGCTGACATTATTGACCGCGTAAAAGATCTTTGCAATCAGTTTGATGAGCAAGCCAAAGAAAATAAATTGCTTCAGGCTCAGGTTAAGCAGCTCGAAGAAAAAATTACAGCTGCAGCTGCCGATCAGGAGAAAGCGAAAGAAAAATATCCGGTGCAGATTATCTTGAATAGTGGCATCAGTTTCGAAAATTTATTGCCTGCACATATGACCAAAATCATTATTGACGAAATTCAGCGACCAAAACATGCACGAAGCACTGTTGCGCAGTATGTAGACGGCGAATTTATTGCGATTGATCTACAGGAGATTGCTGGTATTCGTGCGGACAAGCTGCCCTCAGGTCAATGGGTTAAGCAGCGGATTCATACTCTATATGGCGTGGATAAAGGGCCAGTCACACCAGCAGCAATTAATAATCCGGCATCAGGACATTATCGAGTCGAGTGTCGTTGTGGCGCCGAATATTTTGCGACCATGAGTAAAGGGAGAAATAAAGCTCTCTGCCGGATCTGCTCGGCTGCAGTCTTTTCTGATTATAACGCGGATGGCGGAACCGATCAGGAAGGGAATCACTCCACACTGATGACGAATCGGTATTTTGTTAAACGAGAGAATATGATGCCAGGCATGGCGAGTGAAACTCCAGTAAAAGAATCGAAGCCTACCGAGCAGACGGAACCGAAAACAAATGCCGGGACAGATTACATTGATCCTTTGGCGTCACTGGTTGGTTAATCTAAACATTTGGGGGAGAGGAACCTTGAACTATAAAGTAGCGCATTTCTTTTGCGGTATAGGTGCTGGGGCGTTGGGTTTTCAGCGAGCTAAGGCTGAATATCGCGGATTAGTTGGCCAATTTGAAACATTAGTGGGGATCGATTGCGATCCCCTCGCATGTGAAGACTTTGAGAATTTAACAGGAGCGCCTGCAGTACAAATGGATTTTTTCAGCAGAGATGACTATATTGCTTTTCATGGCAAGGAGCCGCCAGAAGATTGGCAAGAAGTTACTCCGTGGGACTTATATAGAGCGGCAGGCGACTATCCAGACGTAATATTTTTAAGCCCACCTTGTAAGGGGTTCAGCGGGCTATTACCGAGTAAAAGCGCAGCAAGTGAAAAATATCAAGCGCTTAATCGATTGGTGGTACGGTCCATGGAATTGACCATGCAAGCTTTTGAAGAAAATCTTCCGAGCTGCATTTTGATTGAGAATGTACCTCGGATTACGAGCCGAGGCGCAAAACTGATAAAAAAAGTGGAAAGTGTCCTCGGAAAATACGGCTATGTTTTCGATCATCAGACTCATGACTGCGGTGAAATTGGTGGACTTGGACAACGTCGTAAGCGGTTTTTGTTAATCGCGAGAAACGAGAAGAAAATACCAGCATTTATCTATAAGCCGTTGATCAGAGACCTTAAGTCAATCGGAGATGTGATTGGACCGATTCCTTTACCGGATACCGGAAATATGGGACCACTTCATCGAATGCCGAAACTGCAGTGGAAAACGTGGGTTAGGTTGGCGCTTATCCCTGCAGGTGGTGATTGGCGAGACTTGCAAGATATAAATCCAGAACAGTACCGTATTGAGCATGTTCCAAGAAAAAGCAGTTTTGGAATGATGCAATGGGATGAGCCTGCAGGGGTTGTAACGGGAAATATGAAGCAAGGCGGCAGTTCACCAGCTGCTATACCTGATCCGCGAGTTTCTTTTAACTCCGGTACATATCGTTCGATTTACCGAATAAGCAAATGGGGTGAAGCTGGGTCAACCGTAACCGGGGCGCATCGGCCTAATAATGGAGCTGGATGCATATCTGATCCACGACTCAATTCATGCGAAGGCAAGCATCCTGCAGTGTATCGTGTAGTGCGGTTTGAAGAGACGGGACCTTGCGTTACTGGGACAAGATTTGGAAGCGGCGCTCCTGCCATTTCAGATCCAAGAACGACCATCTCTGGCTACAGTAACAAAATGAAAGTGTGCAATTGGGATAAAGAGGCGACTACAGTAACTGGAATTGCCGATATTCAAAGCGGAGCTCAGTCAATTACGGACCCAAGAATAGAGCATAAAGAAGGATATTTTCATCATTCGTATGGTGTAACTCTATGGGAGCAGCCGTCAGGAACTGTTACTGGAAGTAAGGCACCTAGTAGTGGAGCTAAGGCCATTGCTGACCCACGGTTTAATTGCAAAATGTACCCAGACAGTTATGGTGTGCTTGATTGGGAAAAAGAGTCCCCGCCGATCAGGGCTATGGCAAGAGTGATGTGTTCGCCTTCATCGATCGCTGATCCGAGGTTTTCATGTTCGGTTAGAAACGGAACAATGGGAGTTCAAAATTGGAATGAGACTGGAAAGACGGTTACTGGTTCTGGTGATGTTTACTCAGGAACAGCAGCGATTGCTGATCCAAGAATACCTGAAGACAGTGAAGCGGGCGTATGGATGATTATTGCAGAGGATGGAACTTGGCACAGGCCGCTGACAACATTGGAGCTGGCTGCATTGCAGAGTTTACCTCTGACAATGCCTGATGGCTCTCCTCTTAAATTGGCGGGAAGATCAGATTCGCGTTGGCGAGAAGCGATTGGGAATGCGGTACCGCCCGAAGCATCGAAGGCAATGGCTGAGCAGATATTGCCAAGCCTTATGGCTAGTAGTTTAGGCGAATGGTACATGAGCTCAAATGGAATATGGGTTATTCAAGAAGGCGATGATGATTTTGACAGGTTAGATCGTGGTCGTGATGCTTAACGGAAAAAGCGGCGGGAGTTGATCCTGCCGCTCTCACTAACAAAACGTACGTTTGGCGATAAGTATAGGGACGGCAAGAAAAAAGCTCATACAGACAAGCCTGGAGAGTTTGATACGGTATTACAGAAGAGAATGGAGGACGGTGGCGATGCCGAAAATCAAACACATAACTGTTTTGGAAAGTGTAGAGGAATATGATGAACCGTTATATAGTCGCATTGTTGGCGATAAGGATAACGCCGAAATGCGTGAAAAATTTAAAGTGATGGTTCAAGCTGATTTTCGTAAAGCGTTGAATGATCCCTCTGTTGTTGTTAAAAGCATTGAGATGCAAGTAATTCTGGAAGATGCCAAAGGAAGGAGTGGCGAGTGCTAATGATTAGCAAAGAACGGCTGCAAGAAATCGAGAAACGGTGTAATTCGGCTACAGGTAGTAAGTGGTTTAATGGCTATTGGATAGGACAGTGCCATATTAAACATATCCACGGTAATGGTCATTGCGTTTATGATCCGGTAAGGTATGAAAAAAAGAATTATGTTGCAAGTGAAAATGGAAATAACTTAATTGGATCTGATGAATTTGATGATATTTTAAGTGAAGCTGATGCTTTGTTTATCGCCAATGCCAAGCAAGACATACCATGTCTAGTAGCTGCCGTAAGGGAGTTACAGGCGCAAGTCGATTTTCATGTTGACAATTTTAATTTGCAAGTGGCTCTATCAAAAGAACAAATAAAAGAATCACAGTCACAGGTTGATCGGCAATGGATACCAGTTAGCGAACGATTGCCGGAAGATGATACGCTTGTTTTGGTGACAAACGGAGGATTGTTCGGTCTAAGAAGTTTGTATAGCGATGATTATAAATATTGGTGGGATGAAACAAGGGGAGAATCAGAACGATTTGATAAGTGGACTCATTGGATGCCTTTACCAGAATCGCCGAACATGTAAGAAATCCCTAATAGTTGAACCGTCAAATAAATTTTGACAGTTGAACTACTCGAAAATATTGATGGGTTGGGAGCGGTAAATAATGATCGAAATAATAAAAACTGATGAAATTTACAAATATCATCTTTGTGACATTTGTAAGAATACAGATGATCCAGACGATGAAGCAATTTATGTTTGTAAAGAATGCGGAAAACAGATTTGTAATTGTTGTGTAGTTAACCTTGAAGTGGGTGAAACGATACCTTGTGATTATAACAATATCATTGAGGCCAAGTATTGCCCTTTGTGCGCGAAAGGGGATGGAAGCGGTGAGTGAAAATGATGTTGTAATATACTGCGGCGGTAGAAAACAAAGCAAGACAGAAGTGATGATTGCTTGCACTGTTAACGAAAACAATAAATTAAAAATAGAAAACGCTGAGTTAGAAGCAAAACTGGCGGCTACTGAGCTAGAGCTTTCAGGAGAACACACTTTACATAAACATGCTTGTGATATGGCTGCTGAATATAAGAAACAGCGCGATGAACTTACGGCCCAAGTCGCTGTTATGTGCCAAGCGTTGGAAGAGATTAAAATTGCTATTGTTTACACTGAAAATATTGTATCTGATGTAAAAGATAAATATTTTGATTATGATATACCAGAAAATACGGCTGATCATGGTGGAAGAGGGATACTTTCTAATTTAGCAGCGCATTTAATCGGAACAATGATGGAAATAGACGAAGTTTTCCAAACTACGCCATCCAAAGCCGCGGATAAGGTTAATAAATTGGTGGTGGCATTGGATAAATTAGCGCGTTTAGGTGGCCCTGGAGGCGGCTATGGAAATAGCATCGGAAACGAAATAGCGCAAGATGCGCTTAAGGAATGGAGGAAAGCAAAATAAACGACAATACAGCAATAATAATAATCGTGTTTTGCCTTACGTCTTTCTTTTGGGTTCCTTTGTTGGTAAAAGGCATAGATGGAATTGTAAATATAATCAATGCTTGGAGGAGTAAAAATGGATAATTGCAGACATGAACGGTTTGATCGTATATTTGGGAAATTCTCTTTAGGCAATCGAGCATACATATCGATTAGCAAAGCAGTTTGCCTTGGTTGTGGGAAAACAGAGGATGAAATTAAATTAGAAGCTGAAAATGCTGAACTAAAAAGACAGGTTGAGGTTTCGGGGAAAGCTTTTGAGGCGATGCAAGAAGAAAAAATTGTGCCTAAAGAAAAGTTAGTAGATGCAGAATTTAATCGTGATGTATGGATGAATAACTGTTTAACGGCTGAGGAAAAACTGGTTAAGGCTGAAAAAGTGTGTGAGGCGGCAGCTTTATACGTTAAGTTTGGTGATTCTCCAGTTTGCGTTGGGTGGGACGATTTAATTAAAGCTTTAGCAGACTGGAGGGGTACTGATGAACAAAAATAAGAAGAATAAATCTTGTTGCGAACGATGTGTTGAGTGCATCGCCATTGGCGAAGGAGACCACATTTGTACAGTGGAAGAGCCGAAACTAATTATCGAGAGCTACAGCCCGGCTGAGGAATATTACTGGTGCAAAGGTAAACATTTTGAGGAGAGATAAATCATGAAAGCCATAACTATTTTGCAACCGTGGACAAGCCTAGTTACTTGCGGGGCTAAGATATATGAAACGAGAGGATGGGCTACGAAGTATCGTGGCCCCATCGCGATCCACGCGGCAGCGCGAGAACTCAAACTCAATAAATTGGATTATGATCTGTCCAGTCGTATCGCCAGAAAGTTGGTAGTTGCAGGAATTGATCCGTATGATTTGCCGCGAGGCGTGGTGTTGGCCACAGCGGATCTGACTGATTGTTTGCGTGTTGTTGGTAAGGTTAGCCTGAAAGTTGGCGATGAAAAGAGAACCGCTGCAGTTTTAGAGGACGGCACAAACGTTGTCGGGGATGAGTTGGCTTTTGGTGATTTCAGTATTGGGCGCTATGCATGGAGACTAAAAAATTTACAGCAACTAGTTACGCCGATCCACGCGAAAGGGCAACAGCGTTTATGGGAGTGGGAAGGGGTGGCTGTTTAATGGACAAGCAAACTATTATTGATATGAAGCCAGGGCGAGAGTTAGATGCAGTGGTGGCTGAATTAATGGAGTATAAAGCTTATAAAGAAAAACGCGGAGAAAATGAGCTGTGTGTGATTCATATGCCGGGAGAAACAGCGCCTTGGATGAAAAGTAAATATCCTCAGCCAGAACGGTATAGCAGAGTGTCTTGCAATGAGGCTGTACAGATAGGTTTCTATGGTAATGAATTTCCACGCTTTAGCCAAGACCTATCGGTGGTATGGGAAGTAATTAAACACACCAAAAAGAAAAAGTTTTCTTGCCGAAGGCTGTTTTCTGAGTGTTTGAGAGAAGTAATTAGTAGCAGGTTAGATTTATCTGATGGAACCTTTGTTATTTGGCCTGATTGCATATTCTTTCTTGAACCGGAAGACATTTGTAAAGCGGCTTTATTGGTTATGATCCAGGAGCGAGATGAATAATGAAGATCAACTCAGTTGAGGATTTAGTCAAAGCTTCTCTGCCATTATCGGTCATGACAGATATCAATAGTCGTATTCGAGACTGGCTTGCCTCAGGCGGGAACATTAATGATGAATACATAAAGCAGCAGTTTCGGTATGCGGAAAATATTCTGTCTCGCGTCGGCTGATAGAACCAGACAAATTTTTAAAAAGTTTGTATACTATTTCAAACAATAAGTCAGCAGATTATCGCAAGGAGGATGAAGTGGTGAACAAACGGCGGCTTATAGTTAATACCAGAAAAAAATTAGCTATAGCTAAGCATAATCGCAAGATGCGAGAGATTACAAAGGTTATATCAGAGATTTTTGCTTATAGTCATGTTGCGATTGAAACTTTGACGAAAAATTTACATAATGCGAGGAGGCGATTTGATGAAAGGAAATTGTCCAGTGGCGCTACGACTTGTGTGCCGCCAGACATGTGGCTGTTGCCAAAATTGCAAGAAGTATTGGCGAGATCGATGCGGATTCAGCAAAAATAAATAGTTAAAACTGGGCGGCAATGACCGCCCTTTTGGTGTTTTATTTTATAAGGCGCTTTTTAGGGGAGGATTAATTCTATGGGGAAAGGTACTGCACAATATAATTCTAGTTTAAGTAAAGAAGAAATTGTAAGAATAGCTGCTGAAGCTGCCGTGCATGCGGCTATGACATATATGACTAATTTTAAAAGAAAAGTGGTTAAGGATCGTCATGACAAGCGTCTTAGAAACACAAAATTATTATTAAAGCATTATAATTTATTTAAGTCTCACTGTGAAAATTCGGTTCAGTACATGAATCAGGTGCAAGAATCCGCTGAAGAAAGCGCTATCGAGATTTTAGATTCTCTTGAAGAGTGTGATACCGATATTTATGTTGAGTCGATCAAGCGAAGCGTGACCAGAACTTTTATTATTTTGTCCCATATTGATGCCATGCTGGGGGTTTATAAATCTTACTGTGAAGCATCAAATAAACCTGAGGATATGCGTCGTTATCGAATTGTTGAGATGCTTTATATTGATGAATCTGAGCCTGCTGATATTTGTGAAAAAGTAGGTATTGATCAAAGTACGTACTATAGGGATATTCGCATGGCGTGCGATATGCTCAGCGGGTTGATTTTTGGAATTGATGGTATTTACTCCATGCGAAAAAGTTGCTAGTGACATGCGAAAATGAATGTTGTATAATGGTAGTGTGAAAATTTTATAAGCACCGGAAAGCCGCCTAAGAAAAGGCGGCTTTTTACATATTTTTGCAGGGATTTACAGGATATTGGCGAAATAGTTAATAATCCAGAAAGGGGTGTTGCAAGTGGACTTCAATGAATTTTCCCATCGAATTGCTGAAACTGAATCCATCGAAGACTGGCTTTATGATGAAGGGTCGGGGAGGATTACACTTCGCAGTGACTTGTCAATTTCAATCTTTTTGCCACGAACAGAAGATAATAGAGTGCTTTTCGAAGAACGTTGGCTCCAACAGCTTCAAAATCCGCAAGCATATGCATCAGATTACTTTTTTTGCTATAACGGAGTTCCTGTTTATCGTGCCAGAGCAATTAGTATCGATAGTGGTTTAGGAATAATACCGCTACCAAATCCGAATATGACGATTTCCCAAAACACCTATGCAGTGGGGAGAATTCTCAATCACTTTGGCATTGATTTCGATCGTTACTTGCAAAGACTGGGAATTACAGTAGCATAAATTTTTATATTAGTTTATTGAATAAAAAAGACATCACTAGATTAATCTGGTTGATGTCTTTTTTATTTTATAAAAGAGGTGATATTCGTGCCAGATCGATGCAATCTCAGAAAATGTTTAGACCAGAAAAATGGTTTTTGCATGGCAAGGTCAAAGGATATCGTTGATGGACGCTGCCAGAGTATAGCTTGGTGCGATGATTTGGGATCTAAGAATGCGCCTCCAATTGAGCGAAAGAATGGCAGCCTGAGGCGTCCTGATCGAAGACAGATTAAATGAATGTACAGCCGATACCAAAGCCTTTTAGGGTAAAAGACGCTAAGGGCATGAAGAAAGTGAAAGCCATTACCTACTGCGAACGATGTGGCAGACCAGGTAATGGCTTTCTTGTATTAGAGGTTGCTCATGTAATTAGCCGCGGCGCTGGCGGTCCCGATATAAAAGAGAATTGTTTAAAGTTGTGCGGTCCTGCATGGGCTGGGGCAGGATGTCACGGGCTTAATCATAAAGGGAAAGTAAAGCCTGATGAACTATTCTCCCTGATTGCCGCACGCGAGGGAAAATCCGTGGAAGAAATTAAAGAAATAGTCCATAAGGCGTGGAGGTTTTCGATATATGAAGCAAAAAGCTAGTGAATTTACAATTCCACTGCATCCGACACCGCACCAAATTGAGGCCATGCTTGCTACTTGTTCAAATCAGATCGCTACTCTAGCGGATAAGCTGACGCAGTACAAGTCTGATGTGGCCATAAAAGATACGGCATATAAAAGAGCATTGGCTCGGGCAATTATAGCATCGCGGGGGAATGGAGTACCGGCGTCGATTGTTACAAAGACCGTGGAAGCCGATGAAGCGGTGATTGAAGCAAGAGACGCTCTGGATATAGCTAATGCGATCTATGAACTTGCCAAAGGCGAGTTTGATGGATGGGAGTCACACTTCGTTGCCTTACGTAAGATAGCGGAAATAAGAAAAACTGAGATGCATACCGGCACAGGGCCGAGGTAAGGAGGATTTTATGGATATAGCAATTCACTGCGCGTATGACGAGCTTATAGATGTCGCAGCGCTAATACCAAACCCGCGAAATCCTAATACGCACCCTCAAAGGCAAATTGAATTACTGGCTAAGATCATTAAGAACCAGGGATGGCGCTCTCCTATTACTGTGAGCAACCGCTCTGGTTTTATTGTTCGCGGACATGGGCGTTTGCTTGCTGCTCAGCATTTGGGATTAGAAAAGGCGCCAGTAGATCGGCAGGACTATGGATCGGACGCAGATGAGTGGGCTGATCTGATCGCAGACAATCGGATAGCGGAATTGTCATCTATAGATGATGCTGTGCTGGGTGAATTGATGTCTGAAATTCATGAAATCGGCTTTGATATGGATCTTACCGGGTTTAGCGAAAAGCAAGTAGACAACCTTCTGGCTGACCTACGTGTTATCGAAGTCAAAGAAGATGATTTTGATGTTGTGGCTGCAGTCAAAGGAATCACGGAGCCTATTACGAAGCTGGGGGATATATGGCAGCTTGGGGCACATCGGCTTATGTGCGGTGATGCAACAAAGTTAACTGATGTCGAAAAATTAATGAATGGTGACCTAGCTGATGTAATATTCACGGACCCGCCCTATAATGTGGCCTACGAAGGTGGTACGAAAGACAAGCTCACGATCCAGAACGATAACATGTCGAGTGAGGCATTTAATCAGTTTCTACATGCCGCTTTTTCGTCGATGTACGATGTAGCGAAGCAGGGCACTGCAATTTATGTCTGTCATGCTGATTCTGAGGGGAGTAATTTCCGGGGGAGCATGCAGGCGTCCGGATGGATGTACAAGCAGTGCCTAATTTGGGCAAAAAATCAGTTTGTACTTGGCCGCCAGGATTACCAGTGGCAACATGAACCTATTTTATACGGATGGAAGCCTGGTGCAGCCCATAGATTCTATGGTGGTCGAAAGCAAGGAACTCTAATAGAAGAAACAGCGCCTCTCACGATCAAAGAAGATGATCAAGGGGCGCTGCTTACGTTTTCGGACGGTGTGAGGTTCGTGACGGTTCGGGTACCTGCTTACGAAATGCTGCAGGCCGGGGAGGATAGTCTCTCGACGGTATGGCGGTTTGACAAGCCCTTAAGGAATGGTGATCATCCAACCACTAAGCCTATTGGATTATGTGCAAGGGCTATACAGAATTCAAGCAAGTCTGGGGAGACCGTCGTTGATTTCTTTGGCGGATCCGGTAGCACGTTGATGGCTGCTGAACAGACGGGGCGAGTGGCTCGAGTGATGGAGATTGATCCAGTGTATTGTGATGTGATTATTCGGCGGTGGGAAGACTTCACAGGAAAAAAAGGCGCCAAAGTTGATCAAGAAGAGTCAGCAACTTTATGATGAAGCAGATTGCTTTTAAGAATGCTAGGGCACTGCTCATTAACTATCTCCTCCCTCTTGTCGTTTGACTATATGATCACATAAGTGGCCAGAGGAGACAAGCTAGGGCTATTGATGATTAGCTTAATTATGATTGGATTTTCATGAATTAAAAAAAACCTGCAGCTACGCAGGTTTTCGATTGGTATATATTGTTGCCAGTTAAAAAGTGAGTTGTAAAAAAGAATAATTATTCATGAGTTTTGTGTGAGAATGGACAGTGGATACTTCTTTTATTGCAAGTTTTACAGTTTCTGCGAAATTTAATTTCTAAAGATGGATAAGAAGAATGTTGCAGTTCTTCAAAAATATTATTGCATGTACAATAGAAAACTTTGGATCTTTGGGAAGAATTTGTCGTTTGTACATATTGTCTTTCTATTCTACTTTTAATAGTTCGTCCTATATAATTTAGTGCCTGATTTGTTTTTGACGGGATTGGTGAAAAGGTTTCCAGTTCTGCTTTACTAAAGGTTATGGGTATAGCTTGGGAATTACTTTCGTGAGGAGACATTGAGTTTTTGACGGCTGAAAATTTATCCAAGATGGCCTCTAATAAGTTATAACGTAATTGCTCCAATTGTATGATGCTTTGATCTGTAAGGCGAATTTTATTTGCTAAAGATTTTGCAACCCAAAGACTAAACTCGTGGATTTGCAGTAAGTTTTTAAACATCGAATGTGATAAACTCCAATAATTTATAGGCTTTGAGGATATACTTGTCATATAAAAAGCACCTAACATCGGATCGTAAGGGTAGAAGAGCTCTATTTCGCCTAACATAAAAGTCTTATATTTTTTTGATAGGAGAAATTTGGAACCGTTTTTAGAAATCGATATTTCAAATAGAGATGGATCAAAGTTAGGAAAAATTATAACATTGGAGAATTCCTTTCTGTCGTTATAACAGAGGGAAAGAAAATTGCATTCAGTTGTTTCAAACTCATCTTTTTGATATGTACATTTTTGGTAGGTTGAATTTTCTGGTAGATTCAAATGGTATAATTGTTCCTTAAGGCTTTCTTCTGAAAAAGGAATCTCATCTTTTTTTAAGATTTCTGTTAAAAAATCATATAAAAGTATTTTCTTGGGATCTAAATCAATGTTTGGGTTTGGTGTAGTATTTCTTAAGGCTTCTAATAGTAGTGATTTTTGGGGTGAAGAAAGGTTTTTGAAAACATCCAAAAAAAGTTTACACATGATTTGGTCATCCATACAAATCCCTCCACTTTGTGTTAATTTTTTTGTTTTGATTATAGCATAGAATCCTCTTTTTTAGCGGTTTTTAAATGCGAAAATCATGATACTTAATGAAATATGTTTGTTGAATTCAAAAAAATAATTCATATAAATAAAACTAGTATCTTGATGTAATTCATCAAGATACTAGTTTGTATTCGAATATCATGAAACTTTATAATAGTAATCAAAGGAGGTGATTATTTTGTCGGACAATAATGATTTTAACTCAAGCATGTTTAAAAGTAATGGACAATGGACACATCAAGGTTCTGTTAATGCAGGGCAGTGGCAATCAACCATGGGACAGCCTTGCTCAGGACAACAATCTAATGAATCGTGGAATAGTTATCAGACGAGAGTAGATGCTTATCAAAATTCAAAGAAATAGTATGTTTTAGAAGCCCAGATGGTTATAGCATCTGGGCTTCTAAAATATTTTCATTAGGTAATAAGAGTAAATTAAATACTTGAAAATAACAAAAAACATCAGATAATTAATCATAATATTGCTGTAGAAGTATAACATATACACAACGATTATAGAATAGAAAGATTTCTGATTTATCTTATATTTTAAAGTAAAATGACAAAAGGTCGGATGCTGTAACATCCGACCCTTGCCCCAGAGATAGTAGGAAACGCCGTGGCCACGGTACGAGAAAGACTACTATCTCGCCATTATTTTACATTATGGCTGGGGGTGTCAGCAATTACCAGGAAAAACCTAAAAGTCACAAAAGATGGTAAAGGCTTGCTTTTACAACATCAAGCGACTGTTTTCGAAGGAATTCAAGAATCCAAAGAAAAATATCGCAAGATAGTTCAGGCGGGGATAGCCAAGTGGGTAAGCGATTTTCAAAAAGGTCATATAGAGATTAAAAGTGTTGACGATTTGAAAAAGTTAATTGAGCTTGATATTGAGCTGCAGCGAGAAGAGCTGTAGCTCTTTTCTTTTTTGCGGGAGGTGGTGAGTTGATGTAATGCCAAGAGAACGGAGTCCGAATAGAGATAAAGCAAAAGAAATCTTCCTGCAGCATGAAGGAAATATAACGAATCGACAAATTGCTGAAATGCTTGGCGAGGATGAAAAGAAGGTTGCTGTATGGAAACAGCGTGACAAATGGAATGTTGTACAACAATCAAAAAGGAAAGTTGTACAACAAAAGGCGGGAGCCCCCAAAGGTAACAAAAACTCTAGGGGGCATGGAGCGCCAAAGGCCAATAAGAATGGGCTTAAGACAGGTGCGTATGAATCCATTTGGTATCACTGTCTGACTGATGAGGAACGGGCGATTTACGACTCAATCAATACCGACACTCTTGCCCAGGTCGAAGAGGATCTTCGGCTCATTACCATTCGAGAGCGCCGTATGATGGAGCGCATCAAACACCTGATGGATGGCCTCACCGAAAATGAGAAGAAAATCCTTCAAGAGCGTCTTGTCGAGAAGAAGGCCGTCGAAGTCTATGATGAAAAGTCAGGTCAGATGAAAACGGTCACGGTGCCTGAGGCTCAAATGATTACGACTGAGATCCGCGAGACACATTTTCGTGTGATCGATGATATTGTTAGACTGGAAGAAGCGCTGACTAAGGTCCAAGAGAAGAAAACGCGGCAACTGGCTCTGAAGCATACGATTGAAAGCGCAAATCAAAGCGGCAGCGGCACTGAGGCGGCAAAAACTCATGCTCAGGCGCTTGAGGAGGCTTGGAAGAACCGATGATTGAAGTCAGTCCGATTCTTCTTGAACCACGGGCCATGATGTTTTATGCGGATCATCCTGTTGAGTATGTCAAAGAAGTCATCGGTGCCACGCCCGACGATAACCAAGGGCAGATTTTAGAAAGCTGTGGCAAGAATCAGCTTACTTCTGTTCGTTCTGGTCATGGCGTGGGCAAATCTGCCGTTGAGTCATGGGTGATCAAATGGTTTATGTACTCGAGGCCTTTTCCGAAGGTGCCCTGTACGGCACCGACTCAGCATCAGCTCTATGACATTTTGTGGGCCGAGCTCAACAAATGGAACAGGCAATCGGCTGACGGAGATCTTTTTGAGTGGACCGCCGAAAGGTTTTACCACAAGGCTCACCGCGAAGAATGGTTTGCGGTACCGCGCACTGCATCGACACCTGATGCGCTGCAAGGGTTCCATGCTGACCACGTTTTTTACATACTGGACGAAGCGTCTGGCGTAGCGGATAAGATTTTCGAACCTGTGCTTGGCGCTCTTTCTACCGAAGGCGCTCAGTTACTTGCTTGCGGAAACCCGACTAAGTTGGTTGGCTGGTTTTTCGACAGTCATAACGATAATAGCGAATTGTACGCGACTTTTCACATTGATGGTCGTAAGTCCGGGCGGGTATCACAAGCCTTTGTTAAGATGATCATTGACATGTACGGTGAAGACAGTGATGTTTTCCGTGTGCGTGTTGCTGGAGAGTTCCCCAAAGCCATGCCTGACAGCTTAATTGCTATGGAATGGGTAAGGCAAAACAGCGAAAAGAAACTGCTTGTTGTTTTTCCTAAAGTCATTGATATCGGCATCGATGTGGCTCGCTTCGGCGATGATGATAGTGTTATTTGTCCTTTATTTGATGACTACTATCAGCAGAAGCCGAAAGAGTATCACCACAACGATACGATGGAGCTGACTGGCCGGACTGTCCAAATGATCGAAAGGTACAATGAGAAATATGATTTACCGCAGATCAATGTCAAGATCGACTGTGATGGCTTGGGCGTTGGTGTATATGATCGCCTTAAGGAAATCATCAAAGAAAAGCAATGGAAGAATGTCAAGGTTTATGAGTGCCATTTTGGCGGTCGTGGTGGGCGCCTCAAAACAGAAGATCCTGTCAACTACGCAAATTCTGCTGGCTTGATGTGGGGCATGCTTCGTGAGCGCCTGCGTACTGATACAATCGTGCTTTGGTATAGCGACAAGCAGATCAGTCAGATCAGTAACCGTAAATATCGCGTCAATTCAAATGGAGAAATCGAACTTGAAAGAAAAGAAGACATGAAAAAGCGTGGGCTAAAGTCTCCTGACATGGCCGACGCTTTAGCTTTGGCTTTGTGGAAGCCGCGCAAGTTTATTGCAAAAAGTTCGAGCAAAATTTAAGAAGGAGGTGGATGCCTTGGGAGAACGAGAAGCCGTTGAGGCTTATTCTGCATGGTTTGACATTGATGATTATAAGTTTCTCGAAGATGCCTATTATGGACAGGGCGGCTTTAAAACAGGCGACTATCTGGTACCGCATATCCGCGAGACACCGGAAAAGCATCTTAGGCGTAAGCGGCTTGCTTACTATCTGAATTATGTCAGTGTCGTGGTCAATTCGCACGTCAACCCGGTATTTCGAAAGAATCCGGAACGCCAGTGGCAGACGAACGACCTTTTCTCACGTTTTATAGATGACGTGGACACGCAGGGTACGCCGATGAGCAGATGGATGAAGGAAGCGGGAAGACAGGCAAAGCTTCATGGCGTTTGCTTCTTGGTTATGGATAATGTGGCCGATCAGCCGATGAACATGGCCGATGTAATTAAAAATCGGGCATTTCCCTATGTCTACATGGTCACGCGAAAGCAGGTTACAAACTGTGTTTGCAACAAAGTCGGACAGATCACAGAGTTTTCCTACACAGTGGCTGCAGAGAGTTCTTTCGGTAGCGCAACAAAAACAGAGACGTGGATGTGGACTTCTACAGACTGGCTATGCCAGCGAGCCGATGGCACGATTCATGCGGGAACTCACGGCTTGGGTCATTGTCCGGTTGTGCCGCTTCTGTCGCGCAAAAGCAGTCCTGGCAAGCTAATGCCTCAGTCTGAGTTTTATAACATTGCTCAGTCTAACCTTGCGCTATACAATCTGTGTTCTGAGATTCGTGAGCTGCAGCGGGCGCAGGCCTTCGCCATTTTAACATATCCGCTATCGGATGATGGACAAGACAAGGAGGATGCTGCTGAGCTTGTGGTTGGTCCTGAAAATATGCTTCCCTATGACGGGACGCTCAGTAACAGACCTGAGTACATTGCTCCACCAGCTGAGCAATTGCAGCAACTCCGTGAGGAACGCTCTGATCTGATCAAGGAGATTTTCCGCATGGCCGAGCTAAGTCATGTGACTGGTGTTGAAACGAAGAACTCAGGCGTTGCGAAAGCCTGGGACTTCGAGCAAGCGAACCAGGTCCTTGCTGATTTTGCCTTGAATTGCCAAGATGCAGAGATCAAATTGGCTATTTTATTTGAGCTTTGGACCAATAAGAAGGTCGGTTACACGTGCAAGTATAGCGACGACTTCGGCATTGTGGATGTGGCTGGGGAATTGGATGAGGTCGCTAAAGCTATTGATCTTAATGTAAGCCCCGAGTTTAACGTAGAAGCCAAGAAAAAGGCTGTTGCAGCATATCTGAATGATATCCCTGAGGATCGTTATGACGCTGTTATCGCGGATATTGAAGCCAGGGCGCAAGATGAGCGATATACTGCCGATGGCACACAGATGAGCGATGCCATCACATTACTTTCTGATGTTTCTGCCGGAACTGTTGCACCGGAAGCAGCCGTCATTATGTTTATTGCCTTCTTCGGTATGGATGCAACTAAGGCGCAGGAGATGGTCGATAGTCAAAAAGCGTTACCGCTTGCACAACCGCCACAAAATCAATTACCTCCAGATAATAAGGTGAACAGTGATGGCAGCGCAGCATAATCAGTTCACGCTAGAGTACATGAAACTGATCGGTGAGTACAGTAAGGAGTTTCAGAAGCTAGCTCAGCTGGTCGCCGATCGTGCTTTTGAATTGATTGAAGGCGGTATGGGGGTTAGTGAGGCAATCGTGAAAGCTTTGGCAGAAAACAATTTCTTCGGTCGCAATCAGGACGTTCTCACGAACGTTCTTTTTCGTGCCGCGGCTTACGGCTACGGCATCGATCCCAGCAAGGTGGCTAATCCCGCCGAGGTTAAACGTAAACTGCTGTATGAAGCATGGGCTCCAGACAAGATGAATCTATCTGAGCGGCTTCATGGATCGTCAGCAAGGCTGCGACAGGAGATCGTCGACACGATTTCTTCATCTATGCGACAGCAGAAAGACGTCAAGGGGATCGCAATGGACCTCTATGACGGCTATAATTCGGGCAAGAAGGTTATTCAGCAAGCTGAGCTTGTCGATTACCTTGACCAACTCCAAAAATCAGCTAGACGGCTCATGCATGGCGATACAGATGCTTTGAGAGAATTCAATCAGACGCTGAAAATTGCGCAGAAAAATATCGATCAGCTAGCAGCTCATGACGCGCCTACTGGGTCGCTGAAAGCGGCTTATCAAAAGGTGGTCGATGCTGCTAACGACCTATCAGAAAAGGCTCTCAATAATGCGGTTCATGTCGCCGTAGAAGAAAAGAGTCGGTATTTGGCTGAGCGCATTGCCAGGACAGAAATGTCAGCCGCCTGGGGCGAATCTTTTATTGCTAGATATCAAGATAATACAGATGTGATTGCTTACCGCTGGCGGCTAAGCAGTCGGCATCCTAGGACGGATATATGCGACTTTTATATGCATACAGATCTTTATGGTCTTGGCCCTGGCGTGTATCCTAAGGATAAATTGCCGCGGCATCCGGCCCACGCGCACTGTATGTGTCTGTTAGAGCCCGTTTTCGAGGGTGAGATTCATATGGATTTTGCTAAAGAGTCTAAAATATTGGATTCGGCGGCACTGAACAAGGCGGCCGGCGACGAATATCTTAAGACACTTTCGGATTTCGATCAGAAGCAACTGCTTGGTGCTGATGGATGGAAAGAATGGAAAGACGGTAAGGGGTGGCAGCAGTCGCTGAGAAATTGGGAACAACCGGCAAAGCCTGAAACGCGGTTTGTTGCGCAGGATTTTTACGGGGGACTATCTCCTTCTGATCAAGTACTTGCTAATAACAAAGCAAGTGTTATAATTAGGGAAAGTGGTGCAAATAGTGGAGCTTTACAACGAGATAGTGATAAGGCACTTGAGCATGCTTTCCGTTATTATGAATCTGTAAGGCATATGAAAACAGATAGTGCTTCTATATCGCGTAATACTGGTATAAAAGAAGAGTTTATTGATAAAATAAAGGAGCATATATTTATCAATAAGCATGATCTCGGTGGTCCAGAACCAGAACGATTCTTTCCTGATTATGAAATGGCACAATCCTGGCAAAGGCTAATTAATGGTGAAAATATAAAAGAACGTGATATTACTTTGCTGAACCATGAATGGATGGAAAGATTCTTCATGGAACAAGGTTACTCGCAAATTAAAGCCCACCAAGAGGCTAATAAGCTATACAACTATCAAAAAATGGTAATGGGGGATGATGATTAATGGTATTTTTAAAAAACATCTTAAAAACAGACAATAAAATATCATGTAATTATTCTCCAGAAAACACAAAAGAAGTTGGTTTTGTTGAGGTTGATATTGAAACAAGAAATTATATAAAAAAAGAAACAACCAAGTATGACTCCGGTTCTGATAGTTATGTTTCAAAGGTTAGATTTAAACTATTAGATTTAGCTAAAATGGATAAGATTCCTACAGAATCACGTGTTGTCTGGTACTAATCGCCTA